>NZ_CP041030.1:1800000-2052500 GCF_012224145.1 Francisella sp. LA112445
AAACAGTTTAACTACACTTCCTATGGGTGGTGGTAAAGGTGGTGCTGACTTTGACCCTAAAGGCAAAACTGAACAAGAAATCATGAATTTCTGCCAAAGCTTCATGATGGAGCTACAACGTCATATTGGTCCAGATAGAGATGTTCCTGCTGGTGATATCGGTGTAGGTGGTAGAGAGATTGGCTATATGTATGGTCAATATAGAAGAGTAAGAAACTCTTTTGAAAATGGTGTACTAACTGGTAAATCTCTTGAGTCTGGCGGAAGCTTAATTCGTCCAGAAGCTACTGGTTATGGTGCTGTTTTCTTCTTAGACGAAATGCTTAAGCATGATGGCGAAACTATGGAAGGTAAAACTATAGTAACTTCTGGTTATGGTAACGTTGCTTGGGGTGTATGTAAGAAAGTTGCTCAACTAGGTGGTAAAGTTGTTACGATCTCTGGTTCAAAAGGTTTTGTTCATGATCCTGAAGGTATCACAACAGAAGAAAAAATCGAGTTCTTGCTAAAAATCCGTAATGGTGAAAAAACTATGCAAGATTATGCTAAAGAGTTCGATGCTAGCTGGCACCCAGGTGAGAAGCCTTGGGGTATAAAAGCTGATATCGCTATTCCTGCAGCAACTCAAAATGAAATAGATGTTGAAGATGCTAAAAAACTTATTGAGGCTGGTGTTAAATACGTTGTTGAAGCTTCTAACATGCCTACTACTAACGAAGCTATTGAGTTCTTAATGAAAAAAGGTATAAACCTAGCTCCGGGTAAAGCTGCTAACGCAGGTGGTGTTGCTGTTTCTGGTTTAGAGATGTCACAAAACTCAGCACGTCTATCTTGGACAGCTGAAGAAGTTGAAGCTAAACTACAACAAATCATGGCAAACATTTTCCATGCTTGTAAGTTTGCTAGTAGTAAATATAACCTTGGTTATAACCTAGTTGCTGGTGCTAATTTAGCTGGTTTTGAAAAAGTTGCTGAAGCGATGATCCAACAAGGTAGATATTAATAACCTTTCTTTTATTTCTTTTTCCTAAAAAATTCAAACAACTGATATACTTTACTTCATATAACTATAAATAAAGTATATTTTTCTATAATGACTATACCAAATAGTAAATTCGATGTGATAATAATCGGCGCAGGCGCTGCTGGGCTTATGTGTGCTATCGAAGCAGCAAAAAGAAATCGCAAAGTACTTGTGCTAGATCACGCTAATAAAGTTGGTAAAAAAATATTGATGTCTGGTGGTGGGCGTTGCAACTTTACTAACTATAATATTGCACCTGATAGATATATAGCTGATAATCAACACTTCATGAAATCCGCTCTATCTCGCTATACTCAATGGGACTTTATATCCTTAGTAAGTGATTATCAAATACCCTTTCATGAAAAAACTTTAGGGCAACTTTTTTGTGATAATAAAGCTAAAGATATAGTTAATATGCTCTTAGATGAATGTAAAAAATATAATGCCCAAATAAAGCTACACACATCAATAACGAGTATAAAGAAACAAGATGAGCTATTTCATATTACTACACAGGATAATGACTATACATGTAACTCATTTGTAATTGCTACTGGTGGTTTATCAATCCCGACAATGGGAGCGACAGGCTTTGGCTATAAAATAGCAAAGCAATTTGGTCTAAAAGTAAACACTCAAAGAGCTGGATTGGTACCTTTTATATTTAATCAAAAAGATCAAAAAAGATTTGGACAATTAAAGGGAATTTCTATTTTTTGTAGAGTATCTAATGATAAAACACATTTTGATGAAAATATCCTTTTTACACATAAAGGCTTAAGTGGTCCAGCTATCTTACAGATATCATCATATTGGAATACTGGAGAATCTATAAAAATTGATCTATCACCAAATGTCCAAATCAACGATTTTCTAAATCAAAAAAAAGCACTAGGGTCAAAATCAATTATAAAAAACATATTATCGGAGTTATTTCCTAAAAACTTTGTTGCTGTTTTTTTTGATGATGGCATACTAAATAAAAGAGCTTGTGATTTATCTTTTGATGATATAAATATCCTTCATACAAAATTACATGAGTGGATTATATATCCTCAAACCACTGAAGGCTATCGCACCGCAGAGGTAACACTAGGTGGTGTTAGTTGCGATGAACTATCGTCAAAAACATTAGAATCCAACAAAATCAAAGGCTTATATTTTATTGGTGAAGTTGTTGATGTTACAGGATGGCTTGGAGGTTACAATTTTCAATGGGCTTGGGCTTCTGGTTGGGCCGCTGGACAAGTTGTATAAGATGAAAAGCTAAGTTATAATAACCCCTTAGATACAGACGAGTTGCTACATAGTATGAAAATCCCCGCTTCAAAAGAGTTAGATATTAAAAAAGCTATATTAAAGGCTATAGAAAACAACACAAGTCCTGCTAAATTAGCAGATAGCTTTGGTGTATCTAAAAGTACTATTTATAAATATCGTAGAGGATTAGTAGAACAAGGATTTATCCAAAAGAATGAAAACGGTGTATATGTAATATCACCAAATAAATTCTCTATAAAGCCATCTAAAGTCCCTAAAACAGCTGACCTTGAGTTATCATATCAAAGTGAAAGCTTAGAAGTTAAAGATAATCAATATGTACATATTAAAGATCATCACGTACAAAATCTAAATGACCAAGCTGAGCAACCTGAAGAAGAACAAGAAGTAGAAGTAAAAATTTTAAAGAAAAAACAAAACTTCACTCCTATCGAAGAGCCTAATGATAAACAAAAAGGACTCTTGCAAAAACTCTTTGGTAAATTTATTAAAAAAAAAAGTTAACCTCTTCTCAAGAACTTAACTAAATAAACCAATAAAAAAGCTACTATCCCTAATACTAATCCACCGACAATACTACCTAAATATAGTGGTCGCCAAAACTGATCAATATTTTGCATAACATAGGTTGCATAAGAGCGCCAATCTACTATATTAATATTTAACCCAAGTAAAAAACTACCAAAAATATAATTAGCAAAATATATCGGTAACCATGTAACAGGATTACTAATCCATACGCAAGCTATAGCTATAGGTATATTTGCTCCTAGATAAACACACATAATAACTGTCGGAATCATCTGAAAAGGCATCGGGATCATCATCCAAAATAAACCTATCATTAAAGCTCTTGCAACAGATCCATAGCTTAAACGCCACAAAGACTTTTTAAGTAACTTCTCTTCTACAAATCTAAGACCTTTAGTTTGACCAAGAGATTTTTTCAGTTTAACAAGCTTACGCGCCCTGTAATAGTTCATTGTAGTTTTCTAAATTAGTTTACTATAAACTACCATACTTCTTTGTAAATTCTTAGAAGATTCTCTCCCATAACCTTGGCAATATCACTATCTTTATAGCCGTACTTCTGCATAATAGGTATTAAGTTTTTAATTTTCTTTGGAGTTTCTATACCTTCAGGATAGTAATGTGGAGGTGGAGTATAATCATCTGACCAATCTCCTCTTGACTTCATTTTATCATAAAAAGCTTTTGCCTCTACATCACTCATATATGGAGACATACCTTCATAATAATCCAAACCTAAAGAAACATGCTCAATACCTGCTGTGTCTATTAAATAGTTAAGATGCTTCATGAAGCACTCTGTACTAGGATGATTATCTGAAGTTAAAAATGGTGGAAATCCAGTTAATCCTATCACACCACCATTATCAGCTATAGCTTTAATAAGCTTACGAGAGACATTTCTCGAAGAATGAGTTGCGTGACACTCATAAGGATTAGCATGTGAAATAATCACAGGTGATGATGATCTTTCAATGGCCTGAAGTGATGTTTTTTCACCAGTATGGGCACAGTCTATAATCACTTTCTCTTTATTGCACTTATCTATAAAATCTAAACCTAAGGAAGTCAATCCTTGGTCTTGCTCAACTTCACATCCACTACCTATTAGGTTTTTCTTGTTATATGTTAGTTGCATTATATTGACTCCTAACTGCTTAAAAACAGTTACATTATCAATATCTCCCTCAATAGCATCCGTACCTTGAAAGTGAAAAACCACACCTAATTTTTGACTATTTTGAAGCTTTTCCAAATCTGACAAGTCTTTTATTAGTAAAAGATCTTCACTAGAGTTTACAAAGTCAAACCATTCTTTAACATAACCATAAGTTAAAGAATACCCATAATTTTGCCCCACTGTTGGAGTTACAATCGAACATCCTCCTTCTCTATAGTCTTGTATTTTAGATCTATCAACTAAAAGAGGACAACAACCGTCAATAATAAACATACAATAATCTTCTATTATAAATTTGTAGTAATCGAGTATTATAAACCATAAAACTATTTACTACGAATAAAATAACTATAATAATTTACATGACAAGCGCTTTAACTTAAACTAAGTTACCAAGTCACTATAAAATAAATAACTCAAACATGAGAAAACAATCGATCTTAATAACAGGCTGCTCTCACTGTGGTATAGGATATGCTACAGCTGTTCATCTTAAAGAGCTCGGCCACCGAGTTTTCGCATCAGCAAGAAAACAAAAAGATGTCGATGCTTTAATTTCTGAGGGTTTTGAAACTTATTTAATTGATGTAACTAATTATCAAAGTATAGATAATGCTCTAGATGATATTTTAACTAAGACTAATGGAACTCTTGATGTAGTGTTTAATAATGCCGGATACGGTCAAGCAGGAGCTATAGAAGATATAGAGACGAAGTTCTTAAACGAACAGTTTGAAACTAATGTTTTTGGACTTCACTATCTAACTACAAAAGCGATGAAAATAATGCGTAAACAAGGCTATGGTAAAATAATCCAACATAGTTCTGTATTAGGGCTTGTTTCAATGAAATATCGTGGTTTTTATAATGCTAGTAAATATGCAATTGAAGGGCTAACTGATACAATGCGTTTAGAGCTTGAAGGTTCAAATATATTTATAACTAGCTTAAACACAGGGCCTATAACTAGTAAATTTAGAGAAAACTCTATCAAGACTATAAAAAATGTTGATTACGAAAATTCTGCCCATAAAGATGAGTATGAAAAAATACTTGCTCGCCAAAACAAACCTGTACCTTTTAATGAACCTGCGCTATCAGTTGCTAAAGTAGTTGAGAAAATAATTAATTCTAATAAACCTAAGCCAAGATACTATATAACAAAAGCTACTTGGATTATGGCAATATTCAAAAGAATACTTTCAACAAACACTCTTGATAAAATTCTAAAGAAATATTAATAAGAATTCACTTACTTTACTTTTCTAAATTTAAATAATAGCCACCCTATCAAAATAAATACTATAGGTCCTAAAATCAGCTCAAACTCATATATTGCAATATCATAAAATCCTTTTAAATCTCCAGGTGGTTGGAAACTAAAAATAATACCCAACGAAGTTGATATAAAAACTAAAGCTCCTAGAATATATTTATAACTATTATCCTTAAGTTTTATATAAGCAACTACCAAATATAGATATGGTATAAAATAAAGTACTGTTGCCATAAGTATCAAGGCCTGATACATTACATTTACTGATGGTAAGAAATTAGTCAATAAAACTATCAATGTCACAAGTATTCCCATAAATATTAAGGCATTTCTAGGTGAGTCATGTTTATTAGTCTTATGTAACCATTCAGGAAGTATGCCTTTAGGAGTACATTTAAAAAACATAACTACTGGAGCTAAAAGCCAGATGCTTACTGCAGCAAGCTCTGCAAATGTAAGTAAAAAAGCCATCAACCTTGGAAACCAATCCCAACCAAATCTTTGACCTATTACTTCGAATGCCTGCATAAGACCAGAGGCACTATTTATAGTATCCGGTGAAGCAACTAAATTTAAAGCAACTGTCCCTAAGATATATAACCCTAATAAAATAAAAGCTGAAATCATCAGACCATAATACAAATTACGTTTAGCATCTTTTACTGAGTTTGCAAAAGTTGGGATAATCTCAATACCTGCCATTGCAAACATAATAATTGTCAAAGTCGATAGATTATGCCAGACATTATCGTGAGGTATGATATTCCCTAAAGAAAAATCAGTTGCACTTTGCCCTACCATTAAATATGCAATAAAACCTAAAACAATAATTGCTATAGCAGGTAAAAATGAACCTAAAACACCACCAATATCAACTAGGTATTTATTTGCTTTTAGCCCATAAAAACTAACAATTGTCACTAGCCAAAAAGCTGTTAAAACTACAATCGTAATATAATAGTGATTACTAACCAAATCAGGCCTTCCAATAAAATATGCAAAATTCGTTGCTAAGAAAATAAGTACTGCTGGATAGTAAAACACAGTATTGACCCAATAAAGCCAAGCTACCATAAAACCCGCTTTTTCACCCAAGGCTCTAACAGTCCATGAATAAATACCACCTTCATCAGGATGCTTTTTAGAGAGTTGAACCGCAATTACAACAAGTGGTAAGAAAAACATTAGCGCACCAAGTATCCAGAAGAATATTGCTGAAGCGCCTAAACAAGCAGCAACAGGTATCCAACGAATACCAAAGTTAGCTGTAACTGCCATTATTGTTACATCTTTTAGACCTAAAACCTTATTTTCAGTTGAAACTGAACCCATAACTATACTCTTTAAGATAAATAATAAGTTTTATTATATGTAATCAGAAATAAATATATAACAATATTCTAAATATTTAGAAAAATAACTATCATATATAAAACTGATAATAAAAAGTAATACGAATGCCACAAGTAAAGATATTTAGCTTAGAAAAGAATCTAAAAGAAATTAAAGAGCAACTATCCGAGATAGTCCATACCACAATAGTTGATGTATTATCTTTTCCTAAAGACAAAAAGTTTCACCGTTTTATCTCTTTTGATCAAGAGAATATGATATTTCCTAATGATAAAACTCAGCAATATATAATTATTGAAATCATGATGATGAAAGGAAGAGAAACTAGTACAAAGAAAAATCTAATAAAATCTTTATTCAAAAATATAAACAAAGAATTAAAGATCGCCCTTAATGATATAGAAATTTGTATTATAGAAAGTGAACCCTCTAATTGGGGATTTCGAGGAATCACTGGTGATGAGATAAAGCTAAATTATAAAGTTAACTTATAGAGGATTTTTAGATGGAATTGAAAAATATTGTCCCGTGGGGGCGAAGCCTTGAAGAATACAAACAAATGTTCTTACTCTCAGAAAATGACTTAAAGTCAAAAATTTTAGGTTGTGGTGACGGGCCTTCAAGTTTTAATTATGAAGCAACTAGTTTAGGTGGAAATATTACTTCTATAGACCCAACTTATAAGTTTTCTGAAAAGGATATAAAACAACGAATTATTGAAACTTCAAATGAAGTAATGGAACAACTTAGAATAAATAAAGATAAATATGTATGGAAAAACATAGAGTCTATAGATGCTCTCTATGATATTCGCATGAAGTCTATGGATAATTTCCTTAGAGATTATGAGCGTGGTAAGTCTGAAGGCAGATACATATATAATACACTACCAGATCTATCTTCCTTTGCAGATAAATCTTTCGATATAGTCTTATGCTCTCACTTTTTATTTTTATATAGTGAGCAACTAGATTTAGATTTCCACATAAAATCAATTTTAGAAATGTGTAGATTAGCAAAATCTGAAGTAAAAATATTTCCAATACTTGATTTAGAATCAAATAGGTCTAAACACTTAGATAAAGTATTGGAGGTATTAGATAAAAATAATTATAAATATAGTATTGAGAAAAGCTCTTACGAGTTCCAAAGAAATGCTAATCAAATGTTAAGAATTAGCATATAAATAATTTTTAGATTACATCATGCCTGGCATACCGCCCATGCCGCCACCCATAGGCATAGCAGGAGCATCTTCTTTGATCTCACCAACCATAGCTTCTGTTGTGATCATTAGACCAGCAATTGAAGCAGCATGCTGTAAAGCTGAACGAGTAACTTTAGTTGGATCTAAGATACCCATCTCAACCATATCACCATAAGTATCATTAGCTGCATTATAACCGTGGTTACCTTCTTTAGCTTTTACTTCATTTACAACTACAGAAGACTCGCCACCAGCATTTTGTACGATCTGTCTTAGAGGAGCTTCTATTGCTTTTCTAAGTAGAGCTATACCGTGGTTTTGATCATCATTATCACCAGTTAAACCATCAAGAGCTTTTTGCGCTCTGATAAGAGCAACACCACCACCAGCAACGATACCTTCTTCCACAGCTGCACGAGTAGCATGTAGAGCATCATCGACACGGTCTTTTTTCTCTTTCATCTCAGCTTCTGTAACAGCACCAACTTTGATCACAGCAACACCACCAGATAGCTTAGCTAATCTTTCTTGTAGTTTTTCTTTATCATAGTCTGAAGTAGCTTCTGCAACATTTGCTTTGATTTGAGTTACTCTATTAGAGATAGCTTCTTTATCACCAGCTCCATCAATAATTGTAGTATCATCTTTAGACACTTGTACTCTACTAGCTGTACCTAAATGCTCCATATTAGCCTCTTCAAGCTTCATACCTAGTTCTTCAGAGATAACTGTAGCGCCAGTTAAGATAGCTATATCTTCTAACATAGCTTTTCTTCTATCACCAAATCCAGGAGCTTTCACAGCACATACTTTAACCACACCACGCATGTTGTTTACAACTAAAGTAGCTAAAGCTTCGCTTTCTACATCTTCAGCGATGATTAATAAAGCTTTACCAGACTTAGAAACACCCTCTAGTACAGGAAGTAACTCACGGATATTAGAGATTTTCTTATCTACAAGTAAAATATATGGGCTCTCTAAATCAGTAGTCATATTTTCTTGGTTTGTAGCAAAATATGGTGATAAATAACCTCTATCGAACTGCATACCTTCAACTACATCAAGCTCATCTTCAAAGCCTTTACCTTCTTCTACAGTGATCACGCCTTCTTTACCAACTTTTGCCATAGCTTCAGCAATAAGCTTACCTACTGTAGCATCTGAGTTAGCAGAGATTGTACCAACTTGCTCGATAGCCTTAGAATCAGAACAAGGCTTAGAAAGTACTTTTAACTCTTCTACTAATTTAGCAGCAGCTTTATCGATTCCCCTTTTTAGATCCATTGGGTTCATACCAGCCGCAACAGCTTTTAGGCCTTCTGTAAGTAGAGCCTGAGCAAGTACAGTTGCAGTAGTAGTACCATCACCAGCTACATCAGCAGTTTTTGATGCTACTTCTTTCACTATTTGAGCACCCATATTCTCAAACTTATCTTCTAGCTCGATTTCTTTTGCAACAGATACACCATCTTTAGTGATAGTTGGCGCACCAAATGACTTATCTAAAACAACATTACGGCCTTTAGGACCTAAAGTAACTTTTACAGCGTTAGCTAAAGTGTTAACACCATCAAGCATTTTTGCACGAGCTTCATCTGAAAATAAAACTTGTTTTGCAGCCATATTTATTTCTCCTTTGAAATTTTTTAAACTTTTAATGTTTCAAAACTTATATGTCATTCTGAACTCGGTTGCTGAGCGTAGCCGACCAGAATCTCAATATTTCAAAAGTAGTACTTGAGAAATATCTTTAACAAGATATTTACTAGATTCCGTGGTCAAGCCTGACGGAATGACGTACTACTTTTATAGTGTTTTTTAATTACCCAATAATACCCATGATATCTTCTTCTCTCATCATAAGAAGAGTTTCATCACCGGCTTTTACTTCACTACCAGAGTATTTACCAAATAGTACTTTATCACCAACTTTTACATCCATCGGCAGTGTAGTTCCATTCTCTAGCTTTTTACCGTTACCAACAGCTACAACTTCACCTTCACTTGGTTTCTCTTGAGCACTACCAGTTAAGATAATACCACCAGCAGATTTTGTTTCTTCTTCTGCACGGCGTACTAATACTCTATCTTGTAATGGACGAATGTTCATAACAATCTTACTCCTTTGTTAAATTGACTATTGTTTTGTTAAAGTTTTTGAATTTGTCTGCATCTTAGAACAACCTTAAGTTCTAAGCACTTGCAACCTTACATATTGAGCCAAAAGATTCTTTTTCAAGAATTTTTTTTATTTTTTGTTAAAATTTAATTAACTTTTTAATATAAAACGTTCCTAAAGTATGAAAAAACTTATTTTTATATCAATAACTATAGTAATTTTCTCAACTAAACTCTTTGCTTTAGACATCCAGAGTAAAGCGATAGAAATAAACAAAAATAAGATCCATTATTATCAAGTTGATAATTCTAAAAGCAAACTAAATTTAGTCATGCTAACAGGTATTGGTACTACAGCTAATTTTTGGCCAAAAGATTTTATAGAAAGACTATCTCAAAAATACAATCTTTACATCCTCGATTATCGAGGTATCAATACAGATCAAGATAGCTCAAACTTAAGCTATTCTATAAAGGATCTAGCTAATGATACAAATGCCTTTATCAAAAAGTTAAATTTAAAAGATACATATCTTCTAGGCTGGTCAATGGGAGGAGCTATTGCTCTGCAAACAGAGTTTGACAATCCTAAAGCTTTTAAACAAGTTTTCTTGATATCTCCAGCCGTACCTTTAGATATAAAACCTCAATTACCTAAAAAACTAGCTGAAAACCCTGTCTTAAAAACTAAAGCAGATATATACAATTATGTCTTTAGTAATAATTTATATAATTATTCACCGAAAGACTTAGCCAAAAATACTGCTCGATTTATAAACCCTGATATTTCTAAACTTTTTCCAACAAACAAAACTTATGCTAAACAGAAAAAATACTTAACTTCATGGGTTTCAAATAAAGATAGCCTAAAAAATTTCACTAACATTAAAACGCCAACAACATTTTTCTTAGCCAAAAATGATGAGATTTTAAACCCTAATGACACCCAAAAATCTCTTGATCTTATCAAAAATAAATCTTTAATTAACATTATCCATTTCTCAAAATCTGGACATGCTATAGATTGGGATAAATCTGCTAAACTTAGTTCGATAATTAATAGCCTAGGGTAATTTCAAATTAATCCAGCTTTCCTTTAGTTAGAATCTTTAATATAAACAATAACGATAATGCAAAAGCTGATGTAATCAACATAGTTAAAGCAATTGGTAATGCTGAAGTAGCTGGAAATGACATTGCGATGCCAACCACTATCGCACTTAATGATAACTCCATTGTGCCGAACATTGCCGAGGCTACTCCAGCAATCTCAAAAAATGGTTCCATACTACCACTAGCTCCTGTACCTGCGGCAATTGCACAGCCAAAGGCTGCAAAAAAACACGGTGCAAAAAACATCCAAAGACTTAACCCAAAGCCAACATAAGAGGCTAAAGATAAAATCCCAGCAACAAACACACATACAACACCAACTATAGTGGTTCTAAAAACTCCTAAATGGTTGACAATAAAACTAGCAAATACCGCGCCTATCAGATAAGCTATGCCTGTAAATCCAAACATGATATAGATCTTTGTATAAGGATCGTCTAAATATGTAATTATGTAAGGGATCATAGTGAAAAATATTAAAAATGCAGACATCCCAGATACTGCAGATATTGAATAGGCCCAAAACTGTAAAGACTTAGATACTGTCCAATACCTATAAATAATATCAAAAGAGAATTTTTTTCTTCTTTCAACAGGTAGACTTTCTTTAACAAAAAATATAATTATTAAAAGCATCATTACTGACAAAATAAATAGAAATATAAATATAGACTGCCAATTAAATAGTAATGCTAAAGTCACACCTATTGGAGGCCCTAATATAGGAGACATTGATACTATCGCATCAACTAGATTATATACCATTGAGCTTTGCTTTCCGGAAAAAACATCTCGAATAATTACAAAAGCTACCACACTTAATCCACATGCTCCTACAGCTTGGATAGCTCTTGAGAATATCAAAAACTTTACTCCTGGAGAAAATACACAAAATAAAGTTCCAAATAGAAATAAGATAGCAGACATAAAAATTACTTTATATCGCCCAATCTGATCAGATAAAGGTCCTAAAATTAGCTGCCCAACCCCTGAGATTATCAGAAATACTGATATTGTCAGCTGAGCCATAGATTGTGTTGTATGTAGGCTTTTCCCCATAATAGGTAATACTGGAACATACGCTTCCATTGCTAACTCACAGCAAAAAATTATAGGTGCTAATATTAGTACAGTCTTTAATGGTGAATGTTTCCACATATTTAAAATAATCTAATTAAAAAATTCAATATATAAAATATCAAACATTTTTATAAGAAATACAACTAATGCACCATTATTTATTACAATATTTAGTTAAACTTTATTATAAATAATAAATACTTTAAATCCCTGCTAGAGATTTACCTATTTTACTTATATTATATAGACTACTGCACCCATAGCTTAACTGGATAGAGCGTCGCCCTCCGGAGGCGGATGCGGGGGTTCGAGTCCCTCTGGGTGTGCCACATACTCAACATAGAGCACATATAAACATTAATATATACTAGGTTCCATGAACAAAATTTTTGCATAAAGATGTTAAGTGTATTTAAATAGTTTTGCGAAACAAATAACACACTTAACATATATGGAATATTATATATCAGAATCAAATTGGTCAACAATTTTAAGTTTTCTTACAAATCAAAAAGGCTTACATACAAAAGACACAGCTAAGCTTAGAAAATTTATAAAAGCAGTTTTTTATATTCTAAAAACTGGTTCCCAATGGAAATATCTTCATAAAGAGTATGGTAATAGTAGATCTATCCATAAACGATAAATATTGGGCTGACAAAGGAATTTGGAATAATTTAATGACCTATGTTTCAGATGTTGATTCACAACAGTTTATGATAGATTCATTATCTGTCAAAGCACATGCATGTGCTAGTGGCTATGAAATAAATGGTAATCAAATTAATGCATTAGGTAGAAGCGTTGGTGGTCTAACAACAAAGATTCATACCCTCACAGATGCTTTAGGGAATCCTGTGAGATTTATAATAACTGCTGGTAATGTTCACGATATTCTACCTTCGCAACAACTTTTACAAGGAATAACAAATGCTTATATTCTTGCTGATAAAGCATATTTTTCTGAAGAAAACATAAGATTCCTTAAGAAAAACAAAAATAAGCCTGTGATTCCTTCTAGAGAAAACTATACTAAAAATCATGATATAGATTGGCATATATATAAAGAAAGACACTTAATTGAGAACTTTTTCTCTAAAATTAAGCACTTTAGAAGGGTTTTCTCTAGATTTGATAAAACTTGCTCTGCTTTTCTTGGCTTTGTGGCTTTAGCTAGCACATTTATTTGGCTTAGATAATTTTTTGTTCATGGGACCTATACTATTTATTTTCTTACTTATTATTACTCAAACTCATTTTCAATTTCTTCTAATGTTTTACCTGATGTTTCTGGGACAAATCTTCTAACAACCCAAAGATAAATACATGAACTTATAAATAATAACCCAAACATTACATTAAAGCCCCAATCCTGACCCACTTTTAAGAAATAACCTATAAAGTAAAATGAGAACAACATTGAAATAACTCCCGCCATAAATATCCCTATTATTCTTACTCTATTTGGCAATAATTCATTTATAAGGGTCACAATCACTCCAGAAGGACCAAAAGCTAGTCCAGCTATACATGTTGTTAACAATATAATCACCAATATATAGTTATAAGTAAAATCCGGAAGACTATATAAAATAATCAATCCTAACATACTAATCAACGCTACTGTTAAACCTAAATAAATAACTTTTTTTCTACCCCATTTATCAATAAAAAATATCGTCAAAATTGTAATAATAAAGTTAACTGCCAAAATAAGAAAATTAGCAGCATGAGCAACATAACTACTTGATGTTAAGGGTGCTATTATCAACTCAGATGAGAAAACAATAAAGTTAATCCCAGTAAGCTGGTTTAAAATTAAGACAATAGTTACTATTGCAACAGGCCAAATATCCTTACCTATTAAGATTTTACTAATAAGTGTTCTAGGAGCATGCATTCTTAAACTAACTTTAATATCTTCTATATGCTTATTTATCTCTATATCTGTAAGATTAGGTTGTGTCTTTTTAATAACATCATAAGCTTTATCAGTCTTATTTTTAAGCACTAACCACGTTGGACTTGAGGGTAAAAAACATGAAGCTATAAGCAAAATAATCCCAAAAGTCAGAGTTATCGCAAAGTACTCAGTCCAATTAAAAGTTTTATAAAATAAAAATATTAGAACTCCTGACAAGCACATCCCTGCAGTCCATAACAATTGGAACAAAGCTACATATCTACCGCGTCGGTCAGCTGGGGATATTTCTGTCACATATATAGGAAAAGCATAAGACCCTAATAAGATAGATCCTCCTTGAATTAATCTTGCAATAATCAAAGTTTCATATCCTTGAGCTATCACAAAGATATATGTTCCAATAATATAAAAAGCTACGAAAATTAAAATCATAAATTTTCGTCCAATATAATCAGTAGCCAACCAAATTATTTTTGCTAAAACTCCACCTAGGAATACTAGCCCTAGTAGTATCGACAATTGGTGCGTATTTAAATGAAAACTATTGCTAATCTCCTCGCCTACTCCCCCAACAATAGCCAAAGCATAGCCACCTAAAATTGCAGCTAATATATATACTGCTAATATATATTTAAAACTATATCTAAAATTTAAATTCACAAATATCTCCTATATTCCTAATTCATCATAAACTGAATCTATTAATTGCCCATACAAGCCTGTTCTAAACGTTTTGCCTTCAAATATCCTTGGATAAATAATAGGGCTATGCACGCTATTAGTCATAATCATTATAGTAACTTTATTTTCAGGGTCAGAAACAAGACACTGACCAGTAAAGCCAGTATGTCCTATTGTTTGATTACTACATTTTTCTCCAAACAAATGTCTATTTTTTCGACCTTTTGCAGTCCAAAAGCCTAAAGCAAAAGCCTCATTTGTATCACATGACTGGCTAAAGAGTTTAACTACATCTTGTGAGAAGAAAGTATTGTCTTTATATATTAGCTCAGCTAACTTGATTGCATCATCAATAGTTGAAAATAACCCTGCATGCCCCGCTACACCTGCCATAGAGTATAGAGCTTTCTCATCATGCACATAACCTCTTAGAGTGCCTGTTTTTATATTATTAAAATTCGTGGTGCCAAAATTGCAATGCCCATCGACTTGTGTAGCTACAATCTCTTCTGGTAAAAAACCTTTTTCTAATGGATTAAAGCATGTTGCTTTTAAGCCTAGCTTAGAATAAATATTCTCTTCAAGAAAAATATCTAGTCGTTGCCTTGTAATAGCCTCAATTACACACCCTAACACCTGCATCCCAATATCGCTATATATACAGTATTTATGTGGCGACTCTACTATCGACATTTTTGTTTTTAGAAACTCTATAGTTGTATGACGATCTTGACTATATAATGAACCAGCTGTTTGGTTATTATAAAAATCAAAAAATGGCGCAACTCCACTAGTATGGCTAAGTAAATCACGAACACTTGGGATATAGCTTGTATTAGCAAATTTAAATTCAGGAATATATTCTGTAATTAGAACATCTAAGTCTACAAGATTTCTCTGATAAAGATACATAACAGCATAAGTTGTTGCAAAAATCTTTGTTATCGAAGCAACATCAAATAGCATATCTTGGTTTAATTCTTGAGGATTTCTAAGCTGCTGAGCTTTTTTATCATAGCGACAAGCATAGCCAAAAACCTTCTTATAAACTTCTTTGCCTTGATGTAAAACACTTATAGCTGCGCCAGGGAAACCATGATTAATATCATAGTTAATGATGTCTTCTAACTTAGGAAAATTCATTTTATAACAAGAAACATGATTTATATTTATTAAATCATACTTTAAAGCAGTAATATTATAAATGATATACCAAAATGATTTAAATCTTTGAAGTGCTAACTTAGCCTTGACACGGCACATGGATCAACTGTTACCGTTGCTTCCTTCCGGATCTGGCGGGGTTCACAATCTACCATTGCGTGGAAACCAAGTTAGCAATGCATATGTTACTAGATATATCTATAAATTACAAGCTAACAAAGCAAATTCCATTATCTAATATAAATTGGTATTATTAAGCTAAAAGCATTCACAAAACGATAACAAAATGATTATAGTAATATCTCCAGCAAAGAGTCAAAACTTTGACTCTTTAAAAGAAAACTACGACTTTACACAACCTATATTTAAAGATCAAATTAATCTTTTGATTAATAAACTAAAACATTACGAAGTAGATGAAATTGAAAGACTCATGAAAATTAGTCCTAAGCTAGCGCAAGAGGTATTTGATAAACATAATAACTTCGATCCAAATAACTATAATACTTCAAACTCTAAAGCTGCTATTTTCACATTTAGTGGTGATGTTTATAAGGGTTTAGATGCTGAAACTCTTGATACGAAAACAATCAAATATGCGCAAGATCATTTACTAATGCTCTCTGGACTATATGGTCTTATCCGCCCTCTTGATTTGATGCAGGCTTATAGGTTAGAAATGGGCACAAAAGTAAAAATTGATGAAAAAATTCTACATAAGTACTGGCAAGATAAAATTACACCTCAACTAAATAGCTTCTTTACTAAGCAGAAAAATAAAACTCTAATCAACCTTGCTTCTAATGAGTATTCACAAGCTATAGATAAGAAAACTCTTGATGCAAAGTGGTTAGATATAGATTTTAAAGAGAACAAAAATGGTACATTTAAAACTATTGGTATTCACGCTAAGAAAGCTCGTGGCTTAATGGCAAGATTTATCCTTGAGAATCAAATAGAAGATATTAGTAGCATTAAAAAGTTTAATGTTGCCGGGTATGAATTTAGCCAAGATCTATCTAAAGATGATCTTCTTTGCTTTACAAGATAATCTATGAAAATAAAAATAATATCTCTAGGAGAGAAACCACCTAAATGGGTTATAGATGGATTTAACGAGTATAAGAAAAGACTTAGCAAATCTATTCCTCTTGAGCTAATAGAGCTGCCAATAGCAAAAAGAACCAAAACAGGTAATCCCAGTATCTGGATGGAGCAAGAAGCTAAGATAATTTTAAGCAAGATCAATAGTTCTGAGCACTTAGTGATTCTTGATGTAAAATCTAAGATCATCTCTACGGAAGAGTTAGCTGATAAAATGCAAAACTGGAAATTCAATAATCCAAATGTTGTAATATTAATCGGCGGTCCAGATGGTATTCATCAAAGTATTAAAGATCTCGCTAAAGAAAAAATATCTATTTCTAAAATGACTTTTCCACATCCTATTGTGCGCATTATTATCGCAGAACAGCTATACAGAGCTTATACAATTTTAGAAGGCCACCCTTATCATAAATAAATTTATCCTAACTAAATCTTAATATAAACTTGTTATTTTTTAACTCTACCTGTCAATTTTAACAATATTAAATTCTTTCTAAATTAAGCTATTATTTTATATCTCAAAAGTCGTTGTTTTGCTAAAAAAAGGCATATAAACTCAAGATATACCAATAATGGCGATTAGTACAAAATGTATATTAATAAGGAGTATTAAAATGATACAGATGCGCATAAAAACAATCACAGCGTTAACTCTGTCTTTGATAAGCACAGTTGCTTTTGCTGATTGTAAATTAGAAGATGTTACTTCAGGTTGGACAGGTAAAATTACTTTTAAATGTGATAAGGATACTAACTTAGAGACTAACCCTATTAGCTTCAAACTAAGCGATGGTAAAGTAGGTAGTGTTTGGGGTATAGGAAACCATACTCTAACAGAAGCAAGCAATGGTACAGTCTCAATTACATCAAAACAATGGAGCGGTCAGCCAACTATTGCTAAAGCTGGGCAATCCGTTAGCTTTAGCTTCTCTCCTAGTAAGCCTGTTTTTAACGTTGTAAATTTCCATGTTGGTAATGGAGGAACTGTTGATCCAGTTGAGCCAACTGATCCTGTTGAACCTACTAATCCTACTGATCCAGTCGAACCTACAGACCCTGTTGAGCCTACGAATCCAAGTGGTGATTATCAAACATATAGTGCTGGCACACAGTATAAAAGTGGCGACATAGTATCATCAAATGGCAAACTATATCAGTGTAAATCTGGAGTAGGCGCTTGGTGCTCTAGTTCAGCAGCATGGGCTTATGCTCCAGGTTCTGGGACAGCTTGGGAAACTGCCTGGGATGTATACAACCCTACTGATCCTGTTAATCCAACTGACCCAGTCGACCCTGCTGACCCTACTGAACCGACAGATCCAGTCGATCCAACACCAACTCCTGGCGACACATATACAACTACTCAAGCAGCTCTAGATGCAAAAGAAGAAGAGTTAACTAGTGGTCCAGTTATGAGTGAAGTCAAAAAATCTATCGTAACAAGAGATAATAGTGTTGTAGAGGCTGTCTCGGCTAATAACCCTAACAATCCTGAGAACGTAAAACGTGTTGAAAGTATAATTTCTGAAGCTGACTGGGATTATATGTTCCCAAAAAGATCTCCTGAGTATACTTATGAAAACTTCTTAAAAGCAGTTGCAAAATTCCCTGCATTCTGTGGTACATATACAGACGGTAGAGATTCTGATGCAATTTGTCGTAAATCACTTGCTACTATGTTTGCTCATTTCACACAAGAAACAGGTGGACATACTGCTCACTGGGATGTACCTGAGTGGCGCCAAGGTCTAGTACATGTTCGCGAGATGGGTTGGGATGAAAATATGCGTGGCGGCTACAATGGTGAGTGTAACCCTGATGTATGGCAAGGGCAAACTTGGCCTTGCGGTACTTTTGAAAATGGTGATTATAAATCTTACTTTGGTCGTGGCGCAAAACAACTAAGCTACAACTATAATTATGGCCCATTCTCTCAAGCAATATATGGTGATGTAAGAACATTATTAGATAAACCTGAATTAGTAGCTGATACATGGTTGAATTTAGCATCTGCTGTATTCTTCTTTGTATACCCTCAACCACCTAAACCTTCTATGCTTCATGTGATAGATGGTACATGGCAGCCAAATGAACGTGATATTAGTAATGGCCTGACTCCAGGATTTGGTGTGACTACTCAAATTATTAACGGTGGTGTTGAATGTGGTGGAAGTGTTGAGGTAGCTCAATCTATTAATCGTATAGATTATTATGATAACTTCGCTAAACAACTTGGTGTAACTATACCAAATGATGAGGTTCTAGGATGTAAAGGCATGAAACAGTTTGATGCAGAAGGTGCTGGTGCTACTAAGATTTATTGGGAACAAGATTTTGGCTATAATGCTAATAACCCAGGTGGTAAAACATACGCATGTAAATTAGTAGGTTATCAAACACCATATTCAGCATTCACACCAGGTGACTATACTAAGTGTGTTAAAGCCCACTTCCCTGATATAATTATAGAAAAATAATAATCTTAGATCTCAATTTCCATTGAGATTATCTTCCATTTCTCTTTTAAATTTTCGATATCTAAATACTCTTCAAAGGTTTTCTTAAAGCCTATATTTTCATAACATTTAATTGCTGAAATATTAAAATCAAAAACTCTAAGAGTTATATATTGTAAACCTATAGACTTAGCAAAACTTAAAAGCTCTTGTATCATCAGTTTACCATAACCTTTGGAACGATATTCTTTATATATAAGCAATCTACCTATAGATGCCTTACGGTTTTCTTGATCTAACCTGATTATTTGGCAATGCCCTATAGATTTTCCATTATTATCTAGAACATTAAAAAGTAAATTAAACTTACTATCCATAGTTTGTTTTATTTGATCCGAGTCAAGAGGAAATTTATAGTTGATACCACCAAATTGATATAAAAAACGAATATCTTGATCTTCCAACTGAGATAAAAGTTCAGGAATGTTTTTTTGTGTAAATTTTTCTAATTTAATCATCACATAACTATTTTATTGATTCTGTTCAAACAAGTTTTCTCCAGGATTACTTGAAGATCGAGATAGATTACTTTGTTGACTTTTAAACTCAGACGTAGCTATATTATTTCCTCGATCTCTATTATATTGCTGGCTTTGATAACCCATTCTATTTTGATCATATCTTGATCTACTAGAGTCTTGCTGACTTTGTTGATCTCCAAAATATGTAGTTTTTATATTATTTCTTTGCTGTCTTTGAGAAATCCCTCTATTCTGGTCATATATTGATCTACCTATATTTTGTTGCTTTTGTTGGCCTCCAAAATCAGTTGTACTTATATTATTTGCTTGATCTGCACCATAATTTTGCTGACCTCCAGAAATACCTCTGTTTTGATTATAAATAGATCTACCTATATTCTGCTGCTTCTGAGCAAAACCGCCTTGCATAGCGGCTGCATCACCACAATAATTTGATTGAGAGCTAGACTCTGCTGTTTTTAGCTCTTTTTCTAATGCTGCGTAATCTGTCGCTAAAGATACAACAGGTGTTGCTAAAGCCATAGTAGTTAATACAATTTTTAATTTTTTCATAATCACATTTACATAAAAGTACAGTACTAACCATTGTATTAGTTTTGAATATACTATGCAAAAAAGATTTATTTTATAAAATTATGCTACTTAGATTCTCTCTTAATATCTATTATTTTTAGCAATACTATTAATAATGGAGGAATAGCCATCAATATTCCAAAAACAGTCTGATTATTTAAATTCACATATGAAATAGCAGATGACACCACTGTTGCAACAGCAATCTGTATAAAACCAAACATCGCTGAAGCTACACCAACTTCTGTATTAACATCTTTATATGCACATACATAGGTTGCCGTGTATTGAAAAGTGTTACCACAAAAAGCTAAGGCACATAATACAATTATAACTATAGTATTTAAGCCAAAAATAAAGTATGAAAGAGCCAAAGCTAACCCACAAAAAACAGAAAAAGATGCACTACACAAACTAACTTTATTCATATCTAATTTACTTACTTTATTTTTAAAAGAAAATAAAAATAAAGCTGGGGGAACTATAACAAGTGTAGATAGAAGTGAAAATTCAAATGCTGAAAATTTTAGAAGGACTTGAAAAAGAAAAGGAGAAAGAGTAACAAATACAAACACTAATGATAAAGCTAAACCACTACAGCTAGCGTTTAGCACAAAAGTTTTATTTGATAATATTTTTTTGTATGACTCTAACAACTTAGTATTACTTTTTGGTATAGCTTCTAAATGCAAGTATTTTATAATCAAAATCATCACTATTATGGCCATTAATGAATGCAAAGCAAAATTACCTCTCCACCCAATACACTCCTGTATAATCCCTCCTGTTATAGGAGCTAATGGTGGTGTCAAGGATACGATACTAGAGATGACTAAACTAGCTTTAGCCAATGAATGATTATCGCTAAATACATCTTTCATAATCGCTCTAAAAGAAATAAAAGAGCTTCCCATACCCAAACCTTGTAGAAAACGAAAGAATAATAACTGATCTTCACTTTGTGCTAGCATACATAAAATACTAGCCAAACAAAAAACAACATAGCCTAATAAGAGAGCTTGTTTACGACCATACTTATCTGAAATATAACCAAAACCAAACACAGAGCAAGTCATACCTAAGAAATATATTCCAACAGTAAGCTTAACATCTTTTGCTGCTGCACCAAAATAACTCATAATATGAGGTAAAGATGGTGAAAAACTATCTGTAGCAAACTGAGACATAACCCCTAATAGACAGATAATTAATATCACTGTTTTTTCTGAAGATATTTTTTTTATCTGTCCCTTAGCCATCTTATAAACACCCTATATTGTTTATATTAAATTACAAAGCTTTTAGCGCCTAATTGATTTTGATTACTAAAATATTGCTTAAATAAATCTTTATACTTTACTAGCTCTTCATAAGTTAGTAAAAATACTCCATCACCACCTTCACTAAAGCTTAACCAAGTAAACGGAATATCTGGACACATTTCCATTAAAGCATACTGACTATTGCCAACCTCTACGATCAACACACCATTTTCAGTCATATACTGATCTGCTTCTAAAATTATTTTCTTAGCAAGATCTAAACCATCATCACCTGCTTCAAGAGCTAGTTTTGGTTCATAGTGATATTCTTTAGGCATACTATCTAAATCTTCTTTATCCACATATGGAGGGTTTGAAACTATAACATCAAACTTCTGCCCTTTTAAATTACTAAATAAATCAGATTTAACTGCTTTTACTCTATCTGTAAGCTGATGTTTTCTTATGTTATGATTAGCTATAGTTAAAGCATCATCAGAAATATCTACTAAAGTAATATCAGCTTCTTCAAAAACAGTTGCTGATGCAATACCTATACAACCACTTCCTGTGCATAAATCTAAAACATTTTTCACATCATCGATATCATTAACCCACGGAGAGAAATCATTTTGTATAAGCTCCGCAATAGGAGATCTAGGTATGATCACTCTCTCATCGATATCAAACTCCATACCTGCAAACCATGCTTTTTTTAGAATATATGGCAAAGGCTTACGCTCATATGCTCTTTGATAAACATATTCTATTATTGTTTTTTTCTCTTCTAGAAGAAGTCTTGATGCAACCATATTACCATCTATATCATGAGACATATTAATTGCAGAAAGAACTAAATGTACCGCCTCATCCCAAACAGAGTCTGAACCATGGCCAAAATATGCCTGATTAACCGACATTTCAGAAATAGACCAACGTATAAAATCTCTTATAGTATGTAAATTGTTTATAATATCTTGTTGTTTTTCTTGACTATACATTTATTAACCTTTTTTCCATGTAGTACCAGTTGCACTATCTTCTAATATTATTCCTTGTGCTTGAAGCTGATTTCTAATTTCATCAGCTCTTGCATAATTTTTATCTTTTTTCGCTTGAGTTCTTTCAGCGATTAATTTTTCGATTTCATTAGCATCGATATCATTATCTTGCTTAAAGTACTCTTCTATATCTGTAAACAATATACCTAGTACATTACAAAGCTTACGTAAAAGATACGCATATCCACTAGCTTTATATTTGTTCGTTGTTTTTAGAGTATTTATTTCTTTAGCTAGACTAAATAAAACCGCTAATGCTTCAGGAGTATTAAAGTCATTATCCATAGCTTTAACAAACTTCTCCTCATATTGACTTGCATCATCTGGAAGATTTACTTCAATGGGTTCAATATCTCTTAGAGCATTAAATAACCTCTCAACAGATGCTTTAGCATTATCAAGATTCTCTTTTGAATAATTAATCTCACTTCTATAAGAAGTCGAAGCTAAGAAATACCTAACAACTTCTGGATGATACTCTTCTAAGACCTCATTTATTGTAAAGAAATTATTCAAAGATTTAGACATTTTTTCAGCATTAACTTTCACCATACCTGAGTGAAGCCAATAATTAGCAAATGTACAATCATTACAAGCTTCAGACTGAGCTATTTCATTCTCATGATGAGGAAATCTAAGGTCAGAACCACCAGCATGGATATCAAAAGTATCTCCTAGAAGTTTTTTTGACATCGCTGAACATTCAATATGCCAACCAGGGCGGCCAGCTCCCCATGGAGAATCCCATGCAGGCTCACCCTGTTTTGCCATTTTCCAAAGTACAAAATCCATTGGATTTTCTTTTTCATCAACAATCTCTACTCTTGAGCCTTGCTGTAATGCTTCAAGATTTTGCTTACTTAATTTACCATAATCAGCAAATTTAGTTACACGATAAAAAACATCTCCATTTGACCCTTGATATGCATAGCCCTTTTCAACTAGCTCTTCAATCATTGCAATCATTTCAGGAATAGTTTCTGTAGCTCTAGGCTCTTGTGTAGGACGAAGAATATTTAATCTATCAAAAGCATCATGCATTGATTTGATAGTTCTTTCGACTAACTGATTAGTAGATTCACCATTTTCATTTGCTCTTTTGATGATTTTATCATCAATATCTGTGATATTTCGTACAAAATCAATGTTAAAACCACGATATTTAAAGTATCTATTGATAACATCAAAAGCTATATTTGTACGAGCATGGCCAATATGACAATCATCATATACAGTGATTCCACAAACATACATTTTAATCTTATTAGCCTCAATTGGCTTAAACTCTTCTTTTTTCCCAGATAAGGAATTATAAAAAATCATAAAATAAACAGCCTAGTTTTATATATTTACATATTATAGATTATCAGTATAACTAATATTATTTTTTTTTGAACTTTTAATGCTTAAAGCTTTTATATACTACATTAAGATGAGGATCAACTCCATCTAACTTTGCCATTTCTTGACAACCATCTGTATATGCTGAACATCCTGTATCTAAGTATATCCTAAGGGCACTATTACAGTTGCCATTGACACTACACTCTAAACCATCCCTCATAGCATAAATCTTACCATTACCATCACGATTTATTTGAAAGTTTGATCCAGAGGAAGTTGATACAGAACTTATTAAAGATCTTGTTGAAATATCTTCAACATATATCTTCTTATCTGTAACAATAAATAATGCACCAAATTTTACAATAAGCTTTTGTATAATTTCTCCAGTAAAAGTTTGAGATGAAGCCAAAGTTGGGGCAGATACCCCTTGGCTATAAAGATATATATAAAGATTACTATTATTGAAATACATTATATAAAATTGATTTGTATTTTTCTTTACAAGGATAGGATCATCAAGTACGTCAGCAGCTAAGGTAGCTTTAGTTGAGCCAGTACCATCTCCAAAGAGATAACTTCCGCTAAGGTTAAAATCCAAAATATTACTATGCTCAAAAATTAAAGGCGCTCCTGGACTTAGTGTAAACAAACTATCCGGAATGGATAAATGGACACTTGAGCTATCAAAATCATCACCACCAACAGTATACGTATCTGTTTTAATAGCTGCATAGACTTTACTAGAACTAGTATATGTTGTGTTATATGCATCTAACTCATAGTTCCCAGATCTAAGAAACTTCTCTAAAATCAAAAGCTTTGGCAACTCTTGAGCACTATCATAGTACCACTTAACCAAAACTATATCACCATCAGCAAACCCCAAACCTTGAACTCCTACCCAATTAGATAAATCTACTCTTGCTTGAGAAGGATTAGTACGAAGATTAGTTAGAGTAGTTGATGATGTATATACTCTATCAAAGTCATAGATTGCTAAATGAAAAATCCATTCACCACCAACAAGACTCCAACCTACACTAAGTCTGTAGTCACTTAGGGATAAGATAAGTGGAAAACCTATATCTAAATCATTGCCATAAGCATTAATGACTAGTGTTTCACTTGGATTATCATGACACGGTCCTCTATAATCACCATGGTCTTTATGAGCACCCCAACTAGCACCAGCTAAACTCATAGTTTTTTCACTTGGCTCGCCTGGGTTATGACATATTAATATATGATGTTCATGCATTGCCTCACAGCCACCATTTCCATTTCCATTTCCATTTCCATTTCCATTTCCATTTCCATTTCCATTTCCATTTCCATTTCCATTTCCATTTCCATTTCCATTTATATTACACTCAACCTCTACATCATCACCTGGATCACTATCAAATAGAGGCTTCTCAATAAAGCCAATATACCCCCCGTATATAGCTACTTTATTATCTTGTGATCCTAGCTTGTAGTTCTTCAAAGCGCTACTCATGGCATCAGTATTTATATACGGAAGATTCAACGGAATTATTGTTTCCTCATATTGAGTCATTGTTATATTAGGTAAGACATTAAAAATGAAGTCACGGGTATATTCATGAGTATTTTCATGAAAAGAATGGTGTGTCAAATTATAACTAATCAAATATGGTGTTGAATTATATAAAGTTATATTTGCATTCTTAAAATCAAAACCTGGGGTAACACTATTAACCTGTGTAAGAAATCTAAAGTCTCCAATACTATTATCTGAATCTGTAGATAAAACATCAGAGCCTATAACATTCTTAAAATACCCTTCATGAACATTTATATTTTCAGTTTCATGTATCTGAGTTTTTATAGATAAGGAACTTACATTAAAGTTATATGCTAAAGCAGATATTACAACCATAACAACAAAGGCAAATATAATTACTGCTAATAGTGAAGACCCTTTTATATTTTTAAATCTCATATAACAATCCTATAAATTAACTACCTTTGAGAAACTTTTACCATCGACACTAAATGATACTTTAATCGCAGGTATATCAAAACCTATAGTAGTATCTGTTGAGATACTATTCCATGTAACATTTCCACTACTTACTGTTGCATATTCAACTTGTAAATCTTCAACACCTCTTACTAACTCGTAAGACATCCCAGTTGATGAGTTTCCTTTTATATATACATATAATGAGTATATATCTTGACCATCTTTATCTTTTTGACCTGTATCTCTTATATAAAGTATTTCCAATGAATACTTACCTATATAATCTCCGGGATAATATTCTGTAGCTTGAGGCGCTGATGCTAAACCAATAGCGTTAGAGCTAGTATTTATACTTGCAACCTTAACCAAATTTATGCCACTTCTATTACACAAAAACAGATAATCTCCCACATCAACATCATTTATTGATTTAGCATAAAGTGTTGTATCTAAAGCATTTATAGCATTAAATTCTGTATGGCTTTCCTCTTTTTTAACCATAATATAGTCTGTATCTTCCTGGAAACACTCGCCACTACAGCTTTCTTCCAATGCTTCTGAAAAACTCGATCCACTTGGGAGAGGAAGCTTGCCCACCATAATTGCGGAATTACTCGTAAAATAATTATCTAATGAATCAGATGTACTATCGTAGTAGTCTTGGCTTGAATATCCAAATTTACAAGCAAAGCCAACATCTTTCACAAAATCATAAATAATATTTTTAACTAACAATTCTTTTGTCTCAACTTCTGTTTTATTTTTATGCGAATTATATTTATCTTTGACTGCAACATAAGATGCTATCAAGGCCGAAACAACTATCATTGCTATAGCTGTAGAAATCAAAAGACCAATTAAGGTAAAACCTCTAGATCTATTTTCTCTAAGCTGTAGATGACTCATACCAACCTCTTTCTTATGTTTATACACTACACCAACCAGGTAAAAGCTCTGTATCAAAATTATAGGCTGTACAGCGCCAAATTACCCCAGTAGATGTAATATCAGCATTAGTACTAGGACCGATCACAACGTATTGCCCACTACTATCAAACGGAGGATTATCTAATGGTACAGTTGTATTAATCTGAGAGTTACTTAAGTTTAATAATACTCCAGTATTACTTGAATGCTTCTGAGTACTACTAGATAACAAACTATCTCTAGCTGTATTGATATCAGCAAGTACCGCAGGATCATCTATTTGATCAACTCCTGCATTTATATATATTTCATTAGCTCTTTGCATGTATGCTCCTAGTTGTTGATTAATCACATCTGCAACTGGATTACTTGCGTAAACTCTTTTTGTAACAGTTAGAGACATATCAGGATTAGTAGCAATAAACTCCTGTATGCTTTCACCAATATTAGAGGATTTTGAGAAAGTCATATTCCCAATAGAACTATCATCAAAAACTGCTGATAGCATAAAATTATTAACTCGGTCGTCTAACTCATCTGCTAATTCAACCTTCTTTTCCATTAAAATCGCTTTGGAAATTATATTACCTATAGTATAGAAAATCGCAAAAAACAAGAACATAGCTAGAGCTGATGATATCAACACCTCTAATATTGTAAACCCTTTGCTTTTTACATTTATCATATATACATAAACCTTACAAATTCAATATTTGTATGTATAGATTCTACCATAAAATATTTCTGGACTTCCTAAAACCAAGCTACTTTGCATCAATAATCTAGTACTTTTGAATAATATTATAGATACTATTATTTCTATATTAAAAATAGTTTAAGAATGTTTTTTATTAACGTTTTTTGTTTGATATTGCATAAGTGCATCTATCTTTACCGTTTAAATCCTTAACAGTCGTAATATTACTAAACTCATTCTCAATCAATATATTTTCAATAGCTTTAGATTGTGTATACCCATGCTCAATATATATGCGAGCATTTTTATTTAGATATAAATAAGATTGAGAAATTATAGTTTTAATATCCTCCAGACCATTATCTGCAGCAAATAAAGCACTTTGAGGTTCATATTTTTTTACTTCATGATCAATTTCATCATCACAAAAGTCTATATAAGGTGGGTTAGAAACAATAATATCGAATTTTTTATTCTCTAAATTTTGATACCAATCACTTTGGATAAACTCAACATTAGATACCTTATTTTCTTTGGCATTTTTCTTTGCAACATCCAGAGCTTTATTAGAAAAATCAACCGCTATAACACGGCTATTTAGTAGTTCAGATGCTAATGCTAACGCTATTGCTCCAGTACCTGTTCCAAGATCAAGTATATTTAATTTAGTACTCTTATCTGAGATATCATCTAAAACTGCTTCAACTAAAGTTTCAGTATCTGCTCGTGGGATAAGAGTATCTTGTGTTACAAAAAGCTTTTGATTCCAAAAATATTTATACCCCAAGATATAAGCTAAAGGCTCGCCATAAAAATAACGATGAATTTTAGTATTTATTTTTTCAAAAACATCATCATCTAAAACTTTATCTGAATTTAGATATAAGTAAGTTCTATCAACATCCAAAACATCACAAACAATAGCTTGTATATCATTTTTTAATATAGCTAATTCATTTGTAGAATATTTAGATTTAGACTGTTGCTTATAGCTTTCAACAATATAAGAAATAAAAGATGAAATTGTGTAACTACTCATCTGACATTGTTGCTAAAAGATCTGCTTGATACTCTAAAACTAAAGGTTGAATAACACTATCTAAACTACCTTCCATAACCTCATCAAGCTTATAAAGAGTCAAGTTTATACGATGATCAGTAACCCTACCTTGTGGATAGTTATATGTCCTAATTCTCTCAGATCTATCACCACTACCAACTAAGCTCTTACGTGTATCTGACTGCTCTTTTTGTTGCTTATCTATCTCTGCTTGAAGTAATTTTGACTTTAACATCGACATTGCCGCTGCACGGTTCTTATGCTGAGATCTTTGATCTTGACATTCAACTACAACTCCTGTTGGAATATGCGTAATTCTAATTGCTGAATCTGTTTTGTTGACGTGCTGACCACCCGCTCCAGAAGCTCTAAAAGTATCTACTTTTATATCTGCAGGATTTATATCGATCCCCTCTACTTCATCTACCTCTGGCATAACTGCAACTGTACAAGCTGATGTATGTACTCTACCTTGAGACTCTGTAGCTGGTACACGCTGTACCCTATGAGCACCAGATTCAAATTTTAGCTGTGAATATGCACCTTCACCATTAACTTTTGTAATAATTTCTTTGTATCCACCATGCTCACCTTCACTTGATGAAATCACTTCAACTTTCCAGCCTCTTTGCTCAGCATACTTAGAATACATCTTAAATAAATCACCAGAAAATATCGAAGCCTCATCACCACCAGTACCTGCTCTAATCTCTAAAAAAACATTCGCATCATCATTAGGATCACGCGGTAAAAGAAGAATCTGTAATTCTGCCTCAAGATTTTCTATAGCTTCATTTGCTAATTTAAGTTCTTCTTTTGCCATCTCAACCAACTCAGCATCTTTTTCATTAAGCATCTCTTGTGCGGCTTCTTTATCTTCTAAAGCTTGAGAATATTCTTTAAATGCCTTAACTATTGGCTCAAGCTGTGAGTATTCTCTTGATAAATCTCTAAACTTATTTTGATCCGAAATAATATTAGCATCACTTAATAAGGCACTTACTTCTTCATGCCTTTCAATCAAACTTTGTAACTTTGCTTTAATTGAATCTTTCATTTACTTTTCCACATTTAAACCAAACATACGTTTCATACACACAAGGCAATCATTTCTGCCTTGCTTAGAAGCTTCTTTCATACCCATTACAGGATAATGCAAAACTTTCTTCTTAATTTCATAGGCAAATCTTTTCATTATTTCTTCAGCATCTTTACCATTTCTAATTTTTGCTAAGCTTTTTTCTAAAGATAAATCAACAAGTCCATCTGCCTTATCAAAGAGCTCTTTAATTGCACTATTTGAAATAATTGCCTTTTCTTTTTCTAAATACTCTTCTAATGATTTGACAATGATTTTTTGTGCTCTAGAGCTTTCATGCTTTCTTTTATCTTTATTGTCAGCAATAACTGCGTTAATATCATCAACACAATAGTAAACATTTTTACCCATTTCACCTAACTTTGGATCTAAAGCTTGCGGTATAGATATATCGATAAACACTCTTGGTTTAGTATCAACATCATTTACAGAAATCATATAACCCTTAGAATGTATAGCTGTAATTATAATATCTGCTTTTTCAACTAATGCTTCTAAATCTGACAAAGCATGTGAACTAGCATTTTTAAATGCTGAGGTAATTTTTTCTGCTTTTTCAATAGTTCTATTAGCTAGCATAATTTGCTTTGGTGCTAGAGCTGTAACATGTCTAAACAATAACTCTCCTGTTTGTCCAGCACCAATGATAAGTACATTTTTAGTTGAGATATTATCTAACTGTTTCTTAGCCAAAGTAATTGCTGAAAAGGCAACTGAAACTGGACAATGTCCTATTCTAGTTTCACTACGCACTTTCTTTGCTGTAGCAAAAACCTTCTGAAAAACCCTATCTAACTCCTTACCTAGAGCATGATTTTTCTTACTAAGAGTATAAGAGTCCTTAACTTGTCCTAGTATTTGAGGCTCGCCTAAAACCATTGACTCTAAACCACATGCAAGTTTCATAAGGTGCATTATAACCTCAGTACCTTGTCTTAGTTTGAAATAGTCTCTTATCTTATATTCAGGGTTTCTAACATAGCTTTGCCACCATGCTAAAACATCATCGACAACTCTAAGATTAGATATTTCTAGATATATTTCTGTACGATTACAAGTTGATAGAATAACGGCATTAATCACATTATCTATAGCAAGTATTGATCTATACAGCATAGACACGTCTAACCCAGATAGTGCAAACTCACTACGGACTTCAATTGGGGATTTTTTATAATCAATTGCTAAAGATATTAATGCCATATTAAAATAAAAAGTGTATTACAATAATTAACCTAGAAAAACAAGAATATATTTTAACACAAAAGTATTAGACATTACATTGTAATCTGATTAATAAACTTACAACGTTTAGTACTTTTATGTTAAGATGTTGTAAAATTTATTGAAAAAATAAATCACAAATATGAGTATTAAAGGCTTAACAAAAAAACAAAACCAAGCACTATACACAATAGTTGGGATAATTATCATAGCACTGATATGTGTAATACTATTTCAATTTTATAATTCAAATAATCATAAAAAGATCATAGAAGCATCTAAGGCATATCAAAAAGCCTTGATCGCTAGTGAAAACTCTGATGTGTCATCAGCTACTAAAATAGCAAAATTTACTTCTGTGGTAAACCAATATCCAAGCACTAGTTTTGGAATATTTGCTAGTTGGCAATTAGCAGAATTGTATATTACGCCAACGAAATTAAATACTAGCAATTTCAATATGAATATTGCAAATTTACCAAAAGCAATAGATACACTTGAGCAAAGTATCAAGGATAATCCTGATAATAGCTTAACTAATGTTACTAAAACTAGACTAGCTAGACTTTACATTACTGCAAAACAACCAGATCAAGCTATCAAAACTCTAAATAACTTAGGATCATTGAAAGACAAAGCTTACCCTCTTATGCTACTAGGAGAAGCCTATCAACAGAAAAATGATAAAGCAAAAGCCCTAGATGCTTGGCATAAAGCACTACAAGATCCTGATAGCTCAGCTGAGTTTAAACAAGTGATTACACAACTAATAAATAACTACTAAATTAAAAATGAAAAAATCTTATTTTTTAACACTACCCCTACTATTATCTTTTCTGATAGCTAGTTGTTCTAAGAGTAATGTGCCGCCGCCAACGCCTCTAAATGAGAAGCCTCCTAAACAAGTTCATGTAAAAGTAAAATGGAAAAAAAGTACTGGCAATGGCGATAATGGCTTAGGCAACTATAATCTAGCTCCAACATACCTAGATGATATTGCATTTGTCCCTAATGAAAATGGTATGGTATATGCCCTATCAATGAAAAATGGTGATGTTATATGGAAAAAAGATACTAATTCAAGCTTATCTGCTGAACCAAATACTATTGCAAATGCTGTAATTTTTGGCTCAATGAAAGGTAAGTTTACAGCACTAGATGCTAAAACTGGTAAAACTTTATGGTTAAGTGAAACTCCAAGTAGTTTATTTGCTCAACCAACTGTCTACAATAACTCTATTTACACCCATACACACGACGGTTCAGTAGCTGCTTTTGATGCTACAACTGGTAAAAAACAATGGAGTGCTTCAAATAATATCCCAGAATTAACACTACCTGGCAACTCTTCTCCTATAGTATTAAATGATACGGTAATGATAGGATCTGCTTTTGGTACAGTTCTTGGCTTTACTGTAAAAAATGGTGACAAAACCATTAATATTCCAATCGCAATAGCTCACGGATCATCTCCTGCTGATAAAATGGTTGATATAACTGCAAACCCAATGCTATATCATCATTATTTGCTCTTTGCCGCATTCCAAGGTGCTATCGTAGCCCTAGATAAAGATTCTGGTAAAATGCTATGGGCAAAAAAAGCTTCTATAATCAGTAATATGGCTATTGATAATAATGTTATTTTCACAACTCAAGCTGATAGTGAGCTTAAAGCATACAATATTCAAAATGGTGAAACAGTTTGGACTCAAGATACTCTAAAATGGCGCAAGATTACAGGACCTGTCTATTATAAAGGTTTAATAGTTGTTGCAGACTATCAAGGATACTTACACTTCTTTAGTTCACTAAATGGTGAGTATCTTGGTAGATACAAGCTTACACCTACACCAACATTATTCCCAAGTACTGGAATATCTGCTCAATTAGTTCCAACTAAGCAAGGGATTCTTGTTGAGGCTGAGAATGGCACAACTTACTTAGTTGATGCTTATAGTGACAAAGTTATATATGATAGTATCCTAGGTGATTATAAAGTTGACAAAGGTGAAAATGTTAAACATATTAATTCATCGATTAAGCCAGCTGCCCTAGCCGAAGCAAACAAAAAATCTAAAAAAGCAGATACAAAAGGCTTAAAAGTTAATATAATAATAGGAGACTTTAGCAAAGGTAAACCTACTAATGTATAAAGGCATAAGACCATCAATTTTTATTCTAATACTAATGGTTTCATTAGGGCCCTTTGGCGATACGATCTACGCCCCAGCCCTACCTGAGCTAAAGAAAATTCTTGGTACTGATTATCCACATGTTCAACTTACAATAACCTCATACTTATTGGGTTACTCTATTAGCCAAATTTTATATGGTCCATTTTCTGATAGATTCGGACGTAAACCTATCATGCTAATAGGATCCTGTTTTTTCATAATTAGCTCAGTAATATGTTTATTCAGTGAACATATTGATACATTGATATATGCTCGCCTTCTTCAAGGTTTTGGAGCTGCTGCTGGTGGAGTTATTGCTACAGTTGCAGTTAAAGATGCATTTAAAATTAATGAGCAAGGAGCTGTATTTGCTATTATGAATATAGCTTTTGCATTAGCTCCTGCTTTTGGAGCTATTCTTGGTGTATTTTTAAGCCCATCTCTAATATTTTGGGTACTTCTAGTTGCCGCTAGCTTACTTTTTATAAAAGTTGCCTTATTCTTCCCTGAGACAATTAGAGAAAAAAATTATGAAGCACTAACTATTAGATCACTCTTTAAGAATTACTTCTCGCTATTTAGTGATCACCAGTTCTTCTTTGCAACTTTTGTTCTAGGGCTAAATATCAGTATTATCTATGCTTGCCTTGTTACAGCACCTGATATCTTTGTGAATATTTTAAAACTCGAGAAATCAAACTTCCTATACCTACTTAGTTTAATGGTAGTGGCTGTCGTTTCAGGGTCTATTATCTGCTCAAAACTTAGTCGTGTCATAGCATATAAACACCTAATCAACTTTGGTATGACATGTACATTGATATCAGGAATATTACTTGTTTATGCATTTAAAAAGCTTACAGGTTTAGAGCTTTCTTTAGCACTCACAGCTATCTTATCCTTAACCTTTGTTGGTGTATCTTTTAGTGTGCCACTACTTACACCAATAGCATTGGAAAATTTCACTACAACAGCTGGCGCAGCTTCCTCAATAATGGGCTTCATGCAAATGGGAATCGCATCAATTACAACAGCTATCATGAGTCAAATTGACTTAGGAAGTGAGTTCACTCTATCTCTAGCATTCATACTTTTACCCTTAATTGGATTGATAGTATTTCTACCATATAGCTGCTACTTTTTAAGGAAATAGCTATTAACACTTTGCCAAGCTTACGAATTAAGTAAATTATGTGATAAAATTTCATTTAATAAATATAATTTATCGATCTAATTAATATTAATGCAAAACTATAATGCTAAATCAATTGAAGTATTAACTGGCTTAGACCCTGTCAAAAAAAGACCAGGGATGTATACAAATACCGAAAACCCAAACCATCTTATCCAAGAAATAGTAGACAACAGTGTCGATGAGGTCTTAGCAGGCTTTGCTAATAAAATAGATATTTCTCTTTATCAAGATAATAGTATAGAAATCTCTGACAATGGTCGTGGAATGCCTGTAGATATTCACCCTGAGCATAAAATGTCAGGTATTGAGCTTATTATGACAAAGCTTCATTCTGGTGGTAAATTTAGTAACAAAAACTATACGCACTCTGGAGGTCTTCATGGTGTGGGTGTCTCTGTTGTTAATGCTTTATCTAGTAGGCTTGAAGCTGAGATAAAAAGAGATGGAAAACTTTATCATATAGTCTTTGAAGATGGTTTTAAGACTAAAGATTTAGAAGTTATCGATACAGTTGGTAAAAAAAACACAGGGACAAAAATTAGATTTTGGCCAAATAAAAAATATTTTGATGATATCAAAGTAAACCTTAAAGCTCTAAAGAACTTATTAGAAGCAAAAGCTATCCTTTGTAAAGCTCTTACAATCAAGTATTCTAATGAGGCAAAAAAAGAAAAACTAGTATGGCATTTTGAAGATGGTTTAAAAGGTTATTTAGATCATAAGCTAGAATCTGAAACTCTGCCGAATAAGCCTTTTATGATAGATAACTTTTCAAATGGAGAATCATTTTTAGATGCTGTATTCTGCTGGTGTGAAGCTCCTGCAGAGGTTATAAAAAATAGCTATGTAAATCTAATCCCAACACCTCAAGATGGTACTCATGTTACAGGCCTAAAAAACGGAATTTATGACGCCATTAGAACATATGTAGAAAAAAACTCTTTGGGGCTTAAAAATATCAAAATTACAGCAAATGATTCATTTGCTCAACTAAACTATGTTATATCATTAAAAATAACAAATCCTCAATTTGCTGGACAAACTAAAGAAAAGCTTTCCAACAAAGATGTAACAGCATTTGTTGCGACAACTGTAAAAGATCTACTAACAATCTGGCTTAACCAAAATGCTGAAGAAGCTCGCCAAATAATAGAGAATATTAATAGGATTGCTCAAAAGCGTATTAATGCAGATAAGAAAACTGCTCGTAAACGTATAATGAATACTTCTATTCGCCTACCAGGGAAGCTAACAGACTGTATTAGTTCTGATGTAAATTCAACTGAGCTTTTTATTGTTGAGGGAGACTCTGCAGGAGGTTCTGCAAAACAAGCGCGCGATAAGAATTTCCAAGCGGTGATGCCTCTTAAAGGTAAGATCTTAAATAGCTGGGAGCTTGATGCTGATACGATTATGAATTCTCAAGAAGTTCATAATATAGCAACAGCTATAGGTGTTGATCCTGATAGTGACGATATATCTGGACTAAGATATAACAAAATATGTATTCTTGCCGATGCGGATTCTGATGGCTTACACATTGCTACTCTACTATGCGCGATGTTTCTAAAGCATTTTAGAAAACTTATCGAAAATGGACATATTTATATAGCTCAACCGCCTTTATTTAGAATTGATATTGGTAAAAATACCTTTTACGCTCTAGACGAAGCTGAAAAAGAAACTATTTTAGCAGAGAATTCTAAGCTAACTGGCAAAATCAATATTATGCGTTTTAAAGGTCTTGGTGAAATGAATCCCATACAGTTACGTGAATCAGCCATGGATGTTTCATCTAGAAGACTATTACAACTGACTATCTCAGATATCTATGATGATGAGGAGGTACTTGATAAGCTTTTAGCTAAAAAAAGATCTAAAGATCGTCGTGATTGGTTAGAAAATCATGGTGATAAAGCAGAAATTGATTAAAAATCCATCTCTGTTTAGTCATTATATTTAATATCCTAATTAATACCCACTATATAGATAACAAAATTAAATAAATATAAAACGAGGTTTATTTTTATAGCCCTAGATAATTATATTCTAATAAGTAGAATACTTATACGCTATATTTAACAACTTTTTCTTTACTATATATTACCTGCTCAAGATCATTTAATCTTCTTCTACCCATCTGCTTAACAGGCATAACAAATGTCATAAGTACACCAATGCCACATAGTATAAACATAAGTAAAGAAACACCTAACACTGGAGACATTACACCAGTTATAAATGTTGCAAGTAAAGGAGCAAATCCAGAAATTGATGCTCCAAGTCCATATACGATAGATGCACCAGAAGCTCGCACGTTTGAAGGGAACACTTCTGTATAACATGGATTTGCAGCTCCTTGTATCATACCTGTCATAATAGCTAAAATAATAAGTATAAAAGTTGAAAACTCTAAGCGTCCAGCATCTAATAAATATATCAATATTGGTGATAAAATTAATGAAACTATAAAACTAAAAAGTAATACTTCTTTTCGGCCTATCTTATCAGATATAAAACCAAAGAAAGGGGTTGATAAAAACATAAAGAATATGGCAATAGTATTAACTGTCAAGGCCACAGATAGATGCATACCTAATATATCAACCATATATGTCGTCATATAGGTTATATCTATATAGTAAATCATTAGCGCAACTGTCGCTATTGTTGTAACAGATATAAGATGTCTTCTATATGTTTTTGTTAACTGAATAACGGGAGATCTTGACTCTGATAGAAAACTCTCTTTTTCATCTTTTTCTCTAAAGAATAAAAATGCTATTAAAAGTATTGCCCCTAATGCAAAAGGAATTCTCCAAACTAAATTACCCCAATCAGCAGGAAAAATATTTACAGCTAGAGAGCTAACAGCAGATGCCAAAATAAAGCCAAGAATTGATGTTGAAAATGCAACTGAGACATTAAATCCAGTATATCTAAGCTGGCTATCTTCTGAAGCAATAGCCATCAAGTTACCAAACTGGCCTCCAGCTGAAACGCCTTGGAATATTCTTATTACAACTAAAATTATAGGTGCAAGTACGCCTACACTTGCATAAGTAGGTATAAAAGCCATTATTATAGTAGGTATAGCCATAAATAATATAGCTATATTCATAGCAAAATGACGACCTTTTCTATCTCCAAGATATCCAAAAAATATAGATCCTAATGGTCTTGCAATATACCCCGCAGCAAAAGTTCCAAAAGTTAGCAATAAAGATAGCCAACTACTTTGTGATGGAAAAAACTGATGCGAGATGATTATAGCAAAATAACCATATAACGAATAATCATACCACTCTATCATATTGCCGAATGATACCTTAACTGTTTTTATAAAACTCTTCTTAAATGACAAAGGGTTTACCTCCCCTAAAACAAGTATTTATTAACATTCAAATTTACATTCTTAAATATTCATTTTACGAATGTGGATAAATATTATCATTTAATTTAAAAAGTGGTTAAAAATATGATAGCAAAATGTATAAATTTGAGAATAGCTCCAAGCACCTCCCAAAAATATATTTTAGCAGTATTTATCTATTCCTTGTAGATTGTTTACTTTAGCCCAATCAAAACATTTGCCAGGATCAGTCTTTCTTCCTGGAGCTATATTCTGATGTCCTGTAATAGCATTTAATCCAGTGTAGGATTTTTTCAAATCTGACAATAAAGCATTTAGACTTTTATACTGTTCAAACTCATAAGCAGTTTTATCTGTACCTTGTAGCTCTATTCCAATAGAAAAATCATTACAACCTTGCCTTCCTTGAAAGCTACTCACACCAGCATGCCAGGCCCTATCATCTACTGAAACAAACTGAATAATCTCTCCAGTACGTTTGATGTAAAAATGTGCAGAGACTTCAACACCCTCTAGATCAGCAAAACTCTTATGAGATTCACAATCTAACTTATTTCTAAATAAATTCTCAACATTATCGTTTAAATACTCCCCTTCAGGCAAACTTATACAGTGAATCACAACCAAATTAATTTCTAAATCACTAGGTCTTTGATTAAAGTTTTTACTAACGATATGTTTAGCTTTTTTATACCAGCCTTGATTGAACATCTTAGGTTTTCAAAAGTAGTTATGATAATATTATACTCTATCAACTAACCTAATGGTTTTAAATAGTTTAATTATGAAGTGTTTAGATTGTAAACTTGCGAAAAATACTATTATATATGGGATTATTACATTAATTATTGTAATACTTAGTTATAACTTTTTGGATATCAAAGTAACTACAGCAATCCACTCAGATGATTTTTTTGGCACTAAGATAAGCACTTTAGCTTCTTTAATATCTCAAGTAGCATCACCAAAAGTTTGGGCAGTACTTACCTTAATAGTTACAGTAATTTGCATTATCAGATATTTGCGTAAAAAAACCTCTGACAAATTATATGTAATGTCTCTATCTTTAATACTAACTATTATCGTTGCAGGTGTTTTAAAAGTTTTACTTGCTAGGTATAGACCCGAGATGCTTTTATTTAAAGATCAATACGGTTTTCACTTTTTATCTTTTAAAAAAGCTTATAACTCAATGCCATCTGGGCATACTACTTTATCATTTGCTGGCTTATTAGCAATAGCTAACTTTTTTGAGAAAAAATACATTACGATAATCGCTGCAGTTATAGCAACTGTAGTTGCGATAAGCAGAGTTATTGTCTTAGATCATTATGTTTCTGATGTTATATTATCTGCATATATAGGATCATTTTGCTATTTATGGGCAAAAGCTTTTGTCGAAAGTAGACAAGCTACTAAATAAACTCTTTAAAATAAGTCAAAGCCTTTCTATATACATCTTGTTTAAAATAAACCACATGATTTATTGGGTACCAATAACTAACCCAACGCCAATTATCAAACTCTGGCGAATCATTAGCCTCTAAATCAATGTTATTTTCAGAGCTTTTCAATCTTAATAAAAACCATTTTTGTTTTTGTCCAACACATATTGGCTCTTTACCTCTAAGTAATGAATCAGGGATATCATATTTATACCATTCTCTTGTTGAAGCTATAACCTCAACATCCTGAGGCCTCAAACCGACCTCTTCGTGAAGTTCACGATACATAGCCTGTAATGGAGTCTCTCCAGAAGATACTCCCCCTTGAGGAAATTGCCATGAAGCCCTGTTTCTTCTTTGGCCCCAAAAAACCCTATTTTGTTTATTAAGTAAAACTATAGCAACATTTGCTCTATACCCACTTTTATCTATCATTATTTAAAGAAATATTTCTTCTACCTAATATTTATTCTAAACTAATTTTTGACAGTTTGTTACTTTTCTAGTTCGAATAATTAAGGTTATAGCAAAAGATAAATTATATATTTTTAGAGCATATCCTAATAAAAATATCATCTACAAGCTGATTTTGGCCTCTAAGATATACATCTCAGCATAAATAATTTATTATTATTCGAATCATTAATAATGATTTTAAAAGAGAATTTCGTGAACTCTACTTTAAGTGATTTTTTTCTAAATCAAGCAAAGCAAACGCCTAATAATATTGCTATTACAGACTCAAATATAGAATTAACATACCAACAAACTGCTAATCATGTTAAATTTTTAGCACAATATTTACAAAATAAAGGATATGGGCCAGAAAGCATAATCTCTATATATAGCTCAAAACGCTATGAAATTATTATAGCTTTTTTAGCTATCTCTAGCTTTGGTGCAAGCTGTGTTCAGTTAGATAAATCTTTCCCTCTACCCTTACTAAAAGATATTATTGAAGATACTCAATCAGATTTAATATTATGTGATGAAATACCTGATATAAAGACTGTAGAGTGTTTTAACTATATCAATATAATTAATCAGTATAACCTAGAGGATATACAAAATTTCAATCAAATTTCTGTCGATCCTGAAAAAGGATTTTGGTTGGTATATTCATCTGGTACTACTGGTAAAAATAAAGGTATATCCATATCCCATAGAGCAATACTATCTTCTTATGAGATTAGAGAAACAGTCAAAGCATATAATGAGAATAGCTCAATTGGCTGTAATATTTACTATCTATGGGAAGCTTTTAGACCTCTAATCAAAGGAGGAAGAACTAATATTATTCCTGATGATGTGCTCTATGACTTCAAAGCACTATCACAATATATTATAGATAAAAAAATTAATGAGATACTCTTTACGCCATCATATCTAGAAACACTACTTTCAACATCAAAAGATATTGCTAAAGAAATATTTAAAAATATAGATACTTGCTGGCTTAATGGTGAAGTTGTATCTAGTTGGTTACAGCATAATTTAGAAGAGTTCATGTCTGAGACAAACATCTATAATTTATACTCAATCTCAGAATGTCACGATGTAGCCACTTATAAATTACATAGAAATGATAAAAATCTAGAAGCTGATGGCATTGTACCTGTAGGACATGTACTACCTAAAGTAGATGCTATTGTTTTAGATGATAATAATCAAATGGTCAAAAATGGCGATAAAGGAGAAGTCTATATCCATGCTATAGGCTTAGCTAATGAATATATAAATAGACCAGATTTAAATAAAGAGCGTTTTATTGAAGCTAGTAATAGTCCTATTGGTAAACGTCTATATAAAACTGGTGACTATGGTAAATTATCTGAAGATGGTCAACTAATCACAATATATGGTCGCTGTGACTATATCATAAAGCTGCGAGGCTATACACTTTCACTACCTTTCATAGAATCAGTTATTAAAGACAAGCTTGATATCATGCATTGTGTCGTTAATAAAACTGGTGAGACTCGAATGTCAGAATATCTAGTTGCATATCTAGAAATACCAAGCGATAAACAACAAAGTTTTCGTGAAAAATGGCAACTTAAAGATAATAAACCTTCAAAAGCACTTCTTGACAAAATATCACCTTTCCTAGCACATTATATGCTTCCAAAACATATAGTTCTTCTTGATGAGATCCCTCTAAATAGGTATTCAAACAAATTAGATAGAAATAGTTTAACTCTCGATGATAAAGCTGTTTATGTTGAGCAGGAAATAAAAAATATTGAATCACTAGATGATTATAAATTACTTTGGGCAAATATCCTGAATATCTCAAAAGATGATATTAATACAGATAGTTGTTTTTTTGAGCTTGGTGGTTCTTCATTATCAACGATGTTACTAATAAGCAAACTTAAAGAACTTGATTTTGAAGTTAAAATAACTGATTTTATTGCAGCAAGTCAACTTAGTAGTAGCTATAATTTATTATCAAAATCTTCTAAAGGTTCTGAGCAAAATCTCTCAAAATTAATTCTAGATGATGTTGATAATTTATTTACAGATTTAAAGCCTAAAATACAAAACCTTAAACAAGAGCTAAACGAATCATCTAAAAATATACTTCTTACTGGAGTAACAGGCTTTCTTGGATCTCATACTCTTAAAACATTAGTTGCTAATAAAAATATAGAAGCTATTTATTGTTTAGTTCGCGCTAAGAACCAACAGCAAGCAGAAACTAGACTAGAAAATATCCTTAAAAAACTCAATATTGAAAAATCTCATAAAATTGTTTGTCTAGGTGGAGATATTTCAGCAAAAGAATTTGGTTGGCAATCAGGAAAGTATCTAGAGTATGCTAGCAAAATTGATACTGTAATTCATACAGCTGCATCTGTTAATTTATTACTTCCATATAATGCTTTAAGAAGTAGCAACTTTATTGGAACCGCAAATATTATTGATTTTTGCTCTACAAGTAAAGCAAAGCACTTAGTCCATATATCTACAAATGGTATCTTCCCTTTACACCTTAACAAAAAGTTTAGCGAAAACCAAAATATCGAATGGCTAGACTCATTACAATCAGGATATTCTCAAACTAAATGGGCTGCTGAAAAACTAATTCATAATTCAGTAAAAGAAGGCTTAAATGCTACAGTACTAAGGCTAGGCAATATTTCACCTGTATATAATAATTATATTAATGATTCAGATACAAACTGGATACTAATTAAAGAAATAAATTCTCAACGAAAAATACCAACTGATATAAATCTAGAAATGACTCCTGTTGATCACATTTCTAAAATTATAGAGCACCTTGTCTTAGAGAAGCATGCTGATAGATATATCTACAATATAACTAACAAGAATTTCCTTAATGCACAAACATTAGCAAAAGTTTCTAATTACGAGATTATTCCTTCAGATACTTGGAGCAAATCAATTACTGATAATTCTGCTAAATACTTAGCTTCTGACCATGCAAATATTGATGCCTCAATAAACTTATATGATAGGTCAAATTATGAATCACTAATGTCAAAGATAAATATTGATTATCCAGAAATAACTGAAAGCTACATAAATAAAATTTTCCTAAGGAGAGATAATGAATCTACTCAAAGATAAACATATTCTAATAGTTGGATCATCTAGCGGAATGGGCAAAGCTATAGCTGAACTATGTCTTACTAAAGAAATGAAGATATCTCTATGCTCTCGCCGCAAGACAAATATCACAGGCGATAATGTTTTTTATCAGTCTGTAGATATTCAAGAGCTAAGTTCTGTGGAGGATCTTATCACTAAATCTATAGAAACCTTTGGCGAATTTGATTATATAGTCAATTGTGCTGGGGTAATGTACTATCAATGTATAGAAAATAGAAATTACGAAGAGTGGATGAAAACTATAAATACCAATGTAATTGGTTTTACAAATCTACTTTACGCAGTTCTACCATCGTTAATCAAAAATAAAGGTATGCTTATTAATATAACTTCTGATGCTGCTAGACAAGCTTTCCCAGGACTTGCGATATACTCTGGATCAAAAGCATTTATGGAATATACCCTAAGAGCAATCCGTCAAGAGCTTATAGATAAGGATGTTAGAGTTATAAATATCCAACCAGGCAATGTTGCAACACCTCTACAGAATATGTCTTCTGATCATGATGCTGTCAAAAAATATGCCAGTAATGACTCTAAATGTTTTATAACACCTCAGCAAATAGCTGAAACAATAGTATTCGCCATGAATCAACCCAAAAATGTCGCTTTAAATGAAATCCTTATAGAACCTCAAAAAGAACCTATTAGTGGTTAATAAAAATCTATAAAATAAATTATTAACTTGTAATAACTACCTCAATTCGCTAAAGTATTGTAAATTTTTATAAATATCGGTTATACATTTGGATTTTAAGAAAAGAGCATTTCTTTTTGGCGCTTTATCAGGCATTTTCTGGGGACTTGATTATACATTAGCAGGACAAGTTCATACTTTATTAACTATGACTTTCTTAGTTTCAATGTGGCTAACTTCTATTCATGATTTAGGAGTTGCTGGAACTATAGGAGTTATTTCCAAATCATCCGTAAAAAAAGTCAAAGATCTAAAACCATGGCAAATCATAAGTATTTGCTGTATCCCTCTACTAGGTGGCTTAGCAATGACTATGTATATGCTTTCAACCAAAGATATTGCTACAGGAACGGCTATTATAATATCTTCATGTTATCCTGCAGTAGGGATGATCGGAGCTAGAATATTTCTTAGAGAATCACTAACAAAACTTAAGATAATAGGATTTATAATAGTTGCCATAGGGATAGCCTTGACAGCCACAAATGAACTCGGAGACAAAGCAAATGGATTAACTGGTCTATTTTTTGCAATCTTAGCTGCAGTATTTTGGGGGTTAGAAGGAGTTATTTATAAATTAATTCTTAATGCTAATGTTGAGGTTAACACTCTGCTTTTCTTACGTAAAATCTCAACAATATTTGTTTTTTTACCAGTCACATGGCTTGTAATAGATACTGTTAACATTTATATTTTACTTCTAATTCTTGCCATTGGAATTATTGGATATATCGCTGACTTATCATATATGCAAGCTTTTAAACACTCTAATGTAACGCTGGCAATGTCATTAAATATTACTTATATTATTTGGGGGCCTCTATTTGCATTTGTGTTATTTGATCAGGATATTAATGTAATTATTATGATCATTTGTGCCATTCTAATTTTCTTAGGAAACTTTTTAATCTTTAAATCAAAATCAGTATATTAAAATACAGAATTCTCACCATATAGATAGTTTGGTAACTGAAAAGTATTCAGTGTATAACCACCTGTCAAATCAGAAGATTGGTCTCCTATTGAAATAAGCACCTTATAGCCTAAAGACTCTATATATGCTCTTCTTTCAGCCTTAAAATTTTTAAAATCTTTAGAAGAATATATTGAGATATCTCTTGGAAAGACAAATACATCCTCAAAATCAACATATCCTGCATTTTGTAATGCTTGCTTTGTTGCATTTAAATAAGTTGCAAACCTAGCACTAATAAAAAATACTTTAATCCCTTTATTAATACAGTATTGATAAAAATCCAAAGTTGGCTTTATTGGTTCAGCATCTGTCTTAGCAATTAGCTCATTCCAGATGTTATGATTTTCCTCTTGAGGAAAGCCAACATCCTTAAGCGATTTATAATGATTTAGAGATGTCTCATCAATGTCTAGAACTACAGCACAGTCTTGTAAAGATACTTGTGAATCGATTACTTTTTTTGCTTGTTCAAGGATTTCTCTGACTTGATTGCTATGAGCATCACTCTCATAGAAAGAAATAACATTTTGCTTTGTCATTTTTGAGATTTACTTTAGGCCTAATTCTTTTAATCTCTCGTCTAAAAACATTCCAGCTTGAGGGTATTTATCAGATAAATAGACTTCAGATTTTGGATGAATAAAGCATGGTGTTGAAATTCTATCTAAATTTTCAACTTCACCTTCTGGCTTGACAACTCTATGTTTAGTTGCAATATATTCACCATGTGTCATTTCTTGTAGCATATCACCAATATTTATAACTAGTGATTCACTATCACATGGCACATCAAACCATTTATTACTTACAGGTGATAAAACTTGTAGTCCTGGTGATGAGGCTATTGGCAGTAAAGTAATTAGATTAATATCTTCATGCGCTGCAGCTCTAACAGCTCCAGGCTCTTCATCTCCTTGCATAGCAGGATAGTGTAAGATTCTAAGTAGTGTATTCTCATAAGAAACAGTATCTCTTAATCTTTGAGGAAGCTTATTTGCAACAGATGGATCCATATGATCATCTATCCACTGTAAAAGTGTTTCACCTAACTTCATCATTTTTTCAAACATCTCACGAGCAGCATTACTAACTTCTGTAGGATATCTACCATTAGGAAAATATAAGTGATAAAAATGCTTAATATCTTTTACAGTTTCACCTTTTGCAACTTCAGAAACATCCTTAGGAAAATAACCATCTTGCTTCTCAACATCAAACATATATTTATCAGCATTACCTGATTTTAAAAACTCTTGCCATTCTTGATAAACTGTTTGGATAAGATTCCAATCAATCGGGTGGGTTTTAAGAACTGCAAAACCAGTTTCCTTCAAAGATTTTGTAAATTCCTCAGCTGCATTATCTGCATAATAGTCAACACTACGAATATTCATTACTACTCCATTTATTTTAAGAGAAAACACTCAAATTTCAGTACGTATTATAACAACAATCACCTGCTGTTGCATCTTTTAGATTACCTCTAATAGCTATTTTAGAAAGACTGTTTTATTTTGTTTTCAAGAACTTATCTTTAAGCTTTTTTAACTTTGTCCAAAAAGAAACTTCAACCCTATCTAATAGTTGAGCAAATCTTCTACTAATTGCAATAAATGGCAATAAGGCTATCATTATGAATAATAATCCTGGCCCAGGAGTAAATAACATAATTATACCTGGAATAAACACTAAAAATGATATAAATAACAGTAATATTAGAATAAATGGATTAGATAATTTTTTTCGAGTATATCTATGCAGTAGATAAAAGCGTTTACCCCTATTTACTGTGAAAAATTTTCTAAACTTCAATATATCACCTTATCAGTTAACCTAGAATAAAACTATTGCAATATCCCTAAAACCATATGATGCATAAGTTATTATAAATAAGACATACTACGCTTTCATAATAGATTCATTACATTTGTATCATTACAAAAGATCTTTTTAATAGCAATAATTATTTAGCCTCGAGGATGGTGCTTTTGATATATCTCTTGTAAACGATTTTGTGATATATGTGTATATATCGTGGTTGTAGAAACACTACTATGACCAAGAAGTAATTGTACAGACCTCAAATCAGCACCATGGTTAAGTAAATGAGTCGCAAAAGCATGTCGTAATGTATGCGGCGATATTTGAGTGCTTATACCTGCAGTAAGAGAGTAGTTTTTTATGCGATGCCAAAATGATTGGCGTGTCATTCTTTTAGAATGCTGACTAATAAAGATAGCTTTCTCTTTAAAATTTTTAGCCAAATTAAGACGAGACTCTGTAAAATATTTCTGTAAAAACTCTAAAGCATATTCTCCCATTGGAACAATTCTCTCTTTAGAACCTTTACCTAATACTTGAATCACTCCGATATTAATATCAACATTTTCAACATCTAGCCCAACAAGTTCACTAACGCGTAACCCTGTTGCATACATTAACTCAAGCATCGCCCTATCTCTAATTCCAATATCTAAAGTTAAATCAGGAGCTTGTAGTAATGCTTCAACATCTGATTCTGTCATATCCTTAGGCAGGCTCTTAGCTAACTTTGGCATAGTTAACTTAGCAGTAGGATTATTTTCGGTTTGACCTGTCCTGACTAGCCAAGCATAAAATTTACGCAAAGTAGATATCATTCTTGCATTAGAACGGCTACTATAGCCATTTTTAGAACGATATGAGATAAAAGCATATAGTTGCTCAAAGTCTAAACTAATTAAGTCAGCTTTTGAGAAATAATTTTGAAGAAATTTAAGATCTGTACGATAAGATGAAATAGTATTTTGGCTTAAACCGTACTCAAGCCAAAGGTTATCAAGAAAAGTATCAACGATTGTAGACACTTTTTGACTTTCCTAAAATTATACTTTTTCTTTAATTCTAGCAGCTTTACCAGTAAGACCTCTCATGTAGTATAGCTTAGCTCTACGTACATCTGCTCTCTTCTCTACAGTGATACTATCGATCAATGGAGAATGAGTTTGGAAAGTTCTTTCAACACCCATACCTGAAGACATTTTTCTTACTGTAAAAGCAGAGTGAAGACCTCTGTTTCTTTTTCTAAGAACGAAACCTTTGAAAGCCTGGATTCTTTGCTTATCACCTTCTCTAATCCATAGATTAACTGTGATTGAATCACCAGGATTAAACTCTGGAAGATCTGTTCTGATTTGTGACTTTTCTACTAGTTCAACAAATTTATTTTTCATTATTATTCTCCTTTTGTGCTTACCTTATCTATTTTATAATCATTTATAATTTGCTTATCTTCTTCAGATAGGCATAGGCACTCTATTAAATCTTTACGACGCTCATAAGTTCTTATTAACTTCTGTTTACGCCTCCATTTTGCTATTTCTTTATGATTACCAGACAACAAAACACTCGGCACTGCATTACCATCAGGTAAAACAGCTGGCTTTGTATAATGTGGGTAGTCTAGCAGACCATCATAAAAAGAATCTTCAATAGCAGAATCTTTATTACCCAACACTTCTGGCAATAGCCTAATTAGACTATCCATAACAAGCATAGCAGGGAGCTCACCACCACTTAAAACAAAATCACCTACTGAGATTTCCTCATCAACATAATCCTGTATCAGGCGCTCATCAACCCCTTCATATCTACCACAAAGCAGTATCAGTGAATCATTTTCTAAAAGCTCTAAAGCCCTCTTATGATTAAATACACCACCTTGAGGTGACAAGTATACTACTTTTGTATTACAACCTAAAGTACTTTTTGCATCTTTAATAGCTTTTGATAAAGGTTCATATTTCATAACCATACCAGCTCCACCACCAAAACTAGTATCATCTACAGTAGCATGCTTGTCTGTCGTATAGTCACGAGGATTAAAACAATCTATAGATACCTTTGCATCATTAACTGCTCTAGCTGTAATCCCAAAATCATTTATTGCTTTAAACATTTCTGGGAATATTGATATTATGCCAAATTTCATTTTTATAAATCTCTAACTAAATCAGCTCTAATTTTAGTCCCTAGAACTAATAAACACAAATATTTGAACTATTTAAAGGAGTATATTCTGTAGCGACAGATCATTGATCTGTCATAATAACTGACTGCACAATGTGCTATCACTACATTAAAATTATTAAAATTAGATTTAATAATCGTATTCCCAATCAACAACTATTTTCTTTGAATCAAGATCTTCACTAATAATATACTGCTTAACATAAGGAATTAGATACTCGGAAGATTCTTTTTTACAAACTAACACTTCATTAGCACCAGTCTCTATAAGATCTACAATCTCACCAAAAGAATCATTATTAGTATTTACAACGCTACAACCGATAAGATCCTTAAAGTACGCTTCTCCATTACCTAACTTAGGTAGAGCCTCTTTAGGAACACCAATCAAAGCATTTACATATTTTTTTGCTATTTCAGCATCATCAATATTAGCTAGTTTGATATAAAGCTTATCAGCTCGTCTTAAGACACTTTCACCTTTAAGTGGTTGCCAAACATTATTAGCAGGCAATTGGATATACCAATCACCATAACTTAAAAGAGTTTCAATTGAATTTGCCAAAGGATACAAATTAAGCTCACCATCAAGCTTATAGGTAGAACCTATTTTAGCTATTTCTACAAAACCCTGTGACATAAAAGATAATTATTTTTATTATGAAATTTTATTAAGCAGCTTTTTTAGCTTCTTTGATTAAGCTAGCCACTCTGTCTGAAGGTTGAGCACCTTTAGCAAGCCAAGCTTCTGCTTTAGCAACATCAAGCTTTAATCTCTCTTCGCCACCTTTAGCTAATGGGTTAAAGAAACCTAATCTTTCGATAAATCTACCATCTCTTGGGCTTCTTTTATCAGCAACTACGATTCTATAGAAAGGACGCTTTTTAGCTCCACCACGAGCCATACGAATTACTACCATTTATTGTTCTCCGGTTTTATATTTTTAATCTTTTTTAAATATTTAAATTTAACAACCAAGTCTAGCAGCCATAAACTTAGCAAAAATTTATGCAAAAATTTAATAGCAATACTTTAAAGTCTCTCGACTAAAAAGTCAATAGTTGACTTAATATAAACATAAATATATAATACCCGAAGTCGCTGTATTTAACAAACAACTTGCTTGCGACACTAAATAATAAGCTAAAGCGTTTCTATTAATTTTCTTAAAAATTTCCTAGAAACCTTTTGACTAAACAAACTAAAAGGGAAATATTAAAAAATGTCAAAGAACTATTTATTCACTTCTGAGTCGGTATCAGAAGGACATCCTGACAAGCTTGCTGACCAAATTTCAGACGCAATATTAGATGAAATACTAAAACAAGATAAAAATGCGCGCGTAGCATGTGAAACCTTAGTAAAAACAGGGATGGCACTAGTTGCTGGTGAGATATCTACTTCTGCATGGGTAGATATCGAAGAACTAGTTAGAAATGTTATTACAGAAACAGGTTATGATAATGCTAATAAAGGAATCGATGGTAGAACATGTTCTGTCATTAATGCTATTGGTAAACAATCTGGCGATATCGCTCAAGGTGTAGATCGCGGATCTTTAGAAGACCTTGGAGCTGGTGATCAAGGGTTAATGTTTGGTTTTGCAACAAATGAAACACCAACTCTTATGCCTTCAGCTATCTACTATTCTCACTTATTAATGAGAAAACAAGCAGAACTTAGAAAATCAGGCAAATTAGCATGGTTAAGACCAGATGCAAAAGCTCAAGTAACTCTTGCTTATGAAAATAATAAACCTAAATTTATTGATACAATTGTTTTATCAACTCAGCATGATGAGTCAATTTCTCAAAAAGAATTACATGATGCTGTAATCGAAGAGATTGTCAAAGAAGTTATTCCTGCTAATCTAATCACAAAAAATACTAAATACCACATAAATCCAACGGGTGTATTCCTAATTGGTGGTCCTCAAGGTGATTGTGGTCTAACTGGTAGAAAGATTATTGTTGACACTTATGGTGGTGCAGCTCATCATGGAGGTGGTGCATTCTCAGGTAAAGATCCATCTAAAGTAGATCGCTCTGGTGCATATATGGGTAGATATATAGCTAAAAATATAGTTGCTGCTGGTCTAGCAGATAAATGTGAAGTTCAAGTTGCATACGCTATTGGTGTTGCAAAACCTGTATCTCTAATGGTAAATACTTTTGGTACTGGTAAAGTTGAAGATAATACTATTGAAAAACTTGTTAATGAAGTTTTTGATCTTAGAGTTGGTAAGATTATTGAAAACCTAGATTTACTAAACCCAATATACAGAAAAACTTCAAACTATGGTCACTTTGGACGCGAACTTCCTGAGTTTAGTTGGGAAAAAATTGATAAAGCAGATACTCTTAAATCTTTAGCTAATATTTAATCTTTATATTTTTTTTAAAAAGTATCGAACTCATTATAACTCTTTTAAAATTCTCATTTTTTCACTAATAAAACTTATTATAAAATATATTCAATAGTGAACTTTAGAACTATATTTTCAATTGAAAGTATAATAACCTTTTTAAACTATCCTAGATAAACAGAGTTATAGTCTATATTTAAAAAAGTAGTACTGATCAAATAGCTATTTACTAGGCCTCATGGTTAAGCTTGATGGAGCAACAGTACTTTTTATATGGTTTTATTATAGAAGCTGGCCTTAATAAGAAAAATTACATATATTGTTAATCTGGATGTTATTTAAAATCATTTCGACATAGACAGCTTAAATAAGCTTAAAAATAATAAGTAGAAAGAAAGACGAATTAAATTTTTGATTAATTAAGCTAGAGTGCTTGCTTTATAATTTTTCTTAGCTTCAACAAACTCGATTTTTAAATCTTTATATTTTGATTTAATAGCTTTAATATCAGCTTTAGATAAAACATTCTCTTTCTTAGCTTTAAGATACTCTTGCTTAGCGTTATACATGTTTTTAACGTTAGCAACTAGCTTAGTATATTTTTCTTCTATACCAAGATGGAAAGTTTTATTCTTTTTAGTTAGAGCTTCATCTAATTTAACTTTAGCTTTTGCAATTTCTATCAAGTGCTTAGGCGTTGTTTTTAGATCATAACACCAACCCATCTTAGCAAGACCCGCTATAAGCCATTTAGAAGGGTCTAAATCAAACCATCTAATACCATTTCTATAGTCACCTGCAAAAGCATGATGATAGTTATGATACCCTTCACCGCCTGTTACAATCGCAGTAATCCAACTATCTCTAGCAGTATTTTTTCTAGAGTAAGGTCTCTTACCAATAGTATGAGCCAATGAGTTGATACAGAAAGTCGCATGGTGCACAAGTATCACTCTTAAGAATCCGCCTAAAAGTAGGAAGCTTACAGCACTATGCCAAGCAGCTGTGAAAGTATGTCCACTCAAGAATCCAAATATAAGTCCAGCTAATGCAGGTAAACCAAAACATGCTAATATTGCTAGAATAGTATAATGTTTATGTTGAAATACTAGTGCTCGATCCTTCAAAAGATCATTTACACCACGAATTTCTTGTACATCAGGACTACTGTGTCTAAGCAACCATCCAAAATGCGAGAACCAAAATCCTCTTGTAGCTGCATACGGGTCTTTGATAGGATCATCTACATCTTTATGATGCTTCCTATGGTCTGAAGACCACTGTATTACACTGTTTTGTAATGCTGCAGTTCCGAAAACTAAAAGGAAATAACTAACAAACTTATTCGCCTTATATGTTTTATGCGACCAAAGTCTGTGATACCCCATTGTAATACTAATACCCGTTAAAGCATAAAATATAGCTAAACAAACATAGTCTGAAGCTACAAAGCCGTATGTCATACCATACCATGGTATTACTATTACCGCAAATAGAGGTATTACTAATAATCCAAAAACACTTTTCCAGACTATACTACCTTCTTTTTCTATTGTTTGGTCTATTTTGTAGACCTTATTTTTATTATTCATTTAGAACCTTTTTATCCCTTTTTGAATTGAATCCACTTTATGTGGATGTTGAAAACTTTCTTAATTGCAACATAATAGTACCATATTTTGTAATTTTTTGATAGTGCTTTGTAGATGTCTAAATTGCTGATCTAGCTTTAACATCAATTTCTAAACTGGAATCCTTAAAACCATTATCATACCTATAAGCACCCGCAAGAGCTATCATAGCACCATTATCAGTACAGTATTTCATAGGTGGGAAAAATACTTGATAACTATTATTTTTTGATAATTTTTCTAATCTTTGACGTAATAATTTATTTGCACTTACACCACCAGATATAACTAATCTTTTATTTTTTGTTTGTTTTAAAGCTTTATTGCATTTTGACACTAAAACATCTATAGCTGCATCTTGAAAAGCATAACAAAGATTTGCCTTATTTTCTTGAGATTTATCTTCTTCTGAATACCAGGTATTTAGAACTGCTGTCTTTAAGCCACTAAAACTAAAATCAAGATTTGGCTTATTTTTCATAGGTCTTGGCAGCAGATATTTTTTCTTATCTGTCGCTTTATCTGCTAAATTAGCAACTTCAACTCCACCTGGATAAGCCATCCCTAAAAGTTTTGCTGTCTTATCAAATGCTTCACCTGCAGCATCATCTATAGACTCACCAAGTAAACTATATTGACCAAAACCTCTAACTTCAAATAATTGAGTGTGACCTCCTGAGACTAGCAACGCAACGAAAGGATACTCAATATCACTATCAGTATCTAAAAGAGGCGACAATAAATGCCCTTCCAAGTGATGGATAGCTATAGTATCAATATTATGAATAAAGCCTAACGTCTTAGCAAATGTTGCACCAACCATAAGCGCACCTACTAATCCTGGCGTAGCAGTATAAGCTATACAGTCTATATCATCAAAACTAAGTCCTGATTCTCGAAACAATTGCTTAGCAAGAACATTCAACTTTGCAATATGCTCACGAGATGCTAACTCTGGGACAACTCCACCATATTCTTTATGTAGATCTATTTGACTATATAAAGCATCCGCAACTATTTTTTTAGAACAAGAATCATAAATAGCAAGCCCAGTTTCATCACATGAGCTTTCTATACCTAAAACAAACATTATTTCTTAGCGCCACCACTTGTCTTAGTTATTTGAATAAACTTTGTTATAAATGAGCCTAATATAAGCCCAAGAACAAATGCAATAGACATTAGAACAATAAGTGGCAGTGTTGTAGTACCAAAAATATAATCAAAACTTACTCTATCAGTATTCAATATAGATAGCACTACTATAAGAATTATAACTATTCCAAAAAATATCTGCCAGAAGAGTTTTGCTAACATACCAAACATTTACCATAAGTATTAATAAGTACAATATGACTTATATTATAATTTAAAATGTTTGAATAATAAAATTTTATTTTAGGATAGAAATAATATAGAACAAATTTAGAAATCTAATGATTCAAGAGCATTTCTTAATGACTCTTCAATATCTTCATTGATGTCTTTCTCAGTTTCTTGAGGCTTGATATTTTCAACAGAAGTTTCTTCAATATTGAAAGCTGCTGCAGCATCAGTAAATGCTATACCATCTTCAACACCTAGTTCTTCTCTTATTTTCTCAATCTTCTTAGATTCTTTTCTTACAGCCAAACCAGTACCTGTTGGTATTAGTCTACCAATAAGAACGTTCTCTTTAAGACCTCTTAATTGATCCACTTGAGAATGTATCGATGCTTCAGTAAGTACTCTTGTTGTCTCTTGGAACGACGCAGCTGATAAGAATGACTCCGTAGATAAAGAAGATCTTGTAATACCCATAAGTACAAGTTCAAACTCTACTTCTTTCTTACCTTGCTCACGTAATCTGTCATTTTCTTCTAAGATTCTAACAAGTTCGATATTTTCATTTTTAACAAACTTACTATCACCCTCATCAATTACAACAGCTTTTCTTAGCATTTGTCTTACGATCGTTTCAATATGCTTATCGTTAATTACAACACCTTGCATACGATATACAGACTGAGCCTCAATCAATATATAGTCAGCAAAAGCTTCTAATCCTTTATACTGAAGTAGATCATGTGGATCTGTAGGTCCATCTGCTAAGACATCACCTTTAACAACATTTTCACCATCAAAAACAACCAAGTGACGAGATTTAGGTAATAAAATTTCTTCAATAATATGACCACTCTTATCTAAAATCTCAATTCTTTGTTTTTCTTTAGTGTCTCTGTTACCAAGTCTTACCATACCATCACATGGAGAAAGTATAGCAGCCTCTTTAGGGCGTCTAGCCTCAAATAATTCAGCAACACGCGGAAGACCACCTGTAATATCCTTGTTCTTAGACCCTTCTAGAGGAATCTTAGCAACAACATCACCAATTTCTAACTGAGTATCATCAGAAACACTTAGTACAGCACCTACTGCTAAAGATATTGACTTAAGTTCATTACCTTTTTCATCAACAATCTTAACAACTGGTTTTAAGTTCTTAGATGTTGTTCTTTGAGATATAGAAGTGATCTCAATAGTTTGTTGGCCAGTTAGATCATCATAAGTATGCTTAGATGTTATACCATCTATTACATCTTCAAGAACTACCTTACCAGCAACATCTGTAATTAATGGCTGAGCATGAGGATCCCAAGTAGCAATTATATCACCGATCTCTACAGTTTTACCGCTAGCTAAAGGAACATTTGCACCCATAGGGATTTTATGTTGCTCCCTTACACGACCCATAGTATCAGAAACAATAATTTCACCAGCACGCGAGATTACAATCTCTTGGCCTTCTTTGTTAGTTACTGTTCTAATGTTCTTAAACTTGATCTTACCAGCTGTTTTAACTTTGATATCAGAAACTGTAACACCTAGAGATGCCGCACCACCTGTATGGAACGTTCTCATTGTCAACTGCGTACCTGGCTCACCAATTGATTGAGCAGCGATTACACCAACAGACTCACCAACGTTAACCTGTCTTTCACGCGCTAGATCTCTACCATAACACTTAGCACATAAACCTCTACGTGTTTTACATGTGATTGGTGATCTAACTTTGATCATATCAATACCATTATCATCAAGTAGCTCAACTAGATTCTCATCCAATAAAGTACCTTCTTCTAATAGTACAATACCTTTTTCAGTTACAACATCAGCAGCTAATGTTCTACCTAAGGCTCTCTCTACTAGTGGAACCTTAACTTCACCATCTTCAACGATAGCTGAGAACATTAAACCATCATCAGTACCACAATCTTCTTCAATAACAACTAAGTCTTGAGCAACATCAACTAATCTACGTGTCAGGTAACCTGCGTTAGCTGTTTTAAGAGCTGTATCTGCAAGACCCTTACGAGCACCGTGAGTAGATGTAAAGTACTGTAATACTGATAGACCTTCTCTAAAGTTTGCTGTAATTGCAGTTTCTATCATCGTACCATCTGGTTTTGCCATTAGACCACGCATACCAGCAAGCTGTCTCATCTGGTTATAAGAACCCCTAGCACCAGATTTAGCCATCATATAAACTGAGTTAAATGATTCTGTCTCTTTTGTTTCACCATTTACAGTGATTGTATCTTTAGATATAGCATCCATCATCGAAGCTCCAACCTCATCAGAAGTTTTACCCCAAATATTGATGATGTTGTTATATCTTTCATTTTCTGTAATTAATGAAGATTGATACTGTTCTGTAATATGCTTAATTTCTTGTTCAGCTTCTTCTACTTTAGCTTCTTTATCATCAGGAATAGTCATATCATCAACACCTACAGAGATACCTGATAGAGTTGAGTATTTAAAACCTGCATACATTAATTTATCAGCTAAAACTACAGTAGCTTTACCACCTAGCACTCTGAATGCTTGGTTGATAATTTTAGAAATTTCTTTCTTCACTAAAACTTTATTTAATAAAGAGAAAGATAAACCTTCAGGTAGTATATTAAGAAGAAGTGCTCTACCAACTGTAGTATTTACAACTCCTTTCTCATTATAAGTATTACCCTTAGTATCAAAAACTTGTCTATCTACTCTTAGTTTAATTTTAGCGTGTATATCAATAGTTCCTGAACTATAAGCTCTGCTTACATCTTCATAACTAGCAAATAATTTACCTTCACCTCTAGCACCCTCTTTTTCTCTAGTGATATAGTATAAACCTAACACGATATCCTGAGTAGGAGTAATAATTGGTTGTCCAGATGCAGGTGATAAGATGTTGTTTGTAGACATCATTAACACACGCGACTCTAACTGTGATTCAACAGTTAAAGGTACGTGAACAGCCATTTGGTCACCATCAAAGTCAGCATTAAATGCCGCGCACACTAGAGGATGTAGCTGTATTGCTTTACCTTCAATTAGCTTAGGTTCAAAAGCTTGGATACCTAACCTATGTAGTGTAGGAGCACGGTTTAGAAGAACTGGATGCTCATTAATAACGATCTCTAGAATATCCCATACTGCCGCTTCTTCAAGCTCAACCATTCTCTTAGCTTGTTTAATAGTAGTAGCATGACCACCTAGTCTTAGCTTAGAGTATACAAATGGTTTAAATAACTCTAGAGCCATTTTCTTAGGAAGACCACACTCGTGTAATCTTAAAGATGGACCTACAGTAATTACTGAACGTCCAGAATAGTCCACACGCTTACCGAGTAGGTTTTGACGGAAACGACCTTGCTTACCTTTAATCATATCAGCTAATGATTTAAGTGGACGCTTGTTAGAGCCAGTTACAGCTCTACCACGTCTACCATTATCTAATAACGCATCAACTGATTCTTGAAGCATTCTCTTTTCATTTCTAACAATGATATCTGGAGCATTAAGATCTAATAGCTTTTTAAGTCTATTGTTTCTATTAATTACTCTACGATATAAATCGTTTAAATCAGAAGTTGCAAACCTACCACCTTCGATAGGTACAAGAGGTCTTAAATCTGGTGGAAGAACTGGTAATACTGTCATTACCATCCACTCAGGCTTATTACCTGATGCCTGGAAAGTTTCAAGAAGTCTTAATCTCTTGATAGCTTTTTCTTTCTTAGCTGTAGATTTACTTTGTGCATATTCTTCTTGTAAAATTTCTATTTCAGATTCAATATCTGTATCTGATAATAGATCTCTAATAGCTTCAGCACCCATAGATGCTTCAAACTCATAACCATAGTTCTCTAGAGCTTCAGCATACTCTTCATCTGTAAGAAGTTGCTTTTTCTCTAAAGGTGTCATTCCTGGATCAGTAACAATATACGACTCAAAATATAGAACTTTCTCTACATTCTTAAGAGGCATATCCAAGAAAAGACCAATTCTTGAAGGAAGAGACTTTAAGTACCAAATATGTACAACAGGACAAACTAGATCAATATGTCCCATTCTTTCTCTTCTTACTTTAGTTTGCTCAACTTCAACGCCGCAACGCTCACAAACTACACCACGATGTTTTAGACGCTTATATTTACCACATAAACATTCGTAGTCTTTCACAGGACCAAAAATCTTAGCACAAAATAAACCATCTCTTTCTGGCTTAAATGTTCTATAGTTAATAGTTTCTGGCTTTTTAACTTCACCATGAGACCATGAACGAACAACCTCTGGAGATGCTAAAGATATTTTAATAATATCAAACTTTTTACTATTGTAATTTTGATGTAGGATACCGTTATTCACAGGTAACTCTCCTATACTTTTATTTTAATAACAAAAAATAAGTAGCTTTTAAAGATAGCTTATTCTTCCTCAGATGAATGGTCAAAATCCATATCTATACCCAGTGCTCTAACTTCATTTCTTAGAACATTGAATGATTCTGGAACATCAACACTCATAGTCAACTTACCATCAACTATATTCTTATACATTTTAGATCTACCAGCTATATCATCTGATTTAACTGTTAACATCTCTCTTAGCGTATAAGCAGCACCATATGCTTGTAATGCCCAAACCTCCATCTCACCGAATCTTTGGCCACCAAACTGTGCTTTACCACCTAGAGGCTGTTGTGTAACTAAACTATACGATCCAGTCGATCTAGCATGCATCTTATCATCTACTAAGTGATCAAGCTTCAACATATACATATAACCAACTGTTACATTTCTATCAAATGCTTGACCTGTACGGCCATCAAAAAGTTTCATCTGACCATTACTTGCAAAACCACCTATTTTTAATAGAGATTTAATATCTTCTTCTCTTGCACCATCAAATACAGGAGTTGCAATTGGTACACCATCTTTTAAGTTTTCACAAAGAGTTAAAACTTCTTCATCACTTAAAGATTCTAGGTCAACTTTTTTATTACCAACGCTATTATAAACCTCTTCAAGGGTTTTTCTTAACTCAGCTGCTTTTCTAGTTTGCTCTAATGTTTTCTCTACTCTCTTACCAAGACCATATGAAGCCAAACCTAAGTGAGCCTCAAGAATCTGACCGATATTCATACGCGATGGAATACCTAGAGGGTTCAAACAAACATCTACAGGAGTCCCATCTTCCATATACGGCATATCTTCAACAGGTAGTACACGTGATACCACACCTTTGTTACCGTGACGACCAGCCATTTTATCACCTGGCTGAATACGTTTCTTGATAGCAACAAAAACTTTAACTGTTTGAAGTACACCTGGAGATAGTTCATTGCTTTGAGTAATAGATTTTTTCTTAATCTCAAATTTAGCATCAATAGCTATTTTTGCTTCATCATAATACTCTTTAGCTTTTTCTACTCTATCATTAAGCTTCTCATCTTCAAAAGATATTTCTAACCATTTAGCAAACGGAAGTTTCTCTAAAAACTCCTTAGTTAGAACAGCACCTTTCTTAAGACCTTTTGCTTTTAGAACTTTAGCACCAACAATATCACTTTCTACTGAAGATCTAACTACAGATTCAATTACAGCAAACTCTTCATCAAAGTCTTTACGAGCCTTGTTTATTTGCTCTTTTTCAATCTGAAGTGCTCTTAAGCTCTTACCACCTTTATCATTTTCAAAAACTTGAACATTGATAACTGTACCAGAAGTACCACTTGGCATTCTCAATGAACTATCAGCAACATTAGAAGCTTTTTCATTAAAGATTGCTCTTAGTAACCTTTCCTCTGGAGTTAGTTGTTGTTCAGCTTTAGGAGTGATCTTAGCTACAAGAATATCACCAGCTTCAACATTAGCACCAATATGTACAATCCCTGACTCATCAAGTTTTGCTAAACCTGACTCACTTACGTTAGGAATATCTGCAGTTATCTCTTCAGGACCAAGCTTAGTATCACGAGCTACACAAGTAAACTCTTCAATATGTATACTTGTATACTTATCATCTTTCACTATTCTTTCAGATAGTAAAATTGAATCCTCAAAGTTATAACCATTCCATGGCATGAAAGCAACCATAAGGTTATGACCTAGAGATAGCTCACCGAAATCAGTAGCAAAACCATCTGCTAAAATATCACCAGCTTCAACCTTATCACCAACGTTAACTATTGGACGTTGGTTAATACAAGTATTTTTATTTGAACGCTTGAATTTAGTTAGGCTATAGATATCAACTAGCTTATTGTCTTTAGACTTATCAGTATCTACCTTAACTACGATTCTATTTGAATCTACTTCCGCAATTTCACCAGCATTTCTAGCTATGATACAGTTACCTGAATCTCTAGCAACAATCTTCTCCATACCAGTACCAACTAAAGGCTTATCTGCTTTAAGAGTTGGTACAGCTTGACGTTGCATGTTCGCACCCATCAATACCCTGTTAGCATCATCGTGCTCTAGGAAAGGTATTAGTGCCGCTGCTGCTGAAACCATCTGTTTAGCAGAAACATCCATATATTGAACTCTGCTAGATTCTGTAAATATTGCTTCACCACCTGAACGACACTGAATAAGATCTTCAACAAAGTGATTATCTTTATCAAGTTCTGTAGAAGCTTGTGCAATTACATAGTTATCTTCATCGATAGCTGATAAGTATTCGATCTCATCAGTAACTCTACCATCAACAACTTTTCTATATGGGGCTTCTAAGAAACCAAAGTCATTTACTCTAGAGTAACTAGCTAATGAGTTGATAAGACCAATGTTTGGACCCTCTGGAGTCTCAATTGGACATAATCTACCATAGTGAGTTGCGTGAACGTCACGAACCTCAAAACCAGCTCTATCACGTGATAAACCACCTGGACCTAATGCAGAAATTCTACGCTTGTGCGTAACTTCTGATAATGGGTTATCCTGATCCATAAACTGTGATAACGCACCAGATGTAAAGAACTCTTTAATCGCAGCTGTAATCGGCTTAGAGTTTACGATATCTTTAGGCATAAGCTTATCTTTATGTACTAAAGACATACTTTCACGGATACCTTTTTCTACACGGTAAAGACCTATTCTAAATTGGTTTTCAACCATCTCACCAACAGAACGCACACGTCTATTACCTAAGTGATCGATATCATCAACCTTGCCTTTACCATCACGAATATTAATTAGCTCTTCTAATACGCCAACGATATCACTATTTTCTAGAGTATAAATATCTTTAGAAACTTTATCTGAACCTAATCTAGCATTTAGCTTCATTCTACCGATATCAGATAAGCTATACCTGCTTTCGATAAAGAATAAGCCTTCAAATAATGCTTTAACTGATGCAGCTGCTGGAGGATCACCAGGTCTTAGTACTTTATAAATTTCAACTAAAGCTTCATCAGTATTTTTTGTTAGATCATACTTTAGAGTATCAGAAATATATCTACCTTTTTCAGTAGTTATGAAATCGATAACTTCTAGCTCAAGCATGCCCACACCAACGCATGCTTCTAATAAGCTCTCTGTAACATCATCATTTGCATATGCTATAACTTCACCAGTAGCCTCATTAACGATATCTTTCGCTACTCTAAGAGTACTTACTAAGTCAAAATCTATAGCAACAGAGTCGATGCCTGAATCTTTAATTTTCTTAACATCTCTAGATGTTAATTTCTTGTTTTTCTTAACTATTGTTTTGCCTTGATCATCCACAATGTCAAACTTAAGTAGTTCACCTTTCATACTAGGTAAATCATCTAACTTAAGGGCAAAACCTTTACTATCAAAAGTAATAGTTTTACTATCTGAGAAATTTTCTAATATCTCTTCTTGAGTATATCCAAGAGCTTTTAAAATTACTGTAGCACAGAATTTTCTTTTTCTATCAATTCTAGCCCATACGATGCCTTTTGCATCAAACTCAAAGTCAAGCCAAGATCCTCTATACGGAATAATACGTGCTGAAAATGCACCTTCTTCTGAATCATCTTTACTAAAAAAGACGCCAGGTGATCTATGTAACTGTGACACCACAACTCTTTCAGTACCATTGATAATAAATGTACCGTTTGTTGTCATTAATGGAATGTCACCCATGTACACATACTCTTCTCTAATATCTTCTACTATTTTTTCATTTGGAAGAGCTTCTTTATTATATACAACTAACCTTAATTTAACATTTAACGGAGCATCGTAAGTTGCACCACGCACTTGACACTCAGTTTCATCGAAACTAGGCTCACCTATTTGGTAATCAACATAATGAAGTTCATATTGACCATTTTTACTTTCTACTGGAAAAGATTGCTTTAGCACTAATTCAAGACCAGAGTGAAGTCTACCTTTAGCTTCATCAGCATTTAAGAACTTTTTATAAGACTCTGTTTGAATCGAAAGTAAATATGGTACATCTAAGATATGAGGAAGAACCCCAAACTCTTTACGAATTCTTTTTTTCTCAGCGTATGAGTAAGACATCAAAAACATCCCTAAGATTTTGTTTACACAAAATAAAAAGCAAATATGAGTATATTTGCGCCAATATCTATGTATCTTTCAATACTAGAAAGACTAGGGGCCAAAATTGACCACTAGTCTTAAGTTTCTAAAAATTATTTTTTAGAATTTTATTATTTAAGCTCAACTTTAGCGCCAGCTTCTTCAAGTTGTTTTTTAAGCTCTTCAGCTTCTTCTTTAGCAGCAGCTTCTTTAACTGTGAAAGGTGTACCTTCTACAGCAGCTTTAGCTTCTTTAAGACCTAGACCAGTAGCAGCTCTTACCGCTTTAATAGCAGCGATTTTGTTTGAACCAGCATCAACTAAAACAACGTCAAAATCAGTCTTCTCTTCAGCAGCAGCAGCTTCGCCACCAACAGCTGGACCTGCAACAGCAACAGCAGCAGCAGCAGAAACACCAAATTTTTCTTCCATCATTTTAACTAGATCACATACATCCATTACGCTCATATCAGCAACAGCATTTAGGATATCTTCTTTTGTTATAGACATTTTATAACTCCTATTTATTTAACAATTAATTCTTTTTTTCAGCTTTCTAAAAAGCCAGTGCAATTATTTACTATCTCCAACAGCAGCAAATACTCGTACAGCTTGAGAAGGAATCTCATTAAGAGTACGAACAAACTTAGTAACTGGTGCTTGCATAACACTAAGTAATGTAGCAAGTGCCTCTTCCCTACTAGGAAGCTTAGCAAAGTCATCTAACTTTTCAGGACCAAACAGTTCACCAGACATAGCTAAATTTTTAACTTCAAAGACACTATGATCTTTTTGGAAGTTTTTAAATAGCTTAGCTGCCGCACCTGGCTCATCCTTAGAAAGAGCAAGAACAAGAGGACCTTTAAGAGCATCACCAAGACACTCAAAATCAGTTCCTTTAATTGCTAAACGTGCTAAGTTGTTACGAACAACTCTTAAATAAACTCCAGACTCACGCGCTTGCTTTCTTAATGAAGTCATTTCATTAACAGTCAAACCACGGTAATCTGCAACTGCTGCAGACAATGCTGTAGAGACATTTTCAGCAACTTCAGCGACAATTGCTTTTTTGTCTTCTATTCTAAGTGCCATATCGACTCCTTATTTTATTGTCTACACTTTATTTAATTAACACGATATTTAGACCAAAAAAGGTTGTCAACATCGTCTGCGTAGGATAACTATTAAGCTAGGCGAGCCTAGCTCCTACGGTCTTTGATCGTTGTACTTTCATACAACCCAAAGAAATTGCAAGGTATTATTCTATATGTTTAAATCTGAAAAGTCAACACCAATTCCTGGACCCATAGTACTAGATACAGAAACTTTTTTCAGATATACACCTTTTGATACCGAAGGCTTAGCTTTTTTAAGATCAGTTAATAACTGCTCTAAGTTTTGCTTTAACGCATTTGTATCAAAATTAACCTTACCAATAGTAGTATGTATAATACCAGCCTTATCAACTCTATATCTAACTTGACCTGCTTTAGCATCAGCTACAGCTTTAGCAACGTCCATAGTTACAGTACCAACTTTAGGGTTCGGCATAAGACCTTTAGGACCTAAGATCTGACCTAACTGACCAACAACTCTCATAGAATCAGGAGATGCGATCACAACATCAAAATCCATATTACCTTTTTTAACTTCATCAGCTAGATCTTCCATACCCACGATATCAGCACCTGCTTCTTTAGCAGCATCTGCAGCAGGACCTTTAGCAAAAACTGCAACTCTTACAGTTTTACCAGTACCATTAGGAAGAACTGAAGCTCCTCTTACAACTTGGTCAGATTTACGTGGATCCACACCAAGAGCAACTGAAACATCTACTGATTCAACAAACTTAACTGAAGACACTTCTTTTAGAAGTTCGAAAGCTTCAGTTACAGGATATTTCTTTTCTGCATCTATTTTAGTTGCAATATTTTTCATTCTTTTTGAAATTTTAGCCATTACTCAACCCCTTCTACTTTTACGCCCATACTACGAGCAGAACCAGCGATAATTCTTACAGCAGCATCCATATCAGCAGCTGTTAAGTCAGGATCTTTTACTTTAGCGATTTCTTCTAATTGCTCACGAGTAATAGTTCCAACAAAATCTTTTGATGGGTTTGATGAACCTGATTTAACGTTGACAGCTTTCTTAATTAAATAAGAAGCCGGTGGCGTTTTCATTTCAAAAGTAAAGCTACGATCACTATATACAGATATTTCAACAGGAATTGGCATACCTGGTTCCATACCTTGTGTCTTAGCATTAAACTCTTTACAGAAACCCATAATGTTAACACCGTGCTGACCTAGTGCAGGACCAATCGGTGGACTCGGGTTTGCTTTTCCAGCTGCTACTTGCAACTTAATAATAGCTTCTATTTTCTTCTTAGCCATTTTTTTCTCCAAATTAGGTTAATAACACTTATCTAAAATAAGCTCCCTACTATCTCAAGATAATTCTTAAGATTCTTTTTCAACTTGTGAAAACTCAAGTTCAACAGGCGTAGATCTACCAAAAATAGATACTGCAACTCTTAATCTTGATTTCTCATAGTTAACTTCTTCTACCACACCAGTAAAGTCATTAAACGGTCCTTCAAGAACCCTAACAACCTCACCAACTTGGTAAGATTTTCTTAATCTAGGCTCAACAGCAGCTTCACCACTTTCCATAAACCCTAAAATCCTCTCAACTTCAGGCTTACTTAATGGAATCGGCTTACCTCTTGAACCAACTACCGTTAATACTCTAGGAACTGCCTTAATAACATCCCAAGCTTCAGTAGTTAAATTTGCTTCGATCAAAACATATCCAGGAAAGTACTTTCTCTCACTCTTGCGTTTTTGACCACCTTTCATTTCAACAACATTTTCAGTAGGAACTAGAATCCTACCAAAACTTTTTTGTAGACCCGCTATCTCAATATTCTCTTCAAGCTGAGTCTTCACTCTTTTTTCATAACCAGAGTGCACTTGCACAACATACCAAAGCATACTTATACCTTATTTATTAACCTAGAAAATATTGAATAAAAGTTTCAAATATAACACCAAACAAAGATATTATCAGTGCAAAAATAACAACAACAGCGATCACCATAGCTGTAATTGTCATAGTCTCTTTACGAGTTGGCCAAACAACCTTTGCTAATTCCAGCTTTGAAGCTTGGAAAAAAGCCCAAAAACGACGACCTTGATTTGTAAATCTTGCAACCACTAGAGCAAGCAAAACCACAACAACAACTAGCGACGTATTAAAAGTACTATATGTAGTTCCCAATACATCTGAGTACATAGTAGCTACAACACCTAAAACTATTATTGCCGCAGCAACAACCCATAGAAGCATGTTCTTAGACTTAGAGATCTTTACTACTTCAGTAGCTTTAGTCGCCCCACTAACCCAAACCTTATTATTATTAAAATTTTGATTCTTTTTCACAAAAATAATCCTTTAAAAAGAGTAATTTAAACATAGGGAATTTATAAACGTAGGCTATAAAATAACACACGGAGAATATAATATCAAGAAATAAAAAAGGCGATGTTGCAAAATTACAACACCGCCTTAATTATGTGTGGCAGGCCAGGAGGGACTCGAACCCCCAACTTGCGGTTTTGGAGACCGCTGCTCTACCAATTGAACTACTGACCTAAATTTAAAACTATCTATTACTCGATAATTTTAGCAACAACACCAGCACCTACAGTTCTACCACCTTCACGGATAGCGAAACGTAGACCTTCATCCATAGCGATTGGGTTGATTAGAGTGATAGTCATCTTAACGTTATCACCTGGCATTACCATCTCAACACCTTCTGGAAGCTCAACAGCACCAGTAATATCTGTAGTACGGAAGTAGAATTGAGGTCTATATCCTTTGAAGAATGGAGTATGTCTACCACCTTCTTCTTTTGAAAGAACATATACTTCAGCTTCAAACTTAGTATGCGGCTTAATTGAACCTGGCTTACATAATACTTGACCACGCTCAACATCATCTCTCTTAAGACCACGAACTAGGATACCAACGTTATCACCAGCTTCCCCTCTATCAAGAAGCTTACGGAACATCTCAACACCAGTTACAGTAGTTTTTTGAGTTGGACGAATACCAACAACTTCAACTTCGTCACCTACGTTGATTACACCACGCTCAACACGGCCAGTTACAACAGTACCACGACCTGAGATTGAGAATACATCTTCAATTGGAAGAATGAATGGTTTGTCAGTGTCACGCTCAGGAGCTGGGATGTAGTCATCCATAGCTTGAACTAACTCAACAATTTTCTCAACATATTGCTCTTCACCTTCTAAGGCTTTAAGAGCAGAACCCATAACGATTGGAGTATCATCACCAGGGAACTCGTATTGATCAAGAAGCTCACGAACTTCCATTTCAACTAACTCTAATAACTCTTCGTCATCAACCATATCACACTTGTTTAAGAAAACAACGATATATGGTACACCAACCTGACGAGAAAGTAGGATATGCTCACGAGTTTGTGGCATAGGACCATCAGCAGCAGAACATACTAAGATAGCACCATCCATTTGAGCAGCACCAGTAATCATGTTTTTAACGTAGTCCGCGTGTCCTGGACAGTCAACGTGAGCATAGTGTCTGTTTGGAGACTCATACTCTACATGTGAAGTATTAATAGTAATACCACGTGCTTTTTCTTCAGGTGCGTTATCGATCTCATCAAAGTTTCTTGCTTGAGAACCGTTTTTCTCAGCCATAACTTTAGTGATAGCAGCAGTAAGAGTAGTTTTACCGTGGTCAACGTGACCAATAGTACCTACGTTTACGTGCGGCTTCGAACGTTCAAATTTTTCTTTAGCCATTTTTTAACTCCATTTTTTCAACAAAAAACAAAAACCACAAATATGGTGCTCACAACCAGACTTGAACTGGTGACCTCTCCCTTACCAAGGGAGTGCTCTACCATCTGAGCCATGCGAGCTTTTAAATTCACACATTATAAAAAAATTAGATTTAGGTGGAGCGGGTGATGGGAATCGAACCCACGCTATCGGCTTGGAAGGCCGAAGTTCTACCATTGAACTACACCCGCATGGTGGAGGGAGCAGGATTCGAACCTGCGAAGGCTGAGCCGTCAGATTTACAGTCTGATCCCTTTGGCCGCTCGGGAATCCCTCCCCTAAAACTTTTAGATAACTATAAAGTTTATTTGAGCAAAAATCAAGCATTTTCTTACTTAATTCTATATTTGTTTTTCGCAGAGAATATTTTTACAAAAAACTAAGCATATCTTACTATGGGCACACATAAATGTAAAGCATAAACGATTTTTTTTATAGCACTACGCACAACTTTTGCGGCCTTGTTATAGCCACGTATAAAATTTGGTTTCTTTCAGCAATATTTTTATTCAATACAATATCTTTTAACAAGACAAAAACTTTTTTATATGTGGAGCCTTGAGACTTATGTACTGTTATCGCAAATCCATAATCTAAGTCTTTTCTAATCCAACAGTTTTTATCTCTCAAACTTCCATCTCTGTAACACTCTATATCTTTCATCAAAACATTGTCTCTACGAAAACTATTATAGATACTCCATTTCCTGTCGCCTCTTGCTTGTGCCAACAAAGCATCATGAATCTCAGCATAATCATGTAGATTATCAGACTCTTGAACATCGACGATGAACATACTTTTTTCATCAAAGCCTCGAAATAGTCTCGATTTTTCTAATACTGTTACCTCATACCCATATATACCATTAGCATTCTTTAATCTATCTGAGACATTAACTACTTTATAGTCAACACCATTATTAATCAGAAAAGCATCTCTTTGTTTAGCTTTAACAGCACGATACCCTGTTAAAACATCTCCTTTTTCAAGCTGTTTTGCGTTTTGGCCGAATACTAGCTCTCGAATAATCAAATTAGCTTGCATCACTGTCTTGTTACGCCAAGCGATTAGCTTTGCATAATTTGGATCTGTTTTTGCATAACTTGAACTAAAAACACGCTTTAGCTCTTCTCTAAAGCTTTCATTAGTTGATTTAAATACAATTCCATCTCCTAAATCATTTAATAGAGTTTGTCGCTCAACTAAAAACTCAGGAAGGTTTTCCTCTGCACCTCTTAGCTTTTGACTAAGCTCTGCTAAAGGGTTATCTTCAGATTGACGCATTAGCATAGTAAGATTAGCTCTATTTTCTAAATCAAAAACAGGACTAGACTTATCTCCAACAGGAGGAATTTGCGCTTCATCACCCAAAAACAAGACCTTTGATGAATTACGTAATTCTGTAGTAATAAGGTCAAGCAAATCTTTATTAATCATACTTGCCTCATCAATAACTATAAGATCGTAATACCCTATCGTAGCTTTTTTGATTTGACCAAATACAGGATCGTTAGGATTAAAATTCTCAAGATTAATATCAGGCTGTAACCCTAAAAGAGAATGTATAGTATAGCCATGGGAAACTGTAGCTTGAGATATAACAGCATTAGCCTTACGCGTTGGCGCTGAAACAACAGCCTTTTTAGGATATTCATCAAGAATTTTTTTAACAACCGTAGTTTTACCCGTCCCTGCAAACCCTGAAAGAAGAAAAAAATTATCACTACTTTTTAAAAACTTTTTGATCTGATTGACTGCTTCTAGCTGCTGATCATTAAGAAGTATTTTCTCGCCATTTGATAGATAAAGGCTATTATCTGTAGAGAAGAAGTTTTTTTGCATTATTTTTCAGTTTCAACAAATCTTGTAATAACTTTAGAAATCACCATACTATTTGACATAACAATCTCATTACCATCCTTATCTATAAGCTTAGTATACAAAAAACCTATAGATTTAACTGTACCAGTCACTCCACCAAGATCAACCTTTTCACCTACTTCAAAAGGCTTACTAAAAGCAAGCATAATACCAGAGGCAACAATGCTATATGATGTTTTTAAAGACATTGAAATACCAAATACAATACCTGTTAAAACTCCTGTTATAGGAGATATTGGTACTCCAAGCTTCCCTAAAGCAATAACAACAACTAAAACCAGAAATATTGCATATATAACATTCGCAAGAAATTGAGAGACTGTTTTATCATATTCTTTTAGTAGCTCATATGTAAATGATCTAATATACTTTGAAGCAAAGAATCCCACTACTAAAATTATTAGTGCAACAACAATACTCATTAATAAAGACCCTCCTGTGTTAACTGTTTGCATTTAACCTCTCCTTATAAACCTTTTTTGAATGAGCAAGTATATAAATAGCTACAATACTTAAAACAATAGATATGGTTGCGCAAGTAATTTCTTCTAAAAGTTGCTCATGCTCTATCCTAGAAACTAACGCATGAGTTATAAACAAAACATTCTCAACTAAAAATAATGCCATACTAATAGCAAAGACAGATATACAAATTGAGAACCTATATAAAAATGCAGATATCCCAAATAATAATAGCAAAGGATAAACCACTATTTGCAAAATTGTTATAAATATCTCGTGAGGAAAAATCTTACAGTCTGGATCATATTTTATAGTCAAAATATAGATAAAAGCAAAGACAAAGAATGTTGCAAATAATATAGGTGTTTTTTTACTAAAAAGTTTATTATTAAAATCAACATAACGATGCTTTGAGAATAAAAGGCCGCAAACTGTTATAAATGCTGCTCCAGAGATAAAGCCATCATATGAAAAAGTATTTTCTAAATAAATATGATGGACCACATAACCATACCCACCCAAACTAAATAGAAATAGTGCGAAGAATATCCAAAAAGGAATATCCCAAGACTTCTTTTTAGTAAAAATATATCCCATAATTACACAACAAATAAATAAGAAGATCGAAACAAGTAGTCTCAGAAGATCATCCATCAGTATTGGAACAAAACCTAACTTACACATACCTTAGAAAACTCCTTTAGTTTTACTACATTTATTTATAATAAGATATATTTATTATAAACAATCTAAAACACTTATCTACAACTAACTTTTTCTTACAAAAGTCCTACATTGATTTAAAATATAAATCGATACCCCCGCATAGACAAAATAGATCGTACAAAAAAACAACCTCATCAACAACTCACCATAACTAGTTGTATTAATTATAGCGTCGATAACGAACAAAGCACATTCAACCAAAAATAGTGCCATAGCTGCCATAAATGCTGTAAAGCAAGCTGATAAACGACATAAAAAAGCTAATATACCGAATAATAAAAGTGTCGGATAAACGACAACCTGTAGCAATATTATAAACACCCAATACGGAGTAGCACTACAATTAAAATCAAAATCCAAAGTTAAGAGATATAAAAGTCCAAATACAAAAAAAGGTATAAATAAAAAAATAGCTCGTTTGCTTACAAGGTCGCTTTCAAACTTCAAAGTTCTATTTTTTGATAAAAGTAAACCACAGATAACAATAATCGCGGCACAATATATGATAACGTTATAAGAGAAGGTATTTTTAGCATAAACATGGCTCATCAAATAGCCATAAGTAGCTAAACTAAGTAGAAATAAGGAGAAGAATGTCCAAAATAGTCCATCCCACCTTTTATTATTAAGAACAATCTGACGGAGAATATACCAGCATAAGAATAAAACAAGTAGTCCTGTTAGCCTAAATGGGTCTGCAAGAGGCACTAAAACAAAACTAAGACTACACATATTAAAACCTCTCCTAGAAGACTCCTTTTGTTTTTAATATCAGATAACAAGCTGTCGCAATTACACTTCCAATTACAGGTCCAACAACTGGAATCCATGCATAACTCCATTGCGAAGAGCCTTTACCCTGTATTGGCATAATAGCATGAAATAGTCTAGGACCAAAGTCTCGAGCTGGATTTATTGCATACCCAGTAGTACCTCCTAACGACATACCCACAGCGATTACAACAAATGCTACAGGAATTCCACCAAGAGCTCCCATATCAACTGGATATGCTGTTGTTAAGCTAGCGCTTCCAGAATGAACTACTACTCCATGCATTGTCAATATTGCAAAGATCAATACAAAAGTACCGATGATTTCACTCATTAAATTAGATGGTATGCTTTTTATAGCTGGAGATGTACAACAAGTCGCTAGTTTTAAGTCAGTATCATCTGTTGCTGAGTAATGCGGATAATACATAGACCAAACTAAAAGTTGCCCAAACATTGCTCCAAGAACTTGTGACACAATAAAAGGAACAACCCAAGCCCATGAAAACTTGCCAGCTAAAGCTAAAGCTATAGTTACAGCAGGGTTTAAATGAGCTCCACTAATAGGCCCTGCAACTAGTACTCCTATAAATACAGCCAAGCCCCACGCAAAAGTAATGACAACCCAGCCACCATTATGTGATTTTGTTTTATTTAGAACTACACCTGCTACAACACCATTACCTAAAAGGATAAGTAGCATAGTTCCTATAAATTCTGCGATACATGCTTCTAACATATTAACTTCTACCTATACAATTCATTAACATCAAAATTCTTAGCAAACTCTTTAAATGCTTCTACTTGTTGATTTTGCCATGATCTATCTTTGCCAAGCTCTTTTGCCATTAACTTTGCAACTACAGGAGCTGCAGCAATACTAGCTTTAATATCTAAAAATGCTGCTCTAGTACGACGAGCTAATACATCTTCTACAGTTTTAGCTTTCTCATATCTAGCATGATAGACAACTTCAGCTTGATAGTATGGAAGATCTTTATGTAATAATTCAAAGTTGTCGATTTCAGTTTGAATATCTTTAATCTTATTAGCATTTTTACCATAGACTCGCAGAGGATAAGTTTCTTTAGAATCTATAGCATCTACAAGCAATTCATCAGAAGTTTTCGATATCTTCTGAGCAATCTTCTTAGACTCAATAAAATCAATAACATCTTGTCCCATTCTTCTAAAGATAGTCCACTTCCCACCAACAACTGTAATCAAGCCATCTTTTGACTCAACGACTTCGTGCTTACGTGATATTTTTGCAGTATTTTTAGCACTCTTTGGTGAAACCAATGGCCGCTGACCACAATATACTGACTTGATATCAGCTACAGTAGCCTTTTCTTTAGCATACTGGTTAAATGTCTCAAGTATAAAATCAATTTCAGCCTTATCTGCCCTTGGTTCAATACTTGGAGCTTCTTTTTTAATATCAGTTGTACCAACTATAAGATGATTATGCCAAGGTAAGATAAACAATACACGACCATCCTCCGTCTCAGGAATCAGTATTGCATGCTCAGTTGGGAATTTGTTTCTATCAAAAACAATATGTGTTCCTTGTGCCACTGATACATACTTATGAGAATCCTGTTGATTAGCAATATCTATTGTTTTATCAGTAAATGTACCTGTAGCATTAACTATATGCTTCGCTGTAAACTCTTTTTGCTCACCACTCAAAGTATATGTAACTTTAACAGTGTCTAGTTTTGAATCTGTTGAGCTAAATACTTTTTCAACTCTATGGTAATTTAATGCTACACCTCCCTTTGCCTCAAAAGTTCTCATTAAAGAAACTAAAAGTCTTGTATCATCAAACTGACCATCATAATACACCAAGCTTTTCTTAAGCTTCGAGTCTTCAATATTAGGTAGCTCTGCTAGAGTTTGTTTTTTATTCAAGTTATAGCTTTTACCAATTTTATATTTTCCAGATAAAAACTCATATAACTTGACACCTATAGTATATTTGATAGTTTCAAAATAACTGCGTGTTGGGATAAGATAAGATTGTCTATGTGTTAAATGAGGCGCATTATGCAAGAATGAAAATCTCTCCTCTAAGCCTTCTTTAACTAAAGCAAAATCAAAATTTTCTAGATACCTTAAACCGCCGTGAATAAGTTTCGTGGACTTCGAAGAAGTACCTTTCCCAAAATCGTAAGCTTCTAAAAGTAACGTTTTATAACCTCTAGAAACTGCCTCTACAGCACAACCAAATCCCGTTGCTCCACCACCTATTATTATAATATCGTAATTATTTTGCATTTTATTATTCTACCCAAGCTTTACTTCTTTCAACTGCTTTTTTCCAGCCTTTATAATCATGAGCTACTGTTTCAGGACCTATCTGTGGCTTAAAAGTCTTCTCTGTTGTTAGAATAGTTTTAAGCTCTTCTTTATCTTTCCAGAAACCAACAGCTAAACCTGCTAAGAAAACAGCACCTAAACCGGTAATTTCATTAATCTTTGGTTTTGAGATTTCAGATTGTAAGATATCAGATTGGAACTGCATTAAGAAATTGTTCTGCACAGCGCCACCATCTACTCTTAAACCTGCAAGATCAAGACCTGTATCTTCTTTCATGCACTCTAAAACATCTTTTGCTTGATACGCGATCGCTTCAAGTGCTGCTCTAATAATATGCTCACGTCTTGTATCTCTAGTTATACCTACTATTGTCCCACGAGCATACATATCCCAATATGGCGTACCAAGACCAACAAAGGCTGGTACTAGATATACACCATTTGTTGAATCAATCTTTGTTGCATAATACTCACTATCCTCAGCAGAACGTACAAGTCCTAAGCCATCTCTTATCCATTGAATAACTGCACCAGCAATAAATACACTACCTTCTAGGGCATAAGTTGGTTTGCCATTTTCTGCCCATGCAATAGTCGTAAGAAGACCTGCATCAGAAAATACTGGTTTATCGCCAACATTCATTAGCGCAAAACAACCTGTTCCATAAGTATTTTTAGCCATACCTTTTTCAAAACAACAATGTCCAAACAATGCTGATTGCTGATCGCCTGCAACTCCAGTTATTGGAATTCTAGCTCCACCTAAAGTACTTTCATGCGTGTGACCAAAATCACCACTTGATGATCTAACCTCTGGCAACATTGACTCTGGAATATTTAAATATTCTAAGATTTTTTTATCCCACTCTAATGTATTAATATTAAACAACATTGTTCTAGAAGCATTTGAAAAATCTGTTGCGTGAACCGCACCTTTTGTCATATTCCAAATCAACCAAGTATCAATCGTACCAAAGAGTAAATCACCTTTCTCTGCCTTATCTCTAGCACCTTCTACATTATCTAATATCCACTTGATTTTTGTAGCTGAAAAATATGCATCGACTATAAGTCCAGTGCTTTTACGAATATAGTTTTTAAGCTCTTCATCTTTATTAATTTCATCACATATATGCGATGTTCTACGACATTGCCAAACTATAGCATTATAAACTGGCTGACCTGTATTTTTATCCCAGACAACTGTTGTTTCCCTTTGATTAGTAATACCTATTGCCGCAATATCACGAGGAGAAACTCTAGCGTACTCAAGTGCCTCTCTAACAATACTACTTTGCGACGCCCAGATTTCCATAGCATCATGTTCTACCCAGCCACTTTTAGGATATATTTGTGTAAACTCTTTTTGTGCAATCTTTTTTATATTTCCTTTTTTATCGAAAATAATAGCACGTGAGCTAGTTGTTCCCTGATCTACTGCTAAAATAAACTCTTTTGACATGATTCTAGTGTTCCTTTTTTAAAAAATTAAAACAGATTTAAAATATATTTTAAGCTTTTTTCTCCTTAATAAAAAGTGACAATACAACTGATAACAACATTAGTATAGGAAGAATTAGTAAAGCATATTTAAAAGATTGCAAATGATCAAATCCTGCCTTATCTAAAAACGTCACAGTATATCCTACAAAAGGTTGTAGCACAGCACCACTTAAAGGAATAAAAAGGTTTACCATAGCAAGACCTGTTGCAATATATAGAGGACTAATATGTGCGCGTAATATTGTAAAGTTCAATACATGCACAGCCTGCATTCCACCCCATAAAACACATAAGATACACATAACAACTGGATTAAGATGCAAATACACAATCGCTATAACTATAAAAAACCCAAACACCGAAGCTAGAGTTAGTAAGATCTTTTGTTTATTTAAGATAGTTGCTATAACACCCCACAATGGACTAAAGACAGCAATTCCGATAAATATCATAGATGAAGCTAATCCAGCGTATTCTTTAGGATATCCATCTAAACTTAAGAATCTATAACTCCACAAGTCTGCAAATAGCGCTGTAGTACCATAAATGGTAAAACAAAAAAAACCATTAAGTAAAATCTGTTTAATTTTAAAAACAATTGGGATATCTTCTATCTTTGTATGCGTATCTGCTAGCTCATCAGTATCTTTTTGATTATGAGGTTCATTTGATGATATAAAAAATACTACACTTAAAAATAATAGCAATGAAACTACTAATATAGCCGACATAATCACCTGAATACTAAAATGATTTGCTAAAATAACTAATGGTAAACCAGTAATAGTACCAGCGCCGTACATTAGCATTTGAGTAGCTCCAGTAAATAATGGGAATGTTCTTTTTGGTAGCCATATTGCTATTGCTTTTAATGAACATAAAAAGGCAAAACCTCCTCCAACACCAGCTAGTACTCTATATAAAATTAAATACTCTTGAGATGTTGATCTTGTTGCAATAAAAACTCCTACAGAAAAAAGAAAAGTACTAACTAGCATAATTTTCTTAATGCCAAACTTATCAATTAAAATCCCTGCCGGTAATTGAGAAGCTACATATGCCCAGTAGAATGCTGAACTAAAGACACTAATTTGCTCTGGGCTAAGACTATATGGAGCAATTATAAAACTATTATATAAGGAGTTCCCAGAAGCTCTGACAATAAACTCAAGAGCATAGAAAAATGCGCATATAAACCATATAGTAAAACCAACTCTAGTTATCTTCTGCATATATGAAAAAAAATTAGTGATTAATTAGGGAATTATGCGTCAAAACTATAGTTATGTAAACAAGATAATATCGTTATAAGCATCGATTTAAATACTTATTTTATAACTTATCATCAATCTTTTTTTTCACCTGATTTTAAATTAAATATATATTTACAATTTTTATGTTTATATTAATTTATTTAGTTGATAACAAGCTTTGAATTAACAAAAGTTAATTAGACAAATAAGATATAAAAGTATAAATTTAATCTCAATAAACCAATTCACATACAACACGATGCAACAATTACGATTATCACTTATACTAATTATTGGTATAAGTTTTTACTGTTATGAGTTTTTTCTTAGAATATTAACTGGTGTCTACCAAGAACAAATAGTTCAACACTTTAACATATCAACACATATTGGATTCTCATTTTTAGTATCTAGTTACAATATTACTTATCTTCTAATGCAGATACCTGCTGGCATATTACTCGATAGATTTGGTAGTAAAAAGATTCTCATATTTGCAACAGTCACTTGCGGAATTGGGAATGTAATATTTATATCAGGTGGTTATGAGTTAGCATTATTTGGTAGACTTTTGGTTGGTATTGGCTCGTCATTTGCTTTTATAGGAGTTCTAAAACTAACTCTGGAAAACCTAAATTCCAAATACTTCTCTATAATTACAAGTGTTGTTATTTCTCTAGGCACATTGGCAGCTGCTTTTTCTCAAAATATTAGTGTTCTACTATCTAGTTATGACACTTCTTGGATAAATATATTTATTTACTCTGGGCTTATAGCCTTTCCTTTAGCGCTATTATTCTTTATCGCTCTACCTAAAGAAAAATATTCAATATCTCTAATGCCTAAATTTGATCAAATATTTGAAGTAAGTAAACAGCTTGTAAAGAATAAAAGCCTTTGGCAGAACGCTGTTTGGGGAGGACTACTATATGTACCAACTGTTGTTTTAACTTCTCAATATGGTATTTTATACTTTAAACAGTCATATGGCTTTGGTGATATACTCTCAACTACACTTATCACATCGATATTTATAGGTTGGATTATATTCTCTCCGATTAAAACTCTACTTTGTAATAGATTTGATAGCAAAAATATAATCAACATCTCAATACTTGGAGTTGGTATAGTTTGCATATTAATAAATCTAGGAATATTTAAGAACTCAGCGATATTTATTACATTTATATTTGGCATGTTTTCTGCGTCACAAGTTTTGGTTTGGTACTATTTTAATAAAATATGTCCAAAGAACTTTGCAGCAATAGGCGTAGCTCTAACAAACATGATCATAACCTTAGTTATTGAAATCGGTCAGCTTGTGGTTGGCTCATCTATTGATGTAGGTAATTTAATGAATATCCAAGCAAACATTAGTATAACTACAATATTTATTGTTTGCCTATTTTTTGCTTTTATGGTGTTACAAATGATGGCTAGAAATATTGATCATAGTAAATAGAACTATGGCTTATTAAAGACATACCTAAAGACCATAAAAACTATATTTATTATAATCACACCAAGCATAATACCTAAAGCCCTATAGAGTCCATCTTCAATCACCATCCGCATACTATCGTTAGGAAAACATGTTATACATATAGCAACTGCTGCTTGTAGTCCTGTATATTGATAGCTTTTATGAGCTAAACTATAATAAATAAAGAAGGTAGCAAAACAAAAAAAGCTAATAAAGAATATAACAATACTTACTGATGATAAGAAAATAGTAATAACCCCTGAACAAACACCTAAAATGCAACCATAGAATCTTTGTTTCCCTTTAAGCAAGCTACCACTATTATTAATACCAGCTATAGTTATTAAACAAATAACCATATTAAGAGATCCTCCAGGAATCTTTAGAGTTTCCCAAACTATAATAGCTATAACAATTGATACAGTCAGAATCGCAGAATATAAAAAAGCATCTTCTTTAGAGGACTTTGTAGGAGTAAATTCAGCACCTCTTGCTAACTTATATACAAAAGAAAAAACAACACACGTACAAACGATTGCAATGCAATTAGAGATAAGTCGATATTCAGCAATACTAAAGCCGATATTAGGATCAAAGAGAATGCCAACACCAATAAACAATATATGTACTGTAATAAATAGTGTAAAGTAATTTTCTGCAATAACTTTTGATACATAAAACCCTATTGCCCCCAATAATATTAATACTATCAAAGTTAGCAAAGGGTAACTTGAAAAGATTAATACTATCAAAATAGCCACTACACTGCCAATAATAGTACCCAACACCCTTCTTGGAGCCTTGTATAAAATCATATTAAGATTTGGACTAAGTATAGCAAAGACAGTCACCGCCCCCCAATAAGGATACTTCACATGTAAGAACAAACAAATAAATAAACTAAATATACACGTTAATGTTGCTACAGCCGCTATTTTCAAATATAAATTAGAATACTCAATATAAAATAACTCTTTAAATAAACCAAACATGAGCATCTGCACCTACTGAGAAGTCTCTACTTAAGTCCGTTTTATCTATCTTTATCATAACTGGAAAACGCTGGTCTAATCTAACCCAATCAACATACAAGCTTACTTTTGGTAAAGCACTGTTTTGACTATACTCAGGCCTACTTACCGCAGTATCTTTATGAATAACAATACCTGTCAAGAAATGTAACCCTGTCACACTTGTTGTTATTCTAACTTTCTGTCCAACCCTAATTGAAGATAAATAAGACTCTTTAACGTTCGCTATAACCACCCAGTCCTTATTGTCAACAACTGAAAATAGGGATTCCCCCTTTGTTACATAATCTCCTCTGGCTAACCTAAAGTTACTTATTTTCCCCGTAATTTTTGCTTTCACCTTACATTCATCAATCTTGTTCTCTATTTGCTTTTCTTGAGTTTGTAAGATTTTAATTTGATCGTTCGTATTAATTAGGTTAGAAGTTACATTTTCAACTCCTTGCTTATATTTTAACAAATCAGTTTGCTGATTAATAAGAGCATGTTGTTTTTTGGCATATTCAATATCTGAAATAGCTTTTTCTTGATGTAGGTCCCTGTATCTAAGTATATCTTGTTTTGATATTTTCAAATTCGCTTGTGCATTTCTATAAGACGCTTCAGCTAACTTTAGAGCCACAAATAAGCTTTTTTTATAATTTTGTTGAAAGTTGATATTTGCTTGAATTGTATTTCTTTTTAGTTTTTCATCCTTACAATCTAATTCAAATAGAACCTCTCCTGCCTTTACAATTTGACCGTTATGGACATCCACCTTAAGTACTTGACCACTAACCTTAGAATTAACTCTTGAAATATTACTATATAAATAAGCATCTCTAGCAAATATCTCATCAAAGCTGGTATATACCTCAAAGATGACGAATAATCCTATAATAATAAATATAATTTTTATAAGAGGTCTTTTATACTTCATAACAATATCATTTCAAAACTAAATCACTGAACACTTTATCAAAAACGATATCACAACATGATCGATCGTTCAATATATAAGAAGCAAATAATAACAATGCAAGATAAATATCCTATATAGAATAATGTTTAAACTCAAATATTATATAAGCTAAACTTTTACTAGATTAGCAATATCTGCTAAAAGAATTTTTTGGCCAACATCACTGCCAAAATCAACTGTAAAAAACTCTTTTGAACCTTGAGTTTGAGATTTAACAAATACACCTTTACCAAAAACTTTATGATAAACTCTATCACCAGGATTAAAGCTATCTCCTTTAGAATTATTTGACTTAAGAAAATCAAACGCCGAGACACCAAAGTTAGATTTTTGTCGCACCTTAGGTTTTGGCTTATCTATACTATGACTCTTACCTTCACTTAGATGCTCGTCATCTATCTCAGTTAAAAACCTAGATTTAACCTGAAAACTACTACGACCAAATATGTTACGTACTTGAGCATAACTAATAGTCAAAGCTTTCATAGCTCTTGTTATTGCTACATAAAACAATCTTCTTTCTTCTGCCAGTTTCTCCCGCATTTTTTTAGAATGCGTACTATCAAAAGCTTCTTCTGCATTAATGATTGAGCTTGGAGGGAAAACACCCTCTTCAGCAGCTACCATAAATACATATTTAAACTCTAACCCTTTTGAAGCATGGATAGTCATCAGTTGAACACTATCTACAGTCTCATCAGCTTGCATATCTCCAGCTTCTAGTACAGCGAATGATAAGAAGTCTTGTAAAATATCTGTATTATCATCAAGTAGTTCTATCTGAGGTTCAAAGTCTTTTGCTGCACTTATAAGCTCTTTTAAGTTATCTATTTTTTGACGATCTTTTTCTGTATTTTTCTCTTCATAAGAAGCTAATAAACCACTTTTATTAATCACATACTCAAGTAACTTATCCAAACTTAGCTCACTAATCTGACTAGATATCTTATTAATCAATTCTATGAATTTAAATAATAGTCCTGCTGTTCTTTTAGTCACAAGCTCTCTTTGAATTACCTCAAGTGTAGCCTGCCAATATGAAATTGAGTTTATTTGAGAAAAATTTCTAATAGTTTCTAGAGTTTTATTACCAATACCTCTAGTTGGAGTATTAATAATCCTTTCAAAAGCTAAATTATCACTATTTGTTACAGCTAATCTTAGGTATGCCAACGCATCTTTAATTTCAGCTCGATCAAAGAATTTGAAACCACCATAAATTCTATAAGGAATACTTGCATATATAAAACTCTCCTCTAAAACACGCGATAAATAGTTAGAACGATAGAGTATTGCAACATCACTATAATCGACACCTTGCGAATGTAGATTACGAACTTTCTCAATAATATACTTAGCTTCATCACGCTCATTTACTGCGCAATAAACCTCTACCTTTTCACCCTCTTCGGCTGCTGACCAAAGCTCTTTTGACATCCTGTTATCATTATTCTTAATTACAGAATTTGCTGCTTTTAGAATATTTTTGGTTGAGCGATAATTTTGCTCGAGCTTTATAACCTCAACATTATTGATATCTTTGACATAATTATGAATATTATCAACAACTGCTCCACGCCAACCGTATATTGATTGGTCATCATCACCAACAGCCATAGTATAGTTGCTATTTGTAGCTAAAAGTTTTAGCCACATATATTGCACTTGGTTTGTATCTTGAAACTCATCAATAAGGATATATTTAAATAAACTTTGGTAATATTCTCTTAATTGTTGATTTAATGAAAAAAGCTCGTATAAATACAAAAGAAGATCTGCAAAATCTAAAGCATTATCTAATAGTAAACGTTCTTCATAAGCCTTATAGATATGGCTATAGTTCACTTCATATTGATTAGCAAGTTTATTACTACGTATAGCCTTATCTTTTTGCTTATTTATAAAATTCTGTAATAGCTTAGGAGGATATTTCTTATCATCTAAGCCTAAATCTTTTATAACTCTTTTTATAAGCTGTGCTTGTTCATCTTGATCTAAGATTCTAAAATTCTTATCTAGTCCAAGCTCATGAGCATGTTTACGTAATAGTCTATGTGCAATACCATGAAAAGTTCCTATCCACATACCAAATGTCGATATACCTAGCATACTTTCAACACGTTGCTGTATCTCTCTAGCAGCCTTATTAGTAAATGTTACAGCTAGGATATTATCTATAGCTACACTTTTATTTTGACAAAGATAAGCTATTCGAGATGTGAGAACTTTTGTTTTACCACTACCAGCACCTGCTAGTATTAAAGAATTACGGTCTTCTAGCAAGGTTGCTTTTTGTTGTTGAGGATTTAATCCTGATAAAAATTTATTAGACATTAGAAATTATATTTTTAAAATAGCTGAAAGTATTTTAACAAAAAATTAGAAGATTAATTGAGACTTTTATTATTTAATTAAATTTGCAGACTCTTCATTTGGATTATGTAAAGTTTGTACATAGTCTAAAGTACTATTGATAACTTTGTTTAACCAACCACGTATTGCCCACATTATGATAGCAATCACAACTACAACAATACCTATAACTAAGAACACATGTCCATAAACTGCAATACTTTGTAGCTTAGTAAAGTGTTGTCCTGATGGAGGCGCTGTTAGAGCACCTACAAAGCCACCAACAGGTCCAGCAATCATTGTAGTAATCAACCACATCCCTTGAGCAAAACCACCCATTTTTGAAGGGAAAAGCTCTGCCACCATTGATAAACCAAGAGCAGATATTAATAGCTCGCCAGTTGATTGTAACCAATAGCTTAATACTAACCACCATCCAGATACAATACCATTAGAAGTAGTAAACTGAGGAAGATATAATACTAAGAATGCTAATGCACACAGTGTCATTCCAATACAGAATTTAGTGATATGAGTTCCTGGAACCTTTTTATACAGAACAGATAAAATCGGTGACATTATAACAATAACTAAAGGATTTAATACCTGCCATTGTTCTGGTTGAATAGTTAAACCTAAGAACGACTTATCAACGTTATTAATAGCGAAGAAGTTTAATGATGTAGGCATTTGTTGATACAACACAAAGAATATTACACCTTGTATAATTAAGATAAATGCCACAATCATTCTCTTTCTTTCATGAGAGTTTTGTTGTCCCATTTTTACAAAGAAATACACAATAGCTATTACTGCAATAATAGTTACTATTATTCTACAAACTTGTGTTTTCTCTAAGATACTACCAACAATAGCAATAGCGATTATACAACCAACTAAAACCACAAATAGCTTAGCAAAGCTAAACTTTTTAAGTCCTGCCTCACTCGAGATATGTGACATCTTAGAATAGAAAACTGTATAACATAATAAGCCCAAAAACATACCCACGGCAGAAACTAAAAATGCATGTGTATAACCATATTTGACAGCTATAATAGGAGTCATCAACATAGAAAAGAATGAACCTATATTAATAGCCATATAATAAAGAGTAATCGCTCCATCCTGAGCAGGATCACCTTTTTTGAAAAGCTTTGAGATTAATGATGTTGGATTTGGCTTAAATAAACCTCCACCAATAGCTACACCTGCTAAAGAGTAAAGAACTATAGATGTACCATTTACACCTATCCAACCACCTATAACAGATGATAGACTTAAACATAGATATGATAAGAATAAAATTGTCGCACCTACAGCAACAGTTCTTTTTGCGCCTAGGTAGTTATCACCTATCCAACCACCTATCAAAGGCCCTCCATATAAAAGTGCAGAGAAAGAGCCAAAGATCAGCATAGAATCTCCTTCACTGAAGCCTAAACGCTTTGTAAAATAAACAGCTAATATAGCTTGTAAACCATAAAACCCAAACCTCTCCCATAGCTCGAGTGTCCACAAGACCCAAAATGGAGCTCGCATACTTCCCTTATTCGTTTCCGACATATTTTAATTTCCTTTACATTTAAAATTAATATTTTAATTAAACCTCTCCCTCAAAAAAAAGGAAGTAGGCATATAACGCTCTTCTTCATCTTATATAACTAATTTTTATAAATCTACAAGTTGTCACAGCAGATATAAAAGATAATTTCTGAATTAATCAGCCTATTTAATTCTTTATAGAAGATGTTTATCCCTAGTGCAAAAGAAGGCATGCAAATCTAAAGATAATACGAGAAAAACATTCTATAACAAGTCTGAGCATAGTTTTCAAATGTGTAATTGAGTATTTATTTAGTTTTAGAATAATTTCATGGAATAAATATAATTTTAGTGACTCTTCCCTAAAAAGAAATCTTCATTTGGATTATGTAAAGTTTCATTAACATGAGCTCGTGTACTCTCAATGACTTTGTTTAACCAGCCTCGAGATACCCACATAATAATAGCTACAACTGCAACAAATAGACCTATTACTAAAAATACATGACCATAAACTGATATGCTTTCTAGTTTAGTGAAGTGTTGGCCTGCTGGAGGAGCTGTTAACGCACCTACTATCCCACCTATAGGACCTGCAATCATTGTTGTAATTAACCACATCCCTTGAGCAAAACCACCCATTTTTCTCGGGAATAACTCAGCTACCATAGACAACCCTAAAGCAGAGATTAACAACTCACCAGTAGACTGAAGCCAATAGCTAAGCACAAGCCACCATCCAGATACAATACCATCAGATGTTGTAAACTGAGGAAAATATAAAACCAAAAATGCTAAGGCACAAAGAGTCATACCAAAACAAAATTTTGTCACATGTGTTCCTGGTACTTTCTTATACAAAACAGACAAGATAGGCGACATTAAAACGATTACTATAGGGTTTAATACCTGCCATTGCTCTGGCTCTAAATTCATCCCCAGAAAATGAGTATTAACATTATTTACCGCAAAGAAGTTTAGTGATGTCGGCATTTGCTGATATAACACAAAGAAAATTATTCCTTGGATAATAAGTATCAAAGCTACAATCATTCTTTTTTGCTCGTGTTTATCTTGTTGGAACATTTGCATGAAGAAGTATATTAATGCACCAATAGCAATTGCGGCAACAATAATTCTACATAAATTAGTATTCTCAAGAATATTACCAACTAGCAGTATTGCAACAAAAGCTCCAACAATTACAACTACCATTTTTGAATAGCTCATTTTTCTTGAGCCAGCCTCAGTCATGATATGCTTAATTTTAGGATAGAAAATAGTATAGCTTAATAAACCTAAAAGCATACCAAAAGCTGAGCAAAAGAATGCATGCATATAACCATACTTCGCCGCAACAATAGGAGTCAATAGCATTGATATAAAAGAACCTATATTAATAGCCATATAATAAAGGGTCATTGCCCCATCTAATGCTGGATCACCTTTATCATATAATTTTGAAATAAGAGAGCTTGGATTTGCTTTAAATAAACCACCACCGATAGCAACACCTGCTAAGGCATACATCACCATTGCTTTCTCACTAATGCCAAAGACTTCTGATAAATTTGCGGATATACTTAAACAAAAATATGATATAGCTAAAAGACCCGCTCCAATAAAAATTGTTCTTTTTGCTCCTAGATAGTTATCACCTATCCATCCACCTATCAAAGGGCCTCCATATAAAAATGCTGAAAATGATCCAAAAATTAGCATTGAATCAGCATCACTAAAGCCAAGATGCTTAGCAAAATATATTGCTAAGATAGCTTGTAGACCATAATATCCAAAACGCTCCCACAATTCTAGAGTCCACAGAACCCAAAAAGGAGCTCTAACACTCCCTTTACTTACTTCTGACATAAGTTTACCTCATACTTAAAATTGACAATACGAGCTAAGTCCTCTTAGATAAAAGAGTCAATAGCACTAGTTTTCATCATATAGCAGAGAATTTTATAAATCTAGAAACTTAGATATGTCTGAGCATAAAAATTATAAAACTTAATCAAGATTAAATTATCATATAAATTTAAATTAATTTTTAGATGTTAATGAATATGCATAGATATTTTGGAATAAAAAAACTATAAGCACCGCAAGTAATACTCCTATTGCAAGACCTTGCTCTTGAAATACGTATCCTAATACACTAATAAATCCAACTAGAAAAACTATAAGTAAAATTGAACTTAAAAAAACAATAATATTCTTCTTTAAATAAATAAGTATTGGGGCTGCCAAACAACCGATCAAAATTATACTTTGTGTTATTATAAAGATAGTTAAAATATTACTTCCAGAAGTATATTTCTCACCATAGATCAACAATAAGTCTTTGCCAAAGAAGAATATAATGACTACGAGTGTTATACATAAACCACCTATAATAATAAAATGCTTATTTAGAATAACTCTAACATCTAAAAGTTTCTTATTATAAATAGCTATTGCAATAGGGGCTAATGCCACTGACTGTATACACGCAATAAAGTTATTAGCAATAACTTGCGAAAATGATGCTGCTGTTGCAAAAATTCCCACACTATCTTCATTAGCTAAAAAAACCTCTGCTCCTATAATAGCTAAATATGGCAAAGTAAATAATGCCAAAGTATAAGGTAGCCCAGATAATCCAGAGTTAAGCCAGCTTCTATACTCAATCTTATCTCTAACTGGGGTAAATATTTTCATTCTTTTAGCTAAGATAAATAGCATCACTGAAAATGTAACAATCCAAGCTAACATAAATAATACTACTGCTATATGCGATCTTCTAAATGATTCAACAAAAAACATTAAACTTGCTAGGAAAAGCATAGATAAGTTTATAAGTATCTTAAATAAAGCATTTGCTAGTATAGGTTTTGAAAAAGAAATTAAAACTCGATAGAAAAAAAATGTTAATGCCATAACAGGAATAAAAATCACAGCAATAAAAACAGGATGAGTATATTTCAATAGAAATACATTTTTTGAGATCCAATAAGTACAAACAGCCATTATATAGTAAAAAATACTCAAAAGAGCAACTATAATAAATACATATATGACAAAAGCTTTTATTTGTCCTTCTTTCTGAGCTTTAATAGATACCGCTATTACATTAGTTGCTATAACATCTGCTCCTAAGAGAGCTATCATATACGCAACTGATGCGACACTATAGGCAGCAGAGAAATCACCAAAATCTTCTGGCCCAAGATATCTGGCTATAATTACAGTAGCAATAAAAAAAGCTATTGAGGCTATTAGTTGGATAAAGAGTAAAATTATTCCTCTTCTCATATGAAGCTATTAAATAAATTAAGATTATTCAAAGTTTGTAATATTTCATAGATTAAAGCAATAAAATATTATGAACGAAGAGATTTTTTATTAATTTACTTAGAATTAAAAAGAGCACTTGTAAAGTCTTTTGCATTGAAAACTTGAAGATCATCAATCTTCTCGCCAACACCTATAAATCTTAGCGGTAATCCAAGCTTTCTAGCAATTGAAAAAATAATACCACCCTTAGCAGTTCCATCAAGCTTTGTTATTGTTATACCTGTAAGATCAACAATTTCATGGAAAGCTTCAGCTTGGCTAAGAGCATTACCTCCTGTAGTTGCATCAACAACTAACATAACTTCATGAGGAGCAGAGCCATCAACTTTCTTTATAACTTTGACAACCTTTTTAAGTTCTTGCATAAGATTATCTTTATTATGCAATCTACCGGCAGTATCAGCTATCACAACGTCTATTTCTTTTGATTTAGCAGAAGTAATTGCATCATATATAACTGAAGCACTATCTGCACCTTCATGCTGATATATAACTTGGGTATTATTCCTATCACCCCACTCACGAAGTTGCTCAACAGCGGCTGCTCTAAAGGTATCTCCTGCAGCAAGCATAACAGATTTACCTTGAGACTGTAGCTTCTTAGTAAGCTTTCCAATAGTTGTGGTTTTACCTACCCCATTAACACCTACGACTAATATTACATAAGGAGTCTTATCTGAATCAATCTCTAGAGGTTGCTGGCATGGTAAAATTATTTCTGTTAGCTTCTGTTGAATTATCTCATTAAGCTTATCAGCTGTTTGTAACTCATTCCTAGCAACCTTTTCACGCAAGTGCTCAACTATTTCATCGGTTGCCTCAACACCAACATCAGCAGTTAAAAGTTGCATTTCAATATCTTCAAGAAGCTCTTCATCTACAACTTTTTGTCCCATTAATATGGTACTTAAACCACCACCAAATTTACTTGCGGTTTTTGAAAGTCCAGACTGAAGTCTTGAAAATAGTCCTTTTTTATTATCATCTGACTCGATAGGAGAAGCATCAGAGCTCTCAATGTTCTTTTTTTTTCTAAAAAGCATTTTTATTCTCTAAAAATTGTATATTAATTGGAATTACTCGAAATATTTATCTCTAAGTTTAGCTATTTTTTGATGTAATGGATCAAACATGCTCACAATATTTTTAGATTTAATAAAATGAACCTCTCCTTCAAAAGCAATTTCATCGCCAGCTTGAGCATAGACTTCTAAAAGCTTATAGCGTAAATCAACATTATTTGGATTTTTTTCCAGTGCATCTTGAATAGTAATACTTGCTTCAAGATATTTCTCACTTTCCAAATACTGCTCTATTAGCTCGTCTATGTATTGTAACTCTTGCTCTTCCTGCTCTTGTGAATCAATCTCTTCTACATCATTATCATCGTTGCCGATAATCACATCATCACTAGAAGTTTCAAATACCACACCTTTATCAGTCTTAATCGCAATATTTTTCTGACTATGGTAACTGTTCTCTAGATTATCTGCATTTAGATCTTTAATTTCATCATTAAGAGTCGTCTCTGCTTGACCTAAATCTAAGGTATCTTGTTGGCTTGCTTCTTGCTCATTAGCAAAGAAGTCAAACTCCTCTTGTGGAGTTTGTTGATGATGAGAGCTCTCAGATTTATAAAAATCATTATCAGATACAACTGGAGAGATTCTTGACATTAGATGATCTCGCTTTCTCTTACCTTGAATCTCTAGCTCCAACTCTTTTTTAGAGCTTCTACCTTCCCAGTACTTCTTAGCTATGAAGAACAATACACCTAAAATAACTATATAAACTATAAGTTTAAATAATGAAGATAAAAATGATCCTCCTGAACTATCAACACTATCTGAAGAAGCTGTTTCATTAATACTACTAGCATCTATACCACTATTTAAATTACTACTATAAGTTTGAGGTATATCCGTATTATTCACAGAATCCTCAGAGCCAGGAACTAATACAGGGATTTTATCCTGACTAATAGTATTTGGTACAGATGTATTAGGCATAGATGAAGCTAATTCTTGTTTTGAAGCAACCATTGATTTATCACCAAGCTTACTTGTAGTTGTAGTACTTGGAGCAGGCTTAGGTGTGGAATCATTATCTGTCTGACCATATGACCCTTGAATCATCTGGTTTCTAACTAAAGTTAAGCCATCTTCAACTTCGCTCTTTGTTGTAGGAATAGCTAATTTATCACCTATCTTTATACGATTATCTACGATACCAGGTATCTCTGACTTATTTATACCTTTTATAGCATCTGTTAATTCAGAGTTACTTATCCCTTTTACTGAATGAGTTTTTGCTATTTTATATAAATAGTCTCCTGGCTTAACAGTATATATTTCCATTGAGAAGGCTGATTGAATAGCTGCTAAAGCAACTCCAGCAATAAGAATTTTATTGATACTCTTAAACATTTAGCACCCTAATAACTTATAATACAAAGACTTAAAAATTATAGCATATTTTTTCTACTTAAAAAGCATATGATTTTAATGCTCTCTTGTTGCACTGAAGATAATATCTGGATTTTTATCTTGAGCTAACTGCAAATTAACACCTGTTGGTGCAAGATAAGTCAAATACCCAGCACCATCATATGCTAGGTTTCCTTCATATTTCTTTTTAAAATCATTTAGCTTTTTGTCATCATCACAAAAGATCCAACGTGCTAAAGCAACGTTTACACCTTCATAAGAACACTTAACATTATATTCAGTTGCTAAGCGTTGAGCAACAACATCAAATTGCAAAACACCTACAGCCCCAACAACTAAATCATTAGATATAATAGGTTTAAATACTTGTGTAGCTCCCTCTTCAGAAAGCTGTACCAAACCTTTTTGTAGCGCTTTCATTTTTAGAGGGTCATTTAGCTTAACTCTTTTAAATATCTCAGGAGCAAAGTTTGGTATTCCTTTAAACTTTAATTTCTCTCCTTGAGTAAAACTATCACCTATCTGAATACTACCATGATTGTGTAAACCAATAATATCTCCTGCATAGCCCTCTTCGACCTGTTCTCTTTCGCCAGCCATAAATGTTAAAGCTTTTGATATCTGCATCATTTTCCCTGTTCTTTCATGAAAAATTTTCATCCCCTTTTCATACTTACCAGAACAAATTCTAAAGAATGCTATTCTATCTCTATGCTTTTCATCCATATTAGCTTGGATTTTAAAAACAAAACCTGTTAGTTTTTCCTCATCGGCTTGAACATTTCTTTGATCAGTTTCACGATGTTGCGGTGCTGGGGCATATTTTGTAAAACCATCCATCATCTCTTTGACACCGAAGTTACTTAATGCTGTACCAAAGTATACAGGCGTAAGCTTACCCTCTAAAAATTCTTGTTCATCAAATTCATGGCTTGCACCTCTGACAAGTTCAATTTCCATTTCAAGATCATCATATAAATCTAGACCTATCGCATCTTTGGCATTTTCTAAACCTTTAATCTTTTTATAAGGATGAATCTCATGACCATGGCCAGTTTCAAATAAAGTAACCTCATCATTATAAAGATCATAAACACCTTTATAGTATTTACCCATACCAATAGGCCAGTTCATTGGAGCACATTTAATTTTAAGAATGTCTTCAACTTCATCAAGAAGCTCTAGAGGATCACGAGTATCTCTATCAAACTTATTCATAAAAGTAACAATAGGAGTATCTCTAAGACGACAAACATTCATTAATTTAATAGTTCTATCCTCAACACCTTTAACAGCATCAACAACCATCAATGCAGAGTCAACCGCTGTAAGCGTACGATACGTATCTTCTGAAAAGTCTTCATGTCCTGGAGTATCAAGTAAGTTAACTACTCGATCATTATATGGAAACTGCATCACGGAGGTAGTTATCGAGATACCTCTTTGTTTCTCCATTTCCATCCAATCTGATGTTGCATGGACACCACTTTTTTTTGCCTTTACGGTTCCTGCTGTTTTAATAGCGTTTCCAAAAAGTAGCATTTTCTCTGTAATAGTTGTTTTACCAGCATCTGGATGCGAAATAATCGCAAAAGTCCTACGCTTTGCAATTTCCTTTAAATATTCACTCATAATGATTCTTACTTTTTATAACTTGATATAATAATTTAATTAAAGAAGTTTACTAAAAATATTTCATTTTAAAAACTAAAATGATTATCTAATATTTGATATATTTGTTTCTCGATACTTACTATAGATTGAGAAGCATCAATTTCTACTGCTTGATCTGAAGCCTTAACAAGCTCTTTATAAACACCCCTCGTTCTATTAAAAAACTCAAGGCCAGCCTGCTCTATTCTATCAGGGTCTCCTACTTTTTTTGCACGCTGTAACCCCATAATAGGATCAATATCAAGATATATAATTAGATCAGGCTCACAATCCTTAAGAAAATTATCATTTAAGGCCCTGACTTTTTTTAGATCAATGCCTCTACCACCACCTTGATAAGCCATACTTGACCAATAAAATCTATCTGAAACGACATTCAAACCATCGCTTAAAGATGGCTTTATTAGACTATGTACATGTTGTAGTCTACTTGCATACATTAAAAGTAGTTCAGTATCACAATGTACCATTTCATCTGTATAATTTTTTAAAGCTAGATTCCTGATATCTTCAGCTATTTTTGTCCCACCAGGCTCTCGAGTATAAACAGCAGGTAAGTTCTTTTGTTGTAAATATTTTCTTATGAAGTCAATAGCTGTACTTTTACCAGCACCATCAAGACCCTCTATAACAATAAACTTACTTTGCACTTTTTACACCTTTTTTAGACAACCAAACCAACAACAACAGCAGATAACAAACTTACTAAAGTTGCGCCATAAAGTATTTTTAAACTAAATCTAGCAACCTTAACAGATGCCTCTTTGCTAAGAGCTTGGATAGCTCCAATAATAATACCTATCGATGCAAAGTTTGCAAAAGAGATAAGAAAAACTGATATTACAGCTTTTGCATGTGAACTTAATTCAGAAGCATGCTTAACCATAAAGTCTATTGCAGCAAACTCATTCGTAACTATCTTAGTCCCCATGATTTGGCCAGCTAAATGAATTTCATTATTAGGAACATGTAAAATCCATGCAAATGGATAAAAAACATAACCTAATACCCCTGTAAAAGATATACCAAAGATAGAGATAAATAATGTATTTAGTAAACTTATTAGACCTATAAAACCTATCAACATTGCACATACAATTACAGCAACCTTGAAACCGTCTAATATATATTCTGTTAACATCTCAAAAAAGCTTTGCTTTTCAGGTGTTTCATCATATGTATCATGTAAGTTATCAAAGCTAATATCTTCTGATTTCTCATATGGATTAATAACCGTAAGAACAAAAAATGTTCCAAACATATTCATTACCATAGCAACTATCACAAACTTAGGATCAAAGCCATTTTTAACACTCAGCATTTGCATATACGCACCTGAGATAGCTAAAGATACTGTAGACATAGCTGTCGCTGCCATCGTATATAAAACATTTGATGGTAAATGTCCTATAATTTTTTTATACGCAATAAAGTTTTCTGATTGACCAACAGATAATGAACTTACCGCGTTGAATGATTCTAACTTCCCCATACCCGTAATTTTAGACAAAATAAAACCAACTATCTTAATAATGACAGGTAATATTTTAAAGTACTGCAAAATACCAATTAATGCAGACATAAGAACTATCGGCATACCAACAGTGAAGAAAAATATATGTCCGCCATCCATACCAGTAAGAGAACCAAAAATAAATCTTGTTCCATCATTAGCACACTTAAGCAACACATCAAAACCGCTAACGATAACACCAACTATATCTTCACCAATAGAGGATCTTAATAAGAAATAAGCTAACAATACTTGTACAACTAATATTATTGCCAGATAGTTATAACGTATCTTTTTTCTATCACTACTCCACAAAAAAGATAAAATAAAAACAGTTGCCACGCCTAAAATAAAAAACATTAATTTAGTAATCATTATTCTCTTGCCCTAAGTTATTTAATAAGTTGTCTAAAAGACCACTTACACCAAATCTAAAAGTTCTTGGATTTACATAATTATTGCTGAGTATCTTATCAGCTAATTCAACATATGCAACTGCTTGCGAGCAATCTCTTATCCCACCAGAGGCCTTAAATCCAACCTTTTTGTTTAGCTTTTCAATAGTTTTCAACATAGTCTCAGCAGCTTCAAGAGTTGCTCCAACTTTAGTTTTCCCTGTTGATGTCTTTATAAAGTCAGCCCCTGATTTTATAGCATCAGATGATACTTTTTCAATCAGTTCTAGAGACTGTAGCTCTCCAGACTCTATTATTACTTTAAGAGTTTTATCATTACATAGCTCTTTAACCTGAGAAACCATATTTCTTGAGTTCTCAGATTCACCATCTTTAATATACTCTTTATAATCTATAACTAAATCAATCTCATCTGCACCTAGTGTTAAAGCTTGTTTTGTTTCACTAAGAACATCTTCTAGATTAGCATCACCCTTAGGGAAATTAACTACAGTAGCAACTTTAAAATCTACACCTAACTCTTTTTTAACTATTGGAATAAATTCTTTGAATACACATAAAGCTGCAACACTTCCTAGAGAATTTCTAGCTTTAGAACATAACTTAAGGATATCTTTATCTGTGTCGTTATCACCTAATAGCGTCAAATCCATAAGTGATACTATTTTTTCTTTACTAACCATCTGTTTTCTCAAAAATTGATTTACCAAAGTTTAATGGCTCGATGCCCATAAAGTCAGCAATACTTTGGCCAATATCTGCAAACGTATCTCTTTGACCAATGAACTCAGAGTCTATATTTTTGCCCCAAAGTAAAAATGGCACACATTCTCTTGTATGATCAGAGCCTGGAGCTGTTGGATCACAGCCATGATCTGCAGCTAATACTACAATAGTATCATCATCTAAAAGTTTATCTAGATCAGGAATTCTTCCATCTAAATATTCTAAGGCTTTACCATAACCCTTAGGGTTTCTACGATGTCCATAACTTGAGTCTAAATCAACAAAGTTAGTAAATATAAGTGTATTTCCTTTTGCTAACTTATATTCAGATATTGTTTTATCAAAAAGCTCTTCTAGACCTGTTGCTTTAAGCTGCTTACTAATACCTTGATTTGCATAAATATCAGCAATTTTCCCAATCGAAACAACCTTTCCACCAGCTTGCTTTAGTTTATCTAATAAAGTTGGTGCAGGAGGTAAAATTGAGAAATCCTTACGATTACCTGTACGAACATACTCGTCAGCAGATTCTCCAATAAATGGACGTGCAATAACCCTACCAACTTTCATACCCATTTCATCAAGAACTTCTCGAGCAACTTTACAAATCTCTAGTAACTTATCTAAACCAAAATAATCCTCATGAGCAGCTACCTGAAAGACACTATCTGCTGATGTATATACTATAGGCTTCTTTGTTACACAACTTTCACAGCCATGCTCTTTAAGAACTTCTGTTCCTGATGCATGTCCTGCATCTATGAAGCCATCTTTAAGTCCCGCTCTTTCTATCCACTTATCTATGAACTCTTGATCAAAACAACTTTGGTCTTCTTTTGCTGTAAAATAATACCAATCAAACATAACTGGTACACCAGCAAGCTCCCAGTGCCCACTAGGAGTATCTTTGCCTCTACTTATCTCAGCGCAATAACCATACTTCGAGTTTATAACACTATCATCAGCCCCAGAAATATCTTGAGCTAGTGGAGCCTTTCTATTATGCTCAGCTGCAGCTTTAAGCCCTCTTTTTGATAGATTTGGTAACTTAATACTCATACCATTTTTACTAAAATACTCAACAATATGCCCTAAAGTGTCTGAACCTTGATCACCAAATTGTAAAGCATCAGGTGCTTCACCGATACCAAATGAATCAAAGAGTAAAACAACTACTTTTTTATTTTTTAACATTTATAAAACCTTTTTGATTTTAATTATTCTCTAAAAACGCGATTCTTATTCCACGTAAAATTAAATCAGGAGATACTTCATCAAATATTCCTTCATCTTTAAATAAACTAGCGAAACCACCAGTTGCTATAGTATACACATTATCACTATCTAACTCTTCTAAAGTTTTGTTTTTAAGCTCTCTCAGCGCACCTAAATGACCATAATATAGTCCTGAACGAATATTAGTTTTCGTATCATAACCTATAGCAACTTCTGGCTTTACAATAGTCACTGATGACAACTGCGATGCACCTTGACATAAAGCATTTAATGAAAGCTTAACACCTGGCATAATAGAGCCACTTAGATACTTTCTATTTTTGGTAACAACATCAAACGTCGTTGCTGTCCCTAAGTCAATTATTAGTAAATCTCTATCTGGGTGATCTGCTAAAGCTCCAATACAACTAGCAATTCGATCCGCTCCTACTTGATGAGCCTCAACTGCTGACATATCAAGTCCTGTATTATCCATACTAATAAAAAATGGTTTTATATCAAAATATTTTATAACAGCTGATCCTAATGAATAATTCAGGTGTGGCACTACAGATGATATTGCGCAACCACTAATTCTATTTAAATCTACAGAATTTTCTCTTAGAGCTTGCTTTAAAAAAACACCCATCTGATCAGAAGTTGAATCAACTGATGATGTAGCATATCTAATTTGACTAACTATTTTCTCACCTTCAAAAACTCCAATATGTATATGAGAGTTACCTACATCCATTACTAATAGCATAATAAATCCTAATATATTTAATGTGCCTGATCCCAGTTATCACCAGTATCGACATTGACTTCTAAAGGTACACTAAGCTTCACAGCTTGTTCCATTATACCTTTTATTTTTGCAGAAGCTTCTTCAACTTTAGTTCTTTGAACTTCAAAAACCAGCTCATCATGAACCTGCATTACCATTTTAACTTCGCTATTATACTCCTGTGAAATCACAGTGTTAACCTCTATCATTGCTTTTTTTATAATATCAGCGGCTGTTCCTTGCATTGGCGCATTAATAGCAGCCCTTTCAGCAGCATTTCTTTGCATTACATTTCTTGAACTAATTTCAGGCAAGTATAGTCTTCGACCTAGTATTGTTTCAACATAGCCATTTTTTTTAGCGAACTCTTTAGCTGTAGTCATATATTCTTTAACTTTTGGATAACGGTTAAAATATACATCGATATATTCTTGTGCCTCACCACGAGGTATTTCAAGCTGTTTTGCTAAACCAAAAGCACTCATACCATAGATAAGACCAAAGTTTATAGCTTTTGCCCTTCTTCTTTGCTCACTTGAAACTTCATCCAGCTGGATACCCAAAACCTCAGCAGCTGTTGCACTGTGGATATCTAGCCCTTCGTTAAAAGCTTTTAGAAGATTCTCATCTTTTGATAAATGTGCCATGATTCTAAGTTCAATCTGCGAATAATCTGCAGCAACTACACAACATCCTTCTTCAGCAATGAATGCTTGTCTGATTTTACGACCCTCAGGGCTTTTGATTGGTATATTTTGTAAGTTTGGATCTGAAGATGATAGTCTTCCTGTGACAGTTCCTGTTTGATTATATGAAGTATGAGCCCTTGAGTTGCTATCTAACATTTTAGGAAGCTTATCGGTATAAGTATTTTTTAGCTTTGATAAGTGGCGGTATTTCATAATTAATGCAGCTATCTCATACTCCTCAGCTAGTTGAACTAGCACTTCTTCAGATGTTGAAGCTTGTCCTTTGGCAGTTTTTTTAACAGCTGGAATCTCCATCTTTTCAAAAAGAATTTCTCTTAATTGTACAGGAGATGATAAATTAAACTCTTGCCCAGCAAGCTTATAGCACTGCTCTTGAATTTCACCTATGCTTTTCTCAAGGTTTGCACTTTGCTCAATCAGCTTATCTGCATCAATCTTCACACCTATCTTTTCCATATTATTGAGAATTAGAGTAAGAGGCATCTCAACTTCTGAGTATAGGCCATGAAGGACTTTTTCTTTTTTAAGCAATCTATCAAAATGATTGAAAAGTCTAAAAGTAATATCTGCATCTTCAGCAGCGTATTCTGCAACCTTCTCAATTTCTATTTGATCTAAAGTTTGTTGTTTTCTACCTGTACCAGCTATCTCACTATATGGTACTGGTGAAATATCTAGATGCTCTTTAGAAAGACTATCCATATCATGCTTACCACTACTTTTTAGTACATAAGCCATGATCATAGTATCGTGGATTTGACCTTTAATATCAATTTCATATTTTGATAGCACTTTCTCATCAAACTTAAAATTATGCGCAACCTTAGCTTTTTTAGTATCTGCAAATATTGGTTTTAACTTCTCTAATACCACATCAAGCTCAAGCTGTTGGGGAACACCTAAGTATCTATGTTGCACAGGGATATAATAAGCCACACCCTCTTTGACACAAAAAGATAAACCAACCAAATTAGCCTCATATGTATTTAAAGAATCAGTTTCAGTATCAAAAGAGAAAATATCACTATTTTTTAAATTTGCTATTAAATCATCAAAATCCTGTAATGATAATACTGTTTTATAATCAATTTCTACTTCAGTAGATTTATCAACTTGTTCTTCTCTCGAAGACCCTGTGTTGTCGATATCTAAACCTCTAAGTAACGAGTTAAATTCATATTTAGCAAAAACCTCTGCTAAATATTTTACATCGGCCTGCTGACATTTAAGATCTTCTATGGACAAACTAAGATCAAGATCACATTTGATTGTAGCTAACTGATAAGAGAGTTTTAAAAGTTCAATATTATTACGTAAGTTCTCCCCAACCTTACCTTTTATTTCATTAGCGTTCTCTATAACACCATCAATATTCTCATACTCTTGTAACCACTTAACCGCTGTTTTAGGACCTACTTTAGGCACTCCTGGTATATTATCTGAAGAGTCGCCCATAAGAGCTAAGTAGTCTATTATTTGATCAGGTCGAATTTGGTATTTATCTAAAACTCCAGGGATATCTGTAGTTACATTCTTCATCGAATCATATAGCACAATTTTTTCAGTAACTAGCTGAGCCATATCCTTATCGCCGGTAGAAATAACTACATCATAACCTTGTGACTCCAGATCTTTAGCTAAAGTCCCTATAACATCATCCGCCTCAACACCATCTTTTATGATAAGCGGATAACCCATTTTTTTGATAATTTCATGAAGAGGTTGAATTTGTACCCTTAGCTCATCATCCATCGCTTTACGATTAGCTTTATATTCAGGATACATCTCATGACGAAAATTTTTACCTTTTGGATCAAAAACTACTGCAACATATTTAGTATTGTATATATCAGGTAGTTTCTTGAGCATATTGATTACTCCAAGAATAGCACCTGTCGGCTCTCCTTGACTATTAGAAAGGTTTGGTAACGCATGGTAGGCTCTAAATAAATAAGATGAGCCGTCTACTAGAACTATTTTTTGCATAGAAATTTATCAGAGTATTTACATCAGTGTAAATAGTAATATATATAACAAAGTATAGCAAATTGATTGAGCTTATTAATTGTATATATGAGGTTTATTTAGCTTTAAAATATATTTTTTTAGAATTAACAAACAATTCACTAAAAGACTGTTTCAGCCAATAACTGATCGTAACTTTTTTGTTTTTCAAATAATTATAAATACAAACCAACTTGGTAAGATTTTACATTACTCAAATACAGAAAATAAAATTTTTAAAGACTATATTGTAATTCTATATCTAAATACCACCAATTATCTTTAGCAAAAGGTTTACACTTAATGGCATCTTTATATGTCATAATAACTGCTTGATTATCTTTTATATTAGAAAAGTCTTGTTGTACAAATTTATGATGATCTTTGAATATTTTTTTATCTTCAATTTTAATATTATTTTGCACTAGAGTTTCAAAAAATTTCTCCGGATTACCAATACCTGCAACAGCTGTAACTTTTTTATCTGAAAATTTACCCTTAGAGACTCTCTCACTAGATATTAGGCTTACAAACTCAGTAGCCACAATCTTAGCAAAAGTAATATTCTGGTTATAATTTCGTATATAGTTCTTATCATTCTCAGAGCAGTTGCCAATTACAATAACTTCATCTACAGACTTTAGTCTTTCAACAGGCTCTCTTAGAGGTCCTGCAGGAATACATAACTGATTACCAAACATTCTACTGGCATCGACAACAACGATTTCCTTATCTCTTGCTAGCTTATAATGTTGCAGGCCATCATCACTGATTATAACATCAGTATTTGGATATTTTTCTTCGATATATTTTACAGAGTCTACTCTTTGTGGTGAGATAACTATTGGAACTTGTGCATTTAAAGCATCATACAACATTGCAGGTTCATCACCACACTGACTAGCAGGAGTGTTTATATTGACTTCAAAAGGATAGCTTTCTGCTTTTGCACCATAACCACGACTAATAATTGCAGGATTTTTACCTTTTGATAAGTACTCTTGAGCTAACTTTCTAACTACAGGTGTTTTGCCTGTGCCACCAACAGATATATTACCAACAACGACAACCGGTATTTTTGATTTATATTGACTCTGTTGCTGTTTAAGTTTGCGCTTAGTAGCAACCCTAGAAAAAATAATAGAAATAGGCTTTAGAACATAACTTAATAAATTTGGATTTCTCTGATACCAAAATTTATCTATCATTTAATTACTCAAGCCCTGACTGATATAGTCTTGTGTAAAGTCCTCCTTGCTCTAGGAGTTCTTCATGTTTACCGCATTCAACAACTTTTCCACCATCCATAACAACAATCTTATCAGCACTTTCAACAGTGCTTAATCTATGAGCAATAACTATAGTTGTACATGATTTAGTTAAACTTTCAAGAGCTTGCTGAACGACTCTTTCTGACTCATTATCTAATGCACTAGTTGCTTCATCAAATATTAATATTGGCGCATTTTTCAGTAAAGCTCTTGCTATTGATATTCTTTGTCTTTGGCCTCCAGAAAGTTTAGAGCCATTATTACCAATATTTGTATGCATACCTTCTGGTAAGTCTTGGACAAAGTCATACGCATTTGCTCGTTTAAGCACATCGACAACTTCTTCTTCTGAAACATCTCTGGATAAACCAAAAGCAATATTGTTATACACAGTATCATCAAATAGATGAACGTTTTGAGAAACCATCGATAAATGAGATCTTAAATTCTCAAGCGATAATTCACGAGTATCTACACCATCAATAGATATTTGCCCTTTATGCTGAGTATAGAATCTTGAGATAATACTTGTAAGTGTAGTTTTTCCACTACCTGACTTACCTACAAAGGCAACTGTTTCACCAGCTTTAATATCAACACTTACACCATTTAAAACATTAAGTGTACTAAATGCGAAACTTACATCTTTGATACTTACATCACCAGAAACTTTCTTAAGCTCTTTTTTACCAGTTTCTTCTTCAGCTGGATAATCAAGAATATAAAAAATATCTTCAGTTGCTGCTACAGCTTTTTGAATAACTACATTTACTTTAGTAAGGTTCTTAATTGGTTTTAAAATTGCTGCCGCTGCAGCAAAGAATGATGCAAATGAACCAGCTGTCAACCAAGAAGAACCACCTCCCTCATTAGTTCCAAAAATAGCAATTGTAAATAGCGAGAGAGCTAAAACAAGTGACGCTATAATTTGGATAACAGGAGATGTCAAAGAATCTAGAGCAATTGTTCTTATTTGCTGAGAATAAGTATAATCAAGGTTTTTGAAAAATTTATTTTGCTGCTTACCTTGTGCTCCAAATATTCTTATTTCTTTATAGTTTCTAAGAGTTTCTTCTGCAGTATGAGTAACATTACCCATAGATGACTGAGTATTTCTACTTAAAGATCTGAATTTTTTATTTATCAATGATATAAATATACCTAAAAACGGACCCACAACAATAAGAAACAACGATAGCTGCCAACTTGAAACTACCATCACAATTACAAGACCTATTACAAAAGTACCATCTTGAACTACTGTAATAATAGCTGTTGATGTAGCTTCTGTAACCTGATCAACGTTATATAAAAGTCTTGAAATAATTTGTCCAGAAGAGTGTTTATCAAAAAAAGTAGCTGGCAAATCCATAAATCTTTTGTAAATATCTTTTCTGAATTTATATACTACTTTTTGACCTAAAGAACCTATAAAGTAACTTGATAAAAAGGACCCTACAGAACGTAGCGTCAGCAGGCCGACCATACCAACACCCATTAACATCAAAATGCTAGCGCTTTGTTTAGTAACATCACCACCAGCACCAAAACCATAGTTTAGTATAGGATTTATAAGGTATATCATCGAAGCATCAGCCGCTGAGAAAAAAATACTCCCTATCGCAGCTAAAACTAAAAAGTGCCAAAGGTGTTTAACTTGGCCTAACAATCTCTTGTAAAGAGTTGTTACTTTCTCTTTATTTGACATTTCGCCACTAAGATTTCCCGGACCTTCAGATTTAAGGTCTATTTTATCAATCATATTTCCCATAATTTATAAAAAATTGCTTATATAACAACATTAAGTAACGAGTTATTATACACGTTTTTCTGTTAATATAAAGCTAAGCAAACTTAACAGCTTAAATGATGAAAGTATATCTAGTAGGTGGTGCAGTTAGAGATAAGCTATTAGGCCTACAATATAAAGACAAAGATTGGGTAGTTGTTGGAGCAACAGAACAACAGATGCTAGCTGCCGGATATATAAAGATCAATGCCTCATTTCCGGTCTTTTTAGATCCTAAAACAAAAGAGGAATATGCTCTTGCTAGAGCTGAGAGAAAAGTGGCTAAAGGATATCATGGCTTTGAGACTATCTTTTCAAAAGATATTACCCTTGAAGATGATCTAAAGCGTAGAGACCTAACTATCAATTCAATAGCTATAGATATAAATAACAATATAATCGACCCTTTTAATGGCAAACAAGATATTAAAGACCGAATCTTACGTCACACCTCATGTGCTTTTATTGAAGACCCTTTACGTGTTATCCGCTTAGCTAGATTTAAAGCACAGCTTTCTGTTTTTGGTTTTTCAATTGCTCCTGAGACAAAACAACTTGTAAAAAAGCTCTCACAAACTGATGAGCTTAGCTTTCTGACTAAAGAGCGTTTACACATAGAATTCATTAAAGCTCTTTCAAATCCAAAGATTTTTTTTGAAACATTAGCCGAATTAGCGGCATTAAAAAATGTATTCCCTACAGTAGATAATTTACTTAGCCTAATACCTAATGCAACATTCTTTAGTAACTCTAGTTACATAAATTTAGATACAACTCAAAAAATCACTCTATGCTTTTTAGCAACTCCTAAAGAATACCTAAACCTCCTAAAAGAAGAGTTACTTCTAACAAATAAGCAATTTAAAATGCTAACAGCAACAATAAATATAAAGCAAATACTTGAAGAGCAATTAGATGCTCAAGAAGTATTCATGCTAATTAAAAGTGCAAACTTACTAAGAGACAAGGTGCTATTCAAAAATAGTATTGATACATATTTAAAGTATAAAAATATTACTAAAACTAAAACATTAAGAAGTTATAAACTACTAGAAAATACTATTAATACCATCAATAATCTAGATATACAAAAGATAACCTCTACCACACCTAAAAAAGATTTAAAAACAACCATACTTAATCTATATATTGATACTATAAAAAACGATTTAAAATTATGATACAATTACGAAAACCCTTTTTTTGATATGTATATAAGTTAGCAGAATGAAAAAATTAGATAGTTATATTTTTCCTATCAATACAATAGTGTGTGCTTTAACTCTGTGTGCAATTGTGCTTACAATGACAATTCTTGGATGGAAGCCATGCCCTATGTGTCTTTTGCAACAGTTTTCAGTGTTATGCATATTTATTCTTAGCATCCTTGGTTGGATAAAAAAATCTCCAAGAACCTTTTCATTAATTATTAGAATAATAATAATAGCAATAATAATAATGGGATTATATATAGCTGCTGATCAGGTGCATCTGCAATACTTTACGAATGCGCCAACAACGACAAACATTGGCTCATGCGGCGGTATAGATAATCCATTTTTACTTGACGTAACTAAATCAGTTACAGGTTCAGTTGAAAGCTGCTCAGAAATCTCGGAGCAGATATCAGGGTATAGCCTGGCTGTTTATAGCCTGATATTTTTCATCTGCTTACTAATGGTCAATTGTATTGGTTTTTTTATAAAAATATTTAAAAAATAGTGAGATAAAACTGTGGACTTCAAGAAAACATTTGAAAATTTTAAACAAAAGATAAACGCTAACAAAAAAAATTATGCTATTTTTTGCGTAATAACAGTCATAATTGCCTGGCTAATTTTAGGTAAATTAGGATTAGCTTTAGCAATAGCATACTTTATATTTCAAATAAATAAAGTAAGATCACTGCTTGCTAAACTAAAGAATAAAAATGTAGCTTCTGTTGTAGTGGTTATTGCTACTTTACTAATTTTCGGAAGTATTTTTGGTTTTGCAGAGTTTGTGCAAAGTATGATTAAAAAAGGCATGGCTTCGTATGTACCACAACCTGTAGCTGTTACATCAACAGTTGTAAAAAAATCAGACTGGCAACAAATCATTAATACAATTGGTGAAGCTCAAGCAATCCAATCAACTCAAATTTCATCACAGTCAGGCGGAATTGTTAGCGAAATCAATTTCAAAAGTGGTCAAGAAGTTAAAAAAGGAGATCTGCTTTTCAAATTAGATACTAGCCAATTAAAAGCAAACTTAGAGGAAGCTCTTTCAAAACTAAAACTTGCTAAGATTACTACAGATCGTTATAACAAACTTGTTGAGCAAAGAGCAACATCAAAAGAAACTGCAGATAAAGCCAACGCAGACTACTTAGCGGCTTTAGCCCAAGTACAGAATATCGAATCACAAATTGGCTTTAAAGAAGTTAAAGCTCCTTTTGATGGTAAGATAGGTATTAGAAATATAAGTTTAGGTCAGTACTTTAACAATGGTGATAATGCTGCGACCCTTACAAAGATAGACCCTATTTTCATTACATTTTCAGTACCTCAAAATAGAGTTAGCTTGATAAAAGTTGGTCAAGATATTAGCTTCTTTTCAGACTCATATCCTGGTAAGAAATTCACTGCAAAGATAACAGCTATTAACTCATTTATTAATGACTCAAATAGATCAATCATTGTCCAAGCTACATATAAGAATCCCGAACATCAAATAGTTCCAGGAATGTTTTTAACTGTACATGTGAATCTACCAATAAAGAAAGACTCTATTGTCATCCCAAGAAATGCAATATCATATAGCTTATATGGTGAGTCGGTGTATACATTAAAGCCTGTATTAGATAAAGACGGTAAGCCTGAGAAAGTATCATATACCTCTACAGCTGGTGGTGGGATGAAAACAATCACTCTAGATAAAACGTTATATAAAGTTGGTCAAGATAATGTTAAGGTTTTAGAGACTAGAAATAACCTAGCTCTAGTTGAGGGCATAAAACCTGGAACGACAATAGTTACTTCAGGGCAAAATAAAGTTCAAAAAGGCGGTAACGCGATGCTAAACAATAGCGTGAAGTTAGATAATAACATATATAAGCAAGGAATGTAGTAATGCGTCTTATTGATATTTTCATAAGAAGACCAGTTTTATCTCTTTCAATAAGCTTCATGATTATTGTTGTTGGAGTTGGTTCATTTTTTAACCTACAAATTAGACAATATCCTTACATAGATAGTGCTACTATAACAATTACAACATCATACCCTGGTGCAAACCCTGCTACTATTCAAGCGTTTGTAACTAGACCTATAGAATCAGCAGTAGGTACATCAAAGGGTATTGACTATATGACATCTGAGTCTGCCATCGGGACTAGTACAATTACTGTATATGTAAAACTTGGATACAATTCTAATGATGTTCTATCTGAGGTGGTACAAAATGTAAACTCAGTATTAAACCAACTACCAAAAGATGCTTACTCTCCAGCTATTAAACTAAACCCAGCTGATAACTTCCCATCATTAATTCTTGCCTTTACAAGTAAAACAATGAGTACCTCAGAGATATCAGCGTATATAAACTCTGAGTTAACACCAAAATTACTTGCTCAGGGTGGTCTATCAGAAATAGATGTCTGGGGTAACAAACCTTATGCAATGCGTATATATCCTAATAAATCACGCATGGCAGAGTATGGTATAACCCCTGATGAGTTATCTCAAGCAATTGGAGCTAATAGCTTAGTTTCAGCAGGTGGTCAAATACAGGGCCCATATCTAAACTATACTCTAAATCCCGAGACTAGTATGTCCAAAGCTCAAGACTATGAGAATCTTATTATCAAAAAAAGCGATAATCAAGTAGTCAGACTAAAGGATGTTGCAAAAGTAGAGCTAGGTGCTCAAGACTATAATTCATCAGTATATTTTGATGGTAAAAATGCAGTTCTTGCTGGTGCCGTAGTATCACCTGAAGATAATCCTCTTTCAGTAATTGCAAATTTAGTCAAAGAACTACCAAACATCAAAGCTTCATTACCTAATGGCTTAGATGTTAACATTGCATACAATAGTACACTATACATTGAAAGCTCCATTGATGAAGTTCTGCACACTCTTGCTGAAGCAGTTATTATCGTATCTGTTGTAATGTTCTTATTCTTAGGATCACTAAGAGCAATTATTGTACCAGTGATAGCAATCCCCTTATCTATTATAGGTTCATTCTTTTTAATGAGTATGATGGGATTCTCTATAAATCTTTTAACACTTCTAGCCATGATTCTTGCCATAGGGCTAGTGGTTGATGACGCAATTGTTGTACTAGAGAACATTTATCGTCATATAGAGGAAGGAATGGAGCCTTTCCCTGCGGCTATTAAAGGTGCTAGAGAAATTGCTAACCCAGTGATACTCATGACTTTAACCTTATTAGTAGTTTATGCCCCTATTGGAATGATGGGAGGCTTTACTGGCCAACTATTTACCGAGTTTGCTTACTCGCTTGCTGGAGCTGTACTAATATCTGGTATAGTTGCCTATACACTATCTCCCATGATGTGTTCAAAAGTGCTTAATCGCCAAATGATGAGCACCAAACTAGTAAAGTTTGTTGATTCACTCTTTAGTAAGCTAACAGCAAAATACAAAGCTTTACTAATATTTGTCCTAGAGATAAAACCAGCTATTGCTATAATGGGAATAATTGTACTTATTAGCTGTTTTATAATGGGCACAGGTATCAAATCAGAACTTGCGCCTATTGAAGACCAAGGGTTTATCGCTGTAATGGGACAAGCTCCATCTTCTGCTAACATAAACTACCTAGAAGCATTTAGTAAGAAGCTAAATCAAACACTAGATAGTGTTCCTGGCAAGAAAGCCACATTTATTCTAAATGGTGTAATGGGTTCTAACGTAATATTTGGTGGATTTATCATGAAATCTTGGGATGATAGAAAAACCTCCCAACAGCAGGCTGCTAATATTATTCAATCTAAGGTTACTGAATTACCAGGTATACAAACATATGTACAACAAGTTCCATCTTTACCAGGTATACCTCGAGGAGCTCCTATCTCTATAGTTATCCAAAGTGTTAACGATTATGAGGCTATAAACGACATCACTAATAAAGTAATTAATAAAATGATGAAAAGTGGGCTGTTTGTTTTCGCACAAAGTGATCTTAAATTTGACAACCCTGTTGTTGATATAAATATTGATCGTGAAAAAGCCGGGATCTTAGGCATCACAATGGCAGATATAGCTAAAACACTTGGCTCTTCATATGCTGGTGGCTATATAAACTACTTCTTCCTTAGAGGCTATAGCTTCCAAGTAATCCCTCAATTAGCTAGAAATGAGATGCTTACTCAAGAACAGCTAGGAAATATCTTTATTCGCTCAGATGATGCTTCTGACTTATTTAACTCAGAGGTTCCTCTATCAGCACTAATGACATTTAAAACAAAAGGACAACCTCTAACTCAGAACACTTTCCAGCAGCTAAACTCTGCGACTATTTCTGCGGTGATGTCGCCTGGCGTAACACAAGGACAAGCTATCGACTATGTTAAGAGTGTAATTAGAAGCCAACTACCAGCTGGATTCTCATATAACTTCTCAGGATCAGCTCGCCAATTTGTTGAAAATGGTAACACTATGATGGTGGCCTTTGCTTTTGCAATCGTACTAATCTTCTTAGCATTATCAGCTCAGTTTGAGAGCTTTAGAGATTCCTTAGTTATTCTCGTAACAATTCCTATGGCTATCTCAGGAGCTTTGATTCCACTATATTTTGGTCAATATATTGGTGCAAACTGGGCCTCGCTAAATATCTACACCCAGCTTGGTTTAGTAACCCTAATAGGTCTAATATCAAAACAAGGAATTATGGTGGTTGAGTTTGCTAACCACTTACAAAAACATGAAGGCCTAAACAAGTATGACGCTATTGTTACATCATCATCTCAGCGTCTAAGACCAATCTTAATGACTGTATCTGCAATGGTTGTTGGTGTGATACCTCTTGTTACATCCTCTGGTGCTGGTGCTGTCAGTAGAAACTGTATTGGTGTTGTTATATCAAGTGGACTTGTTATTGGTGCTCTTTTCTCTTTATTTGTTTTACCTGTTGTATACATGTATATTGCTAGTGATAAATCAAAATCTGTCAAACTAGAAATCGAGCAACAAAAAATAGTCGATGAACTTGGAAAGAATGATTCAACACACTAATTCCCTCTTAAATTTAATTCTCAATATAAGTAAGCATCAATAACAAGTTCTTAATTACTTAGTGTAAAAACCTTGATTTTATAGAAATTATAAAAATTTCTATTTTGAATAATTTTTGTTTCTTTGGTATGCTAATAACTTTGAAACATCTAATTAATATTTTTATGAATGAATCACACTTACCTAAATCAAATCATTTAATTGCTATTGCTTGGGTAATATGTCTAATTGCAACTTTAAATTATAGTTATGATTTCTTTATTCGAGCTGCTCCAGGAGTGATGGCTGAAGATCTTAAAAATGCTTTTAATATAGGTGATGCTAAAATTGGCTGGCTTTCTTCAGCATACTTTATCTCTTACACTATAATGCAAATTCCCGCAGGAGTAATATTAGATAAATACAATCGTAAGACAGTAATTAGTATTGCAACAGCTCTTTGTGTCTTAGGAAACTACCTATTCTCTGCTACTAACTATTATGAAGTTGCCTTTTTAGGTAGAATACTTATGGGAGTTGGCTCAGCATTTGGTTTTATTGGTGCTGCGAAAATGGCTGGCATGTGGTTACCACAAAGATTTTTCTCAACATTTATAGGCTTTACAACAGTTATTGGTATTCTTGGTGGATTATTCACTGATGTCTTTCTTTCAAACTTAGTCACCAACCTTGGCTGGAAACAAGGTAATGCTATTTTTACTTACTTTGGAGTAGCTCTTTTTTTACTCATAGTCATTTTCATTAAAGATAATAAAAAGCATGTAGAAAAATTCACACACTTCAGTCAATCTAGCTTCTCAGAAACTCTCATAAAGTTATTCCAAATTATTATGAATCCTAAGTTTTGGGTTGCTAGTTTAATCGGTGCTAGTATCTTTATGCCAATCAATGTTCTTGGTTCTCTTTGGGGTGTTGGACTAATAGAAGCTAAACTAAATGTTAATCAAGCTGTAGCATCTCATTTAAATAGTTTCCTATTCGCTGGAGCTGCTATTGGATTTGCAGTTTTTGGAGTTATTAGTGCTTATACTAATCGTTTTAGATTCTTATTAATTTTAAGCTTAGTATCATCAGGATTGCTAATAATAGCTATCGCATATATACCTATGACCCAAGATTTATTTATCGTTTTATATTTAGCACTTGGTATTATGGCTGGACCTCAGGCAATAACGTTTGCTATCGCAAAAATTATATCTCCGCCTGGGACTTCTGCATCAAGTACGGCAGGTGTAAATATGATAAATAATATATTGCCTGTTATACTTCTACCAGGCATTGGGTATATACTATCTCTTTCACAAGGAGTTGCCCATACGCTATCATATAATCAATCATTTGATATAATCATAGCAATCTTATCAGGATTATTACTAATTTGTGTACCTTTTGCATTCTTACTTCCAAAAGAGATTAATGCTTAGGTCAAATAAGCTCTTCAGGATATGGGTTTAGATAGCTTTGTTTAGCTAAGTAAGGTAACTCAAGCTCTAAAAGATACATCTTTATAATACTTACTGGTACATCCCATGAGATCTTGCAATCTTTATATTTATTTAATATCTCTTGAAGATACTGGCGTTGAGATTTAGAGATTTTCTTATTTATCTCACGTAAAACATTTTGTAAGGCCATATAGTGAGCCCCTCTTTTTGCTGGAGATGCTATTGCCTGCATAAATAACTCTACATATTTTTGTTTAATCTCATCAAGGTCTGCCTTACCGCCAGCCTCAGAGAGCATATTACCTAAAACTTTCTTGATCTTATTATTATGCATTCTCAGTAGTATTTTATGTCTTGAATGATACTCCATCATCTCAGTAATACTAGAGCAATTCATGAAAACACTTTTCAAATCATAATAACAAAAGACTTTACGCAAAAAATGATCCTTTAAAGTTTTATCTGTAAGCTTTCCATCATCTTCTATTGGTAATAATGGATCATACTCCCTAAGAGCTCTAACAAATAATCCGTCAGCCTTAATACCTGTATAACCATGATTTTCATCAAACACTCTAGCTGTTGCAACTCCACAACTAGGAGATTTAGCTTTTAAAATAAATCCATAAACAGTACCTAAATTTGCTACTAACTTATCAACAGCTTGCTTAAGCTTATCTGTAACATCAACATGAGTTTTATTTGTTTTAACTGCCAATAAATTCTTTTGAATATCTTCTACTAAAAATAGTGTTGGTCTTGGTACTCCTAAACCTGCAGCAACTTCAGGACACACCACTTTATAGTCAAAATAATCTGCATAGACTCCAGTTATATATGACTTATGGCAATTACCTCCATTGTAGCGAACATTATTTCCAACTAAGCAACTACTCACACCTATAGATATTTTACTCATCTGCTACCAAATAATAGTTATACTAATGTTTTTAATTTTGACACTGTCCTCAAACTAAAGCAAGACGATTCATTTACATACGTTATATATAAATCTAAGAAAAAAGTTAAATTAACCCTTTTTAGACAAAATTAATAATATGTGCTGAAGAAAGTTGGCATCAATCCGTATGGTATGATAGATTACACACATTCAAATTAGGCAGTGACATTCTTCACCTAGATATGGAAGAAAAACTGTACCTTTAAACACCCAAGCTTGAATAGATTTTAAATAAACCATATGAGTTTAGCCTTACACGCAAACTCTTTTAATTCGTTGAGAATAGACTATGAACTTTTATACAATTTTTGTGACGATATTTCTACTAATGGATGGTATCGGTAATATCCCAATTTTCTTAAGTATTCTTAGAAAATATAACCCTAGTGATCAAAGAAGAATAATAATAAGAGAGATGATCATAGCCTTTTTGATACTTAGCCTATTTTTCTTTTGTGGTAAGGCAATCTTAGGATTAATGAACATCTCTGTTGCCGCAGTACAAGTATCTGGAGGTGTAATTTTATTCGTTATGGCACTAAAAATGATATACCCTAGCAATGAAAATATGAGACCAGAGGATGATACTGATCCTTTTATTGTTCCTCTCGCAATTCCCTTAATGGCTGGCCCATCAAGTATTGCTATGGTTATGATTATCGCTCAGCATAATAGTATAGGCATGTGGCTTAGCTGGCTATCGATAATCTTAGCTTGCCTTGCTACTTTATTAATTCTTCTAATCGCACCATTTCTAAAGCGTATATTAGGAAGAAGAGGTATGCGAGCAATTGAGAGACTTATGGGGATGATACTAACGATTATCAGTACACAAATGATAATAACGGGAGTTCTTCAAGCAATAAAATATCATTAAATTTATCTATTCAAATGATGTCGCTATATCTAGAATCTCATTTAGTCGCTTATCAGTATCAGCAATAACTAAAATCATAACTTTATGATTAAGCTCAAGATTTCCTATACATGTAATAATAACCCCTTCACTATCGCCATATTTATAATCAACACCTTTAGATTTCAAATATCTATGATAATCATCTATTGTTGAATCTTTCGGTACAATTACATTGTTATGCCCAACCCAAGGTTTATCTTGACCATTACGCAACTCATAAGCCAAAAATCCTGCGTATATTGCACCAGTCTGTCTTGCATTAACCTCTAAGACATATGGAACTATTTTACCATCTATCTTACGTATCAAAAGATCAACCCCAACAATCCCACGAACTCCCATATCACGTAGAATCTCTGTTACTTCATCACACATTTCAATAACAGCAGGTTCATCACTAAATTCTGATTTATACTTGTTTCCTAAATGAGTTTGACCATCTAACATCTGATCACTAAGTCCTAAACAAATATCGTCCTCTTTCTTATCTCCAATACTTACTTGAAACGCAGGTGATCCAAGATTATCCAGCCAAGGATCAATCATAAATATTTCCACTCTTCGCATAAGTTTTAAAATCTCTCTTAACTCTTTTTCACTTTGGAATCTATGAATACCATAACCTGAACATGCTCTAGGCATAATTACAGCACACTCATATATACCTTTGTTTTCATATTTACGATATATTTTTAGGGCTTTTTTAACATAGTCATCATCAGAAACTGTTGAGATTATATTTACACTAGGAACAAGTATTCCTTTATCATGTAACATCTGTCTTAAGAAAGATTTATCATTTAAAAACTGCGATAACGCCTCTGATAGGCCATAGTTTTTCTTATATTTAATGCCAAGCAACTCAACTGCGGTAGCTGAAGTAAAAGGTACAAGACTAGTATACTCAGGATTACTAAATTCTGAAATCTGATCTGCATAATTCATAACAATTGTTGAAAACCTATAATGCTCATTATGCAAAAAGATAAAGTTGTCCATACTTATATACTCAAAGCCAATCTTATTAAAATAAGCAACAATCTTTTCAACTTCATCTTGGCTTTTCTTAGGCAAGATTATCTTATGATCTTTAGCAAGTAAGCACAGTGTACGCGTAACATATTTATCTACAAAAGAGCTAACTAAGTCTGCCCCATATATATCTGTAGTATTTGGTATATGAATAGCTTTTTTGCCCCAAATTTTCTCAGAAATAGAGTTTGTTGTTTTTACTGCCATAAATTATGCACCTTTTAATTGTTGTTGTTTACGCGTATCAGCAACAGCTTTAGCAAAAGCTTCAGCCATTGTTAGTAATTTATTTTTATCAACTTCTAAATTAGCTATATCATACTCTTCATCATCTGTTGTTACTTTAGATATAAGATCTTTAGGTATATCAATACAAACCGTCTCTAATTCACAAACAAGATAATGTGCTACTAAATGCTCAGCTAAAATATATGGTTTATCATATTGTATATCTATGCCTATAGCTTCTAGCTCTCGTGATAATGACTCTAGCAACATTTTAGAAGCAAAAATTCCATTACGAGCATCTCCCGTAAAAAGCTCTGTTATTCTCTTTTCACCTTCTATATGTGCTTTTTTATATAAATCAATATATTGCTCTAATGTATCTGGGGTTTCTATTATTGCCTCAGAGTATCTTTCTTGGATAACATTTGGCGAATAGCTAGACATTGTATGTAAGTCTATAGATACTGCATTATAACTTTTAGCAACAGCTACGACATGACAAAGTTTCTCCATGTATTCATCATAAAGTTTAATTAATGAATCTTTTAGTTCAAGGTGCTGATCATAGTCGATAATATTTCTTATGCAGTTTGGATATAATCTGCCTGCATCTAATACTGAACGTGGAAACGTTGGTTCCATGATCAAAGTATACAGACCATATTCACAGTATAACTTCTGAGCAATAGCATGGCTAAGAGAATATGTACCAAAATCATATTCAATTGCTAGAAAATCATCAAAAGCTTGTTTTTCTAATTTTATTAACTGTTTTATAGCAGGATAATCAAACTCAATGAAGTTACTCCCAATCTCTGCATGAGGACAAGTTAAAACAAGATCAAAACGAAGATCTTCATCTGTATAGAAGTATAAAGTCGCCGACTCATAATACTTTGTGTAGAAAGGCTTAGCTATTTTGCTCATATAAATTTAGTAAAACTATACACTCTTATGTAATTCTTTAAATATTATAAATCATTATAACAACTATAAAACTAATAATAAATTTCAAAATTCTTTATAATGTAAGCAATAAGATGAATAAACATTCAAGTTGTATATTTTTTATGAGAGATAAAAAAGAAGGTTCAATACTAAGTTTCTTAGTCGTTTCTTTTGCCAGTTTTTTTGCGGTATTTATGCTTGTCATATCCATATTTAGTTTTTACCAAGTCAAGCATCAAAATGATGCTCTTTTTGATTATCAGCTAAAATCTGCCGCTCAGGTTATTGAAACTGTGCTAAAAATATATCCTCTAGAGCGAGATAAAAATGCTACAAATATGATAGTAAATAAAATATCCTCATCTTTTTTAGATATTAAAAATCATAATGAAAGTGTTGGATTTATTGTTTATGATCTTAAACATAAAAAATTATTCCTAAAAACATCAAACCTACCCATTTTTAACAAAGATTATCAAAAGCTTATTTCTAGAACAGGGTTTGATTGGTTTTATAGCTATGCTTCAGGTAAACAAAGACACTGGTATACCTACACATTAAAAACAGACAACGACAAGGTTATTACAATATTTGCCAACAATGATGTAAAGGATAAAGTTTCTCGACAAATAATATTTAAGTTTGCAATACTGTTAGCCTCAACATACATAATTCTTATTGCATTTATATACTACATCCTAAAAACAGCTCTTCACCCACTTGAACGCATAAATAGACGTGTTGCAAAGATCAATCCACGCAAAAATGAGAAGCTAGATGAAGATATTATCCCTTATGAGATTAAATCATTAGTTGAGCAAATAAACTCTTTAATAGAAAAGTTCCATGAGACATTAGAAAGAGAAAAACGCTTCTCTGGTGATGCTGCACATGAGTTAAAAACACCGATAGCAGGAGTTAAAACATTAGTTCAAATAGCTCTTGCGTCTGATGACATCGAAGAAATCAAGCAAAAGCTGGAGAAAATTGAAAACTCAACTAATAGGTATTCACATATTATTGATCAATTATTAACACTAAGTAGAATCCAACCAAATGAGCAAATTACGTTTGGTAAAAAACTCATGATTAATAAAACTCTTGAAACCCTTATCGCTGAAAATGCCATAAAAGCTATCGAGAAAAATATAGAGGTTTCATTTTTCCCTTGTGAAAAACAAATCTATTGTTATAGTAATGATTATTTACTTGGGATAATGTTTAAAAATCTAATTTCTAATGCGATCAAATACACCCCTAATGGTGGAAGTATTGAAATACACTCCTATAAAGAAAATAGTAATATTATCGTTGAAATAAAAGATAATGGTATTGGTGTTCCACCTGAAAATATCGATAGAATTTTTGATAGATTTTATCGTGAAACAGGAACTGGTGAAGAAGGTAGTGGATTAGGTTTAGCAATTGTTACAGAAATTGTAAGACTACATCATGGTCAAATTTATGCCCAAAATAATACTGATCAAACAGGGCTTACTGTAACTGTTAAAATACCAACGAATTATCATTCCGAAGCTTAATAGGAGTTTATTAAAAAAGAGTTTTATATATTTAAAAATATCTCTCTAAGGCTTTTTGCATCTTGAGATCTTCAAAGACAAATCCTTTTGACATTAATCTTGTAGGTCTAATATTTTGACTTGAAAGCAACAACTCTTCCCCCATCTGACCAAATAATAATTTAACCATAAAAGTAGGCATCTTTAATATGTGCTTTTTGACTAAATATTTCCTTAATAGTTTTACTAGTACTTGATGCTGACAGACATTTGGTGATGTAAGATTAAATATCTCTTTATTATCAAGTTTATTATCTATCACAAACTCAAAGGCTCTGCACAAATCATGTATACTGACCCAGCTCATATAGTTATGTCCATCACCAAGCATCGTAACGAAACCAAACTTAGCTGACATAGACATCTTTTCCAAAGCTCCTCCATTGCCGATAACCACACCAAAACGAAAAATCGTATATCTTTGAAGTTTAGAGGCAACCAAACATTTCTCCCACTTATCAACAACCTCTTGACCAAAAGTTAGCTTATCATAGTCTCTATTATGGTTATCTTCGTCTTGGATTAGTTTAGAAAAATTGTAGTATCCAATCGCACTAGCATTCATTAGCCAAATATCTTTATCTCCAATAAGTTCAACTAGTTTATTTGTAGGCTCTATACGACTTGATAATATTTTCTTTTTGACACTCTTACTCCAACGTTTCTCTCCAATATTGTAACCACATAAATTTATTACAATATCATAGTTAGCAATATTGTCTTGTGTTAGATTAGCCCATGTAATTAAATCATTATAGTTACCTAAATCTTTCTTCTCTGATCTAGTCAGCAAAGTTAGTTTATACTTTTGACCTAGATATTTAGATAGCTCTCTACCAACAAACCCTGAGCCTCCTGCTATTAGTATCTTCATACATACTCCATAATATTTTCTTAGCCTCACTTACAATTATATTGATAAAATCATACTAATGAACATTACAATTTATTAATCTTATAGAAATCAACTTGAGAATATAGTTTTGATATGAGAATCTATAGGTAGAAATTTAGCCCTCCCAGCTGAAAACCACTAGCCCATGAGGCTAGATTTTAATAACTAAACAAACAAGAGGTTTTCCTATGTACTGGGTCGAGATTCTTTCAAGAATACAATTTGCTTTCACAGTAAGTTTCCATATACTTTTCCCCGCCTTTAGTATTGGATTATCAACATTTTTGATGATCTTTGAGGCTCTATGGTTAATAACAAAAAATGACAAATACTTATCTATAGTCAAATTTTGGACAAAAATATTTGCTCTGACATTTGGTATGGGTGTCGTTTCAGGTATCGTTATGGAGTTTCAATTTGGTGCTAACTGGGCAGGCTTTGCAGAGAAAGTAGGCCCTGTACTTGGTTCTTTATTTACCTATGAAGTTCTAACAGCATTCTTTATTGAAGCTGGTGCTCTTGGAATAATGATATTTGGTTGGGGAAGAATTAATAAATATGTCCATTTCTTAGCAAATTTCACTATCTTTGTTGGTGTTACATTATCAGCTTTTTGGATATTATCAGCAAACTCTTGGATGCAAACTCCAGATGGAGTTCACTATATAAACGGTAGGTTTGAAGTTTATAGCTGGTATCACGTGATATTTAACCCATCTGTAATACCTAGATACATACATATGCTTTTAGCAGCTTATCTAAGTACTTTAATGGTTATTTTAGGTGTCAGTGCATATTACATGTTAAAAGACAAGCACCACTCATTTGCCAAAACTTGTATTAAGTTTTCAGTCATATCTATATTGGTACTAAGCTTGACTCAACTTATGGTTGGCGATGATGTTGGTAGAGAGGTTCATGAGAATCAACCACTAAAAACTGCTGCTATAGAAGGAGTCTGGAACACTCAAAAAGGAGCTCCTTTTGTAGTTTTTGCATACCCAAGTGAGTCTCAAGAGAAGAATCTATTCGCTATAGAAATCCCTAAACTTGCATCTTTAATAAATACCCATGAGCTTGATGGTGAGTTAATTGGTCTAAAATCAGTTCCTGAAAAAGACAGACCTGTTGTTGCTGTAGTATTTTATAGCTTTAGAATAATGGTTGGTATCGGAACTCTGATGATTTTAATTGGCCTTATTGGTACAACTCTACTAGCAAGGAAAAAAGTACATTCTGCAAAATGGTTCCTTAGAATTTGTACACTAACAACTCCTCTAGGCTTTGTTGCTATTATTACAGGATGGTTTACCGCAGAGTTTGGTAGACAGCCATGGGTTGTTTATAACATTCTTAGAACACAATACTCTGTGAGTGATATTAGCTTTTGGCAAGTTTTTGCATCACTAGCTTCGATAATCATCGTTTACTTTATCATATTTGGTTACTTTTACTTCAAGTATCTAATAAGGATTATAAAGGGTGGACCAAATGCTCCAGGAGAAGAAAGAATGCCTTACTCATATTTTCAATCTGTTGAAAAAAATGTAAGCGAGGAGGAATAAGATATGGATTTAGCACTAATTTGGTTAATGATAATTGCATTCGCCCTACTGTTATATGTGATTTTAGATGGTTTTGCTCTAGGTATGGGAATATTATTTCCCTTCTTAGATAATCATCAAAGAGATATTGCAACGAGTATCTTATTACCAACATGGGATGGCAACCAGACATGGCTAGTTTTTGCTCTAGCATGCTTTTACGGTATGTTCCCCATTGCCTTTGCATACATTTTCCCTAAAATATATCTATCAGCTATTTTACTTGTAGTAATGATATTATTAAGGGGTATATGCTTCGAATTTAGACTAAAATCCTCGCAAAAAGGTATTGAAAATTGGGACCGCTTATTTTTTATATCATCTTTTGCAGCGACTTTCTTACAAGGCTATATAGTTGGAGAATTAATCGTTGGATTCCCTCATGGTGCTCTATATGATATAGGATTTTCTTCTGTTACAGGCTTAACTCTAGTCTTTGGTTATGCTCTATTAGGAGCTACTCGCTTAATACTAAAAACAGAAGATGACCTATTTATCAAAGCTAAACAGTTTGCTAAGAAATGTTCTAAAGTTTTGGTTATTCTAATGATTGTGATTGGTATAATTACACCATTATACGTTAAACTTCCTTTTGATAATTTATATAAAATGATAATTCTAGGGGAGTTATTTGCGCTTACAATAGTATGTGCATTTGTCTTAATAAAAGCTGTTGATGCAAAAAATCATGCTTTAGCTTATTGGCTTGCGGTTGGTATTTTTATATTTACTTATATAAGTATGTTAACACTCATTTTTCCTTATATAATTCCTTACGAAATAACTTACTTACAAGCCAAAGCTAGTGATACAACTTTATTGTTTACACTAATACCTGCGATTATTATGATACCTCTATTACTACTTTATACAAGTTATGCGTACTATATTTTTAGAGGGAAAACAAAAGAGAAGTTAAGCTATTAGGAGAACTAATTTGAAAACTCTCAAAAACATTGATCTTTACTTAGGATACTTAGGACTAATCCCTTTCATTTTTTTAACAGTTTGTCTAACTTATAACTATGATTTCTCTATATTTGGCAATAACTCTAAAGCTATTTGTAGTTACGGCCTAGTGATCGCTAGTTTTCTTGCTAGCACACACTGGGGGCGACAAATGAACCTAGCTGATCCTAGTAAAAAACTAATACTAACAATCAGTAGCAACATAAATGTCATAGCAATATGGCTAGCATATCTTAGTTTAGATGCAAAAACCTTTGTCTTTGTACTAGCCATAGAGTTTCTAGTATTACTCAAAATCGACTACTATATTTATAAGGCAAAACTTACTGAATATAGGTACTTCTTCTGCATTAGACTACCTATAACAACCATTGTAGTGATATTACTTGGAATATCATGGAGTGTAATATGAAAAAAGTTGCTATCATTGGTGCTGGTTTAGCAGGATTAACTGTCGCGAATACCTTAAAAGGCTTAGCTGACATAACAATCTATGAGAAAGCTCGAGGTGTAAGTGGTAGGATGTCTACAAGATATGCTGACCCTTACTACTTTGACCATGGAGCTCAATATTTCACAGCAAAATCTCCTGAGTTTAAAGCCTTTATTCAACCTTTACTTAATAAAGGAATCATAAAGAATTGGCAAGCTGATTTTGTTGAAATAAAAGAGAGCAGAATAGTAAATAAAAAAACTTGGAATGATGAGTATAACCACTATATTGGCTGCCCAAGAATGAATACAGTAGCTCAATATTTAGCCAAAGACTTAAATATTCTGTTAAACACTAGAGTTTCAAAAATAACAAAATCAAATCAGCAATGGTTTCTTTATGATGATAACGGTAGGCACTTAGGTGAGTATGACTGGGTTGTCTTAGCCATACCATCCGACCAGTTAAGAGAGGTCCTTCCAATAAAGACCAGCTTTTTTAATCAGATAACATCTATAAAAATGAGTGGTTGCTTTTCATTAATGCTTGGTTACAGTCGTAAAATCAACTTAGGTTTTGATACAGCTCTAGTTCATGATGAAATAGTTAGCTGGATATCTCTAAACAGCTCAAAGCCTGATCGAAATACTCCTAGCTGTCTACTAATCCATTCATCAAACCAATGGGCTGATCAGCATATTGATGATCAGCGAGAGCAGATTCTTGATATAGTTTTTGATAGAGTCAAAAATATCTTAAACATTGATCTTTCAAACCCTGACTATAAAACTCTACATGCTTGGCGCTATGCAAATATACAAAAGCAAAATACCCAAGGATATTTTATAGATGGGCTTCAAAATATAGCAGCTTGTGGAGACTGGTGTATTAAGGGCCGAGTAGAATCGGCTTTTACAAGTGGTTCTAAACTAGCTAATCAGATAAAAACTATTATTTCTTAATCTTAATTTCACTTACTACCTTACCACAATATACTTAGCGGCTTCTTCAGCTGTAATTGTTCCAGCCTTAAGTAGATTTTCTATACTATGTTCCATTGTTGACATTCCTTTTGAAGTCCCAGTCTGCAATGCTGTATAAATCTGAGAAAGTTTATTCTCTTTTATCATATTTCGAATACCAGAGTTAGAAATAAGTACTTCATAACTAGCTACTCGGCCACCACCTTTACGTTTAAGTAGTCTTTGAGAAATGACTATCTGTAGAGATTCAGCTAACATATTTCGCACTAGCTCTTGCTCAGCGGGAGGAAACACCGAAATAACCCTATCAACAGTTTTAATAGCAGACATGGTATGTAAAGTTCCTAAAACCAAATGCCCAGTCTCAGCAGCCTCTAATGCTAGGCGAATAGTTTCTAAGTCCCTCATCTCACCGACAAGGATACAATCTGGATCCTCCCTAAGAGCTGATTTTAACGCTGCATTAAAGCTTTTAGTATCTCTTTTTACTTCACGTTGATTCACCAATGCTCTTTGACTAACATGAACAAATTCAACAGGGTCCTCAATAGTTAAGATATGTGAGTCTTCTTTTTGGTTTATCTCGTTAACTAATGCTGCTAACGTACTACTTTTACCAGACCCTGTAGGCCCGGTTACGAGGATTAATCCACCTTTTTTAGCTTGTACATCTTTAAGAATACTTGGAGCCCCAAACTGGTCTAATGTAGGAATTTTATTCTCTAAACGACGAAAAACAGCCCCATATCCCCTATTATGGAAAAACGCATTAACCCTAAATCTAGCATCATTTTCTTTATCATCAATAGAAAAATCACACTCATAAGTATCAACTAGTTCTTCTTTTTGATCATCAGTCATTATCTCTAAGAGCATTTGAGAAATCATTTTATCGTTTAATATTGGAGATGATTCTATATCAATCAAATCTCCATCTATTCTATATTTAGCTTTACAGCCAGAAGAAAGATGCAAATCTGATGCCTTTTTCTGTACACAAATAGTTAGTAGCTTTCTTATCATATATGTAAAATAGAGTCTAAATTACCTGTAATAATAAAACTTTATCACTAATAAAGAATAAAAAATAGAGACTTGAAGAAAATTTATAGATTAATTATTTGAATAACTTTTTAAAGAAATTAGCCATTTTTGAGAATGGGCAAGAAGAATCAGAAGATTCTGATGTTTCTATAGAATCTTGTGAATCTTTAGATTCTTTAGAACTAGCTTTATGCTCTACTGAGCTAGAGTCTTTTTTCTGAGCCATCATATCTTTTAAAACAGTTTGTAAAATACCACCATTTTTTAGATAATCAACATCAACATCAGCATCTAAACGTGCTAATGCTTCAAATGTTGTAGTATGAGCAGTCTTCGGATGTACAGCTTCTACAACAACTCTTTGACGAGGTTGAATATTGTTTAGGTTTTTAATGTTAAACATCTCAGAACCATCTAACCCAAGAGTTTTAGCATTTTGACCATCAACATACTCAAGAGGTAACACGCCCATACCTACCAAGTTTGATCTATGAATTCTTTCATAGCTCTCAGCTATAACAGCCTTAACACCTAATAAGAATGTACCTTTAGCAGCCCAGTCACGCGATGAACCAGTACCATACTCTTTACCAGCTAAGATAACTAATGGAATATCTTTTTCTTTATACTTCATCGCAGCATCAAATACATACTGTTGAGAACCATCAAGATGATATTTAGTAAAGCCACCTTCAACATTATCTAAAAGTAAGTTACGGATACGAATATTTGCAAAAGTACCTCTCATCATAACTTCATGGTTACCACGACGAGAACCATATGAGTTAAAGTCTTTTTTCTCAACACCATGTGATTTTAGGTATTGTCCTGCAGGATAGTCTTCAGGTATCGCACCAGCTGGAGATATATGGTCAGTAGTTACAGAATCACCTAACATTAAAAGAGTTCTCGCCCCTTTAATATCTAAATTATCATTACCTTCAGCAAACTTCTCAAAGAAGTTCGGGCACTGAATGTAAGTTGATGACTTATCAAACTCATATAGTTTACCTTCAGGAGCGTCAAGTTTTTGCCAATCTTCTGTACCATCAAGTACTGTTGCATAAGCTTTTTTGAACATTTCTGAATTAATTACATCAGATTGAATAGCTGCGATTTCTTCAGTAGTTGGCCATACATCAGCAAGATATACGTTATTACCTTCAGCATCTACACCGATAGCATCTTCAATAGGATCAAAATCAACTGTACCAGCTAAAGCATAAGCTACTACATGGATAGGTGAAGCTAAATAGTTTGCTTTAACATGAGGGTTAATACGACCTTCAAAGTTACGGTTACCTGAACTTACAGAAGCTACAACTAAATCTGCTTCATTAATTGCATTAACAACAGGCTCATCAAGAGGTCCAGAGTTACCAATACATGTAGTACAACCATATCCTACAAGGTTAAATCCTAAATTCTCAAGTTCTGGAAGTAAGTTTGCCTTCTCAAGGTATTGAGTTACAACTTGTGATCCCGGTGCTAAAGAAGTCTTAACAAAAGGTTTAACCTTTAGACCTTTCTCATTTGCTTTTTTAGCAAGTAAACCAGCACCTAATAGTAGTGATGGGTTTGATGTATTTGTACATGATGTAATTGCAGCAATAGCAAGTGAACCATGAGTAATAGATTCACCAAGCCCCTCTACTTCTGCAGATTTTTGCAACTGCTCTTGTGTTAAGCCAAAGCCATGTAAGCCTTGTTCATGAACTAGCGCCTCTGCAAAAGCTTTTTTCATATCATGGAACGCTACTCTATCTTGAGGACGCTTAGGACCTGCTAGGTTAGACTCAACTTCAGATAGATCGATTTCTACAATACTAGAATACTCTGGCTCTTCAGCTGGGTTTTCTCTAAATAGCAACTGCTCTTTATACATTTCACGCGCAGCATCAACAAGCTCACTACGGTTAGTATTGTTAAAGAAGTCTAAAGTCACTTCATCAACTGGGAAGAAACCAATAGTAGCACCATATTCTGGAGCCATGTTAGCAATTGTAGCTCTATCCGGTAAAGATAAGCTTTCTAGACCTTCGCCATAATACTCTACAAATTTACCTACCACACCATGCTTTCTAAGTGCTTCGGTGATTTTTAGAACTAAATCAGTTGCCGTTACACCAGTTTTTAATTTACCAGTAAGTTTCACACCTACAACATCTGGAAGTACCATATAGTATGGTTGACCAAGCATTACAGCTTCAGCCTCGATACCACCAACACCCCAGCCTACTACACCAACACCGTTGATCATAGTAGTATGAGAATCTGTACCAACTAAAGTATCTGGATAAATTACATTTTCACCATTAATATTTTTAACTAATGCACCTTTCGCAAGATACTCTAAGTTTACTTGGTGGATAATACCCATTCCAGGTGGTACAACTGTAAAGTCATCAAATGCTTTTTGTGCCCACTTAAGTAAACTATATCTTTCACCATTTCTTTCAAATTCTTTAGCTACGTTTTGTGCTAATGCTGTTTTTGTACCATAGTAATCTACTTGTACAGAATGGTCGATAACCATAGCTGTATCTACAAGAGGGTTAATTTTATCAGCATCTCCGCCAGCATCTTTTATAGCTTTTCTCATCGCTGCTAAATCAACTACTGCTGGAACACCTGTAAAGTCTTGCATTACAACTCTAGCAGGCATATGTGGAATTTCTGGTCTAGAGCTAGCTTTCGCATCCCAGTCTAGCACCTTATTCATATCTTCTTCTTTTACTTTGTAACCATCGATGTTTCTTAATTGGTTTTCAAGTAACACTCTTATTGAATATGGTAGACGATTTACATCTTTACCAAGTTCTTGAGAAAGTTTTTTTAAGCTATATAGAGAATATTTATTTCCTTTATCTTCTATATTAAGCTTAGTGATATTTTTAATATCAGACATGCTATTAACCTCCGTAGATACCATATTTTTTTCGCATACGGGTATATTTTAACCTTTTAAAGCCTATTTGTATATAAAATAACGCCTGCTACAGCTCCGCTTTTGATTTAAGACTCATATAATTATTGAATTACTAATCAAAAATGAAGATTATTATCCACTTAAAAACCTAACTCTATAGATTAATATTGATAAATACTTTATAGACACCTATCAATTACTCTAACATTTCCAATAAACTCTTCTCTCAAAAAACCTCAGAGCTAGAGTTTAAATTATACGAAATTGCTCTTTTAATCCTCTAAAAAATAATCTATGAACCACTTTTGATATAAATGCTGAAGAACTAGTATCACACAATGCGAAAAACATTAGCATTCAAAATAAAGTTGCAACAAGTCAACTTTTTTAATGTTAATTAATTTATTAGATTTAAATCCAGTTCTTCTCTTGATCTTTTTTGACACAAATAGCGCCTAAAGCTATATTATTATTTGCTTGCATATCTGTAAGCTTATCAGCAGAAACAGATATTTTTTTAACTGAGAATGTTTTAGGATTTACAAGTAATACCATCACTGCCTGACAACCTTCTTTTTTATCACATGTCGCTTGAGGTAGTTTAGCACCAAAACTTGGAGTACTAATAGCAGTAGGTATAACGTATCCTTTTGGACATGTTATTTTTACTTGAGTAGCAGATAAGCTCAAAGATCCTTGGTCCGATCCATACTCTCCTAGCTTAAATCCTGACTTTTCATAATCGCCTGCATAAGTAACACTTTGGTTTGCTTCTTTCTTACTTACGCCACAAGCCACTAAACCAATTGTTACCAGGATTACTAACAAGCATTTTAATACTTTGTTTTGCATATCTTTCCCCTAACTAACCTCTAAACATTGATAGATCTAACCTGCCTTTTTTAAAAGGTGGACACCACAGATAGCTAGTTTCAACGATTTTAGAAAACTGAAATACTCCATCAACGATACCATCACTACCACCAAGCATATTTCCCATCTGTAAGTTAAAAGATCTAAATGAGGGAGCAAATGCTGAAAACATAAACCCTCCATTTAAATCATTATCCGACCAGGGCATCGATTTTCTTAAAAGTAATGCTTCTGGTTCAAAATTCTCTTTTGCAGATCTTTTTACATGGGCAAAATCTTTTAAATCTTTAAACTGATGTGAGTCATCTAATGACCTACCTATACACTCCTCTTTCTGTGTTTGACTTACACTATTTAACCAATCAAAATCATGTAACCATTGTTGAAGTACCCAAAAGCTTGATCCTTCTAAATCCCCATCCACAGCTATAGCAGCTGGAACTTCTTCTTCACCTTTAGGATTCTCTATGCCATCCTCAAAACCTGAAAGATCATATTTACCATGATATGTATAGCTTGAAATAACTTTCTCAAAATCAAAATAATCACCAAGAGCTTTTCTAATACCTATAGCATTATGAAATAACTCTCCTCTATCATCATTTCGTAACCACAATACTAAATCATATCCATCATCATCTGACATTCTTTCACTATTAAACCTAGCTCTTTGATAATCTTCATCTTTAGGTATATCAAACATTTTCAAAAGATCATTACCAAATCCTGCCACAACACGTTTACCATCAACAAACCTTTGCAAGACTTTTAGACCAAAGTTTATATCCACATCCTTTTTAAGATTAAACATCATATATTTAGCTGATGAAGGTAAATTTTCTACCACCCCTAATTGATATTTTATTATTTGCATCCCAACTTTCTCTTATAAAATCATTACTAATAGTTATAATATAAACAATAAACATAAAACTCCATAAGCAATGATAAAAAAACAACTTTCCTTCTTTCTTCTTGTTGGCATTTTAGCCTCAATAACAAACTTCGTAATAGTATGGATCCTTGTCGAATTAGATATTTTCAGACCTTTGGTAGCGAACTTCTTTGCTTTTTTAATCGCCTTTAATGTTAGTTATTTTGGTCATAGATTTCTGACATTCTCAACCACTACACAATCGCACAAAAAAGCAGCTTCCCAGTTTTTTATAAATGTCATGATAGGCTTATGCCTAAATGAGTTCATCTATTATGTGCTTCTTCACCTACTAAAAATACAATATTTATTAGCTTTATTTATAACTATGGGACTAGTTGCTGTCTATACATTTGTAGTAAGTAAATTCTTAATCTTTAAGGCATAATAATGTTTGAAATAGATAAACAAATAGCCATATATATTCACTTTCCTTGGTGCGTGCGTAAATGCCCATATTGTGACTTTAACTCACATGCCATAAAGGATGATTTGTACCTATCAGAGCAATACTATAAACAACTTATTGCAGATTTTGATAGTCATATTGATGACCTACAAGGTAGAAAAGTAATTAGTATCTTTGTGGGTGGTGGGACGCCATCTTTATTTAAACCCGAATATCTTGGAAAAGTCTTAGAGCATATCAACAAAAATGCTCGCCTTAGTAATAGCTGTGAAATAACTTTAGAAATGAATCCCGGAACAGTAGAAAGAGGTTCTATCTCAAGCTATCAGAATATTGGCATAAATAGAATATCTTTAGGCGTCCAAAGCTTCCAAGATGAAAAGCTCAAGATTTTAGGTAGAATCCATAATACTGAGAATGTTTATAATACTATCGAAGAAATAAAAAAATCGAAAATTTCAAACTTTAATATAGATATTATGCATGGTCTACCAAATCAAAGCTTTGATGATGGAATATTTGATATTTCAGAAGCTATAGCAATGCAACCAACACATGTTTCATGGTATCAACTAACTATAGAGCCAAACACTCTCTTTGCAGCAAGACCTCCAAAACTACCAGATGAAGAAACTTTAGAAAATATTGAAATAACAGGTAAAAAGCTTCTTGATGATTCTGGATATAAGCAATATGAAATTTCTGCATATGCAAAAAATAACCTACAGTCAAAGCATAACTCCACCTACTGGATGTTTGGTGACTATATTGGTATCGGAGCTGGAGCCCACAGTAAAATTACAAATCTTAAAACACAAGAAATAAAAAGGTCTTGGAAACATAAACATCCTAAGATATACACACAGGCAAAAAACTTTGTAAAAGATTCTACTATTGTTGCAAAGCATGATTTAATTTATGAATTTATGCTAAATACACTCAGACTAAAAAATGGCTTCTCTTTAGAAACATTTGAAAAGCAAACATTTTTATCTAGAGAGACTATTCAAGAGAAACTAAAAGTTGGTTTAAATAAAGGCTTATTTGAAATTATAGATAATCAGGTTAGACCGACACAAAAAGGATACTTATTTTTAAATGATTGTATTAATCTTTTTATTTAGTCATCATATCTAACTTGAGAAACTTTGCCACTTATCGCATCAATAACTACATTAACTTCTTGATTATTAGAATCTAAACATTCTACCTTAAAAGCCCCGTTAGAATTTTCAATTTTTGTAATAGTTTTACATCTATCTTTAGGCACATTTTTTATTGCTTGGATCATATTTATCTGTTTTACTTTAGATTTCTGGGCTGGAACAGTGCCTGTGGTCGGATCTATATATAAATTCTGTTCTTGACCATCTTTATTAATGACCTTAGCTTTATAAACACCATCATCATATTTTACTTCATTAATCCCACCATATCCCTGAGCATATATATTAGCAACAATCTTACTAATAGGCATAGTACCTGAAGGAGGAATATCATCAGCAAATGCAGTTGTAGCTAATATAGTCATTGATAAAACAATTCCTGATATTTTTAATATTATTTTCTTCATGAATAACCCTTTTATTTCATCTTAAATATCTATTCGAGCCTAACATTTACAATTTTAAAAATCAATTTCTTAGATTAAAAATATAATCACCAGTTCTATTACGCACCACTCTTTAAAACCATATTTATGTACTTATCAATTTGATCTTTTAAAAATCTAACTATTTTTGCCCTATCTTTGAGATATTTTGAAACAATTACTGTTTGCCTATCATGAAAAGTTTTAACAGAAATTCCTTTAATTGATCTCATAGATAATGATTCTGAAATCTCATTATAATTTTCAACTAAAACGCCCGCTGCTAAATTATTTTGTATTAATTTTATTTTTTGACTATCATCCTCTACTACATATCCGATATTCTTTATCAAAAAGTTAGTATCATCATCAAACTTAAAGTTTAAGCTTTGGTCATTGATAGAATCTCTTCTAAAGACAAAAGGTACCTTTAATATGTTTTTAGGTTTGTTATCTAGGTCATATTGCTTAATTAACTCTTCTCCCGCATAGACCCTTGAGGGTAAACTAGCTGAATCAATATTTGCACATATTATCCATCGATCTTGATCTATTTTATCTAAATCTTTAGAAGTTATAATTGCAATATCATAATTATTTAAGTGATAAAAGTAAGTGTTTGACTGATATAGTAAATAACTATCAAAAGTAAAAGTATGTTTCTTACTTACATCCATTTCATGCAAATTTTGTAATAGATAATTTACAAAGACTCTAGTGCCATAAACTCGTATGTAACTTAATTTATCTATGCCTCTATGTTTAGCACTTAAAATACTACTTTCTAAATCCGTATAAAGCCGATGACATGATGAATAATACTTCATCCCATCTTTTGTTATGTCTATTTTGTTACTATTTGCTTGTGTTAATTTAATTCCTAAAAAGGATTCTAATATTTCAAGCTTACTTCGAACTGTATTTATTTCGACAGAATAAAAATTTTTGACTGCTGTATATGAGCCAAGCTCAACTAAAGATATAAAATATCGAGTACCTTCAATAATATTTCTATCAACAACTTCCTTGACGACATCTTTCATATTAAATTTTCAACTTTATAATAAAGCATAGTTATATATTAATTATAAAATTAAAAGAATAATATATTTTTCTAAAGAATATTTTTTTTGGTGCACTGAGTGGGACTTGAACCCACACGTCCTATGGACACCACCCCCTCAAGATGGCGTGTCTACCAATTCCACCACCAGTGCAAAAAATCAAATAAAAAGATTATTATTTATTTCTTTGGAGTAGTTCCGTTTTTAACACCTGAAGCCTTAGAGACTTCTTGTTGATACTGATCATATTGACTAGCGATAGACTTTTCAGAACTAGTAGAACTAGCAACAACAGGTGAATTAGAGCTTTTTCCTAAGTATCCTAAGCTAAGACAACATACAAAAAACAACGCTGTGAAAAATACTGTCATCTTAAATAAGAAAGATGCTGCACCTTTACTTCCAAAAACTGTATTTGAAGCGCCAGCACCAAAAGATACTCCCATATTTGCACCTTTACCTTGTTGTAATAAAACTAATACAACAATTGCAATAGCTGCGATAATATCTATAGTTAAAATTATTCCGTACATATTTTATTTGCTTGATTTATTATTTCGTTAAACTCAGAAGCTTTTAGAGATGCTCCACCAATTAAACCACCATCAACATCAGGCAGACTTAATATATCTTTAGCATTTCCAGCTTTTAGGCTACCACCATACACTATTTTCATATTTTTAGCAAGATTTTCATCTACTTTAGCTACTAATGAACGGATAAACTGATGAGTTTCTTGTACCTGTTCTAAAGATGCTACAACACCTGTTCCTATTGCCCAAACAGGTTCATAAGCGATAACAACTTTTGCTAATTGTTCAATAGAAAGCCTACTTAAAACTAGTTCTAACTGAGTTGCTAAGACTTGCTCTAGCTTACCACCTTCTCTATCTTCTAATGACTCACCAATACACACCACAGGCACGATAGCTGTATCTATAACTTTCTCTAGCTTTTTGAAAACATCCTGATCTGTCTCACCAAATAAAGATCTTCTCTCAGAATGTCCTATTAGCAAATAGCCACATCCAACATCATGTAACATATCTGCTGAAAGCTCACCTGTGTAAGCACCATCATCATAAAAAGTAATATTCTGTAAACCTACACCTACATCTTCAGGTAGTTGAGAAATTACTTCCTTAACATATACACTTGATGGAAAAACAGCTACATTAACTTTTGAGCTATCATAACTTACTTGAGAGATACCACTACAAAGCTCTTTTATACTTGCAGAGTTACCATTCATTTTCCAGTTTCCCATAATTAATTTTTGCATATCTACACCAATTTCTGTTTTACTTGTTCTACTAAATATTCTGCTTCTTTTAAAGCTAGAGTTTTATCGTCAGCTTCAACCATAACTCTTAATACAGGTTCAGTTCCAGAAGGTCTCAATAAGACTCTACCTCTATCAGCTAATCTTTGCTCTACTTCTGCAACATCATTAGCCATTTTCTCTAGGTCTTGGGCCGAAACTTTTCTTGTTAAAGGCACATTAATTAAGGTTTGTTGCATAAGCTCACCTTGTAACTTAAACTTAGAAACAGGCTTATCTGCTTGTGAGAAAATTGCTAACAGTTGTATAGCTGTAAATAGGCCATCACCTGTTGTTCCAAAGTTTAAATTAATTACATGACCTGATGATTCGCCACCAATCTTGTAGCCATACTTTTTTAGATCCTCAAGGACATATCTATCACCGACTTTAGAACGTATAAATGGGATATTGTTAGCTTTATAATGATTTTCATAGCTCATATTTGTCATCTGTGTACCAACTATTCCAGCTGTTCCCCCACAGATATCACTATGTTGTGCAAGGATGTTCAAAATGCCATCACCATCAATCTCTTGTGCATTTTCATCCACTATGATTATTCTATCTGCGTCTCCATCTAGAGAAATACCTAAATCAGCATTATGTTCTTTTACAGCTGATTTAATATTACTCATACACGTAGCGCCACATTCAACGTTAATATTTACACCATCTGGATTAGATGCGATTGAAACATAATCAACACCAAACTTATCAAGTAATGCTTCAAACTTATGTGATGCTGCGCCATGAGCACAATCAACAACAACTTTGCCTTTATAATTTACTAAACTTCCAAATCGCTCATGCATTTCAGCTATATACTCATCAATAGAGCTTTCTAGAACTTTATAACTACCAAACTTATATTCAGGCTGATAGATGAAGCTACTATCTATTTTAGCCTCAACTTCTTCTTCTAAAGCATCATCAAGCTTAAAGCCATCAGATGAAAAGAGCTTAACACCATTATCAGTAAATTTATTATGCGATGCTGTAATTACAAATCCTGCTGTAGCTTTATGCTTAACAGTTATAAACGCTACAACTGGAGTTGGTACAACTCCTAAGTCTATTACATCAATTCCAGCAGCATTTAGTCCAGAAACTAAAGCAAACTTAAGAAGTCTACCGGAGCTACGAGTATCTTGACCTATAACTACAAACTTAGGGTAGCCTTTATCATTAATTAAAGAACCAACAGCATTACCTAGTTTCTGCATAAACTCAGCGGTGATAGTTGAGTTACCTACCTCACCTCTGATTCCATCTGTACCAAAGTACTTTGCCATATAGTATACCTCTTAAAATTTTAATAATGCAGATACATTATAACCTTCTAGAGCCTCTCTGCCACCTAAACCATCAAGTTCCATGACAAAAATAAGAGATGCGACCTCAGCTTGTGTTTTTTCTATAAGTTTAGTTGTTGCTTTTGCAGTCCCTCCAGTAGCTAATAAATCATCGACAACTAGAACTTTATCTTTTGCTGTAAATGCATCTTTATGTACTTCTAGGCTATCACTGCCATACTCTAAATCATAACTTATTTTATAAGTTTCTCTAGGAAGCTTACCAGGTTTTCTCACAGGAACAAATCCTAAGCCTAAAACTTCGGCTAATGCTACTCCAAAGATAAACCCTCTACTTTCTGTTCCTGCTATCACTGTTGGCTTAATTTCATTTTTTTTCAACTCTTCAGCCATAGCTTGAGCCGTAGCTTTCAAACCATTAGGGTCTGCTAGTAGAGGAGTAATATCTCTAAACATAATACCTGGCTTAGGAAAATCAGGCACAGCAACAATCTTATCTCTTATAAAATCTAAACTCATGGAAAAATACCTTTTAGAAAAAAAATTAAAAAATGAAAAATTATACTTGAAGAAGAATTCTATTTGGATCTTCTAATAATTCTTTGATCATTTTCAAGAATCTTACAGAAGTACCGCCATCAATAATTCTGTGATCATAAGATAATGCTAAATACATGATTGGACGGATTTTGATTTCGCCATTTACAACCATAGGACGCTCAACAATATTGTGCATACCTAAGATAGCACTTTGTGGAGAGTTTATGATAGGAGTAGATAGCATAGAACCATATGTACCACCATTTGTAATAGTAAATGTACCACCTTGCATATCTTCTAAGCCTAATTTACCATCACGACCTTTGATAGCTTTGTCAAGTACATCTGCTTCTAGCTCAGCTAAAGATTTAGTATCTGTATCTCTTAGAACAGGAACTACTAAGCCTCTATCTGTACCAACCGCTATACCAATATCAAAGTAGTTATGATAAACAATTTCATCGCCATCAATAGAAGCATTAACATCAGGGAACTTCTTAAGAGCTTCTGTTGCAGCTTTGATGAAGAAAGACATAAAGCCAAGCTTAGTGTCATGTTCTTTAACAAACATATCTTTATATTTCTTTCTAAGCTCCATAACTGCTGTCATATCTACTTCATTGAAAGTAGTTAAGATAGCATTTGTATGCTGTACTTGTACTAATCTATTTGCGATAGTTTGACGTAGACGAGTCATCTTAACTCGTTTTTCAAATCTAGGACCTTGCTGTGCAACTGGAGCTGATTGTCCAGCACTACTTGGAGCTGTTGCAGCTTTTTTAACATCATCAGATGTAATACGTCCTTTCTTACCTGTGCCTTGTATATTTGCAGCCGAGTCTAAACCACTAGCATTAAATGCTTTGCGTGCAGAAGGTACTAGGTGTGGATCATTATCACTTGAAGCTGATGCTTGCTGTTCACTAGATTCAGCTGCTTTAGATGGAGCTGCTACAGTACCTTCAGCGATCTTAGCGATCAATTCTGCCGAAAGAACAGTTTCACCCGCTGGCTTTAATATTTTCACTAATGTTCCATTTGATGTCGCTGGAACTTCTAATACAACTTTATCTGTTTCTATTTCTGCTATGATATCACCTTCTGAAACAGCATCACCTTCGTTTTTGTGCCACTCCGAAATTGTACCATCTGCTACAGATTCAGGGAAAACAGGAGCTTTAACATCTATCTCAGCACCTGTTGAAGTTTGTTGTTGCGGTGCTTCTGCTTGAGAGGCACTTTCTTTCGAGCTTTCTTGTGATGCAGAAGCATTTGTATCGATATTAGCTAAAGCTTCTTCAGAAAGAACGATATCACCTTCGTTTTTCTTAATATCTTTTAAGACACCGCTAGCAGTTGCCGGAACTTCTAATACGACTTTGTCTGTTTCTATTTCTGCTAAAATATCACCTTCTTCTACAAAGTCACCTTCCTTTTTATTCCACTGAGCTAATGTGCCATCTGCTACAGACTCAGGAAACATAGGTACTTTTAATTCAATCATTTCTTACTCCTAGTAATAATTTATTTTATATTTCTAAAGCTCTATTTATAATCTCTTCTTGCTGTTTAACGTAAAGAGCATGATAACCAACTGCTGGAGTAGAAGACCTTTCTCTAGCAACACACAGTAATTCTTGATTTTTGCCAACAAGCCTTTCAATAAAGTGTCTGATGTTATACCAAGCTCCTTTATTTTGTGGCTCTTCTTGTAACCAAACAATTTTCTCAGCATTTTTATATTTAGCAAAAATCTCAGCCACTTCCTCTCTAGGGAAAGGATATAGCTCTTCTAATCTTACTACAGCAATATCTTCATGTGCATCTTGCTTCTTACTCATAAGATCATAATACACTTTTCCATTACATAGTATTAATTTTTTGACCTTATCTGCCTTAGCACTTGCATCATCAATTACTGGCTCAAACTTTCCTGTAGCTAACTCATCTAGAGATGAAACTGCCATAGGATTTCTTAGTAAACTCTTCGGTGTCATCACTATTAGAGGCTTTCTTAAAGGTCTAATTACTTGACGTCTTAAAAGATGATATATTTGAGCTGGAGTAGTAGGTGTACAAACCTGCATATTATTATTAGCACATGAGCTTAAAAATCTCTCTAATCTTGCAGATGAATGCTCCGCCCCAGCACCCTCTTGGCCATGAGGTAAGAATAATGTTAATCCCGATAAGATTCCCCACTTCTCTTCTGCTGCAACAAGGAACTGATCTATCACAACCTGAGCCGTATTTACAAAGTCACCAAATTGCGCTTCCCAAATTACTAAAGAATCCGGACTATAACAGCTATAACCATACTCAAAACCCAAAACACCATATTCTGAAAGAGTTGAATCTATAACATCAAACCTAGCTTTCTCATTGATATGCTCTAATGGGATATACTCTCTTAATGGTGATTTAGTATCCATATTTTTAACTACAGCATGACGATGAGAGAAAGTTCCTCTACCACTATCCTCACCAGAGATTCTCACTGGATATCCCTGATCAAGTATTGTTGCATACGCTAAACTCTCGGCAAAGCCCCAATTCAAAGGTAGCTCTTCATTAGCCATCTTAACTCTATCTGTAATAGCTTTTTTAACTTGCATTTGAGCTTTGATCTCATCTGGAACTGTACTCATTTTTAATGCAAGCTCTTTAAGAGTCTCTTTAGATATTGGTTTATAGTCATACTTAGTCTCTTGCTTACCTATGTATGGCACCCAATCACAAACCTTTAGCTTATCTTTAACTGTGCTTCTATCAAGAATATCAACTGTAACTCTACCTTCATCTAGCTTACTACGATATCCTGAATTTAGTCTAGAAATAAAGTCATTATCTACAGTACCTTCTTTTACTAGCTTTTCACTGTATTGTTTTAAAGTAGTAGGAAGTTTCTTAACTACCTCGTACATTTCTGGCTGAGTTCCTGAAGGTTCATCTGTTTCATTATGACCGTTTCTACGATAACAAACTAGATCAATAACAACATCCTTATTGAACTTCATACGATATTCTAGTGCAATATCGGCAACTCTAACAACAGCCTCTGGATCATCTCCATTAACATGGAAAATAGGAGCATCTACCATTTTAGCGATATCTGTTGAGTAGTTACTACTTCTATTAACACCAAATTTACTGCTTGTTGTGAAACCTATTTGGTTATTTACAACTAGATGTACAGTACCACCTGTTCCATATGCTTCTGTCAATGAAAAACCAAATGTTTCCATTACAATACCTTGTCCACAAAAAGCAGAATCGCCATGGATCAATATAGGTAAAACCTTGTTATGCACATTTCCTTCAAGTTTATCTTGAATAGCCTTAGCTGCACCTTCAACAACAGGATCAACAACCTCAAGATGAGATGGGTTAAACGCTAAAGCAATCTTTGCCTCCTTACCATCTATACTTCTATAGTTAGAGTAGCCCATGTGATACTTCACATCACCTGATAAACTTTTCTCACTTCGCTTACCTTCAAACTCTTCAAACAATTCTTTAGGATTTTTCCCTAGAATGTTTACAAGTACGTTTAAACGACCTCTATGCGCCATACCTAGTTGCACAAAACGTGTTTCATGTTTAGCAACTGATTTTTCTATAATATGTTGCAGTGATGGAATAAGAGATTCACCACCTTCTAAACCAAATCTTTTCTGCCCAACATATCTAAGAGCAAGATACTTCTCTAGACCTTCAGCTGCAACCAACTGTTGTAAGATCCATTTTTTTTCATCACTATTTGCAGGAGATGAGTTTTCTATTTTATCTTGCAACCAAAGCTTTTCTTCTTTATTACCAATATATCTATACTCATAGCCAACATTTGACTCATAAATAGCTTTAGCTTTTTCAATCACCTGTTTTAAAGGCATTGACTTATTATTAGTAAAATCTCCTAGATTCACTTGCTCTGATAAATCACTATCAGACAAACCATGAGCAGACAATTCAAGTCCAGAATCTCTATCAAACTTTGTAAGACCTAAAGGGTCAATATTTGCTGACTTATAGCCATGTGAACGATATGATTTAATTAAAGATTTTGCTTTTAAAGTTATATCATTCTCACCAACGACAATCGTACTGCCTGTTTTATGCTTAGCTAAGTTTTTAAACTCATCAACTAAATCTCTATGAACAGTATCTGTTGCTGTAGCTACAGAATCAAAAAAGGACAACCACTTAGGATCTATCCCTTCATGGTTGCCCGAAATGTAATCATCATATATTGATTCAAGATATTCTAGATTACCACCAAAGAACTGTGTGGTATCTAGCCATTGACTAAATTCTGATTGTTTTTTTTCCATATAAATACCTAAATACAGGTTTTAATTTTTTACACATTCTTTTTTAATAATGCAGATCTTATTTTACCAATAGCTTCTGTTGGGTTTAAACCTTTTGGACAAACTGAAACGCAGTTCATAATAGTTCTACATCTAAATAGACTAAACGGATCTTTTAAATCTTCAAGTCTTTCTTCAGTAGCTGTATCTCTTGAGTCTGCAATAAATCTATAAGCCTGTAATAATCCAGATGGCCCTATGAACTTATCTGGATTCCACCAGAAAGATGGACAAGATGTAGTACAACAAGCACATAAAATACACTCATATAAACCATCTAGCTTAGCTCTATCTTCAGGAGATTGTAATCTTTCCTTAACAGGTGGCTCATCATTGTTTATTAGATAAGGCTTAACTTTTTCATAGTTCTTATAGAACTGCTTCATATCAACTATTAAGTCTCTAACAACCGGTAGACCAGGTAGTGGATTTACTTTGATAGGCTGTCTTAACTCACCAATAGAAGTAATACACGCTAAACGGTTTTTACCGTTGATGTTCATACCATCAGAACCACAAACACCTTCACGACAAGATCTTCTCATTGCTAGAGTAGGATCCTGCTCTTTGATTAACTCAAGAGCTGTTAAAACTTTAACACCTTCATTTTCTACTGAAACAGTATACTCATCATAATAAGGTTTTTTGTCAACTTCTGGATTATATCTATAAATTTTAAATCTTACGTCCATTATATTAAATCCTTGTAATTAGTACTTACGTTCTGCTGGTTGGAAAGCTTTAACTTTAGTTGGAGACATATTCACACCACGTGAAGATGTTTTATCACCATCTAAGAAGTATAGCGTATGCTTCATCCAATTCTCATCATCTCTATCAGGGTAGTCTACTCTTGAGTGCGCACCTCTTGACTCTGTTCTTTCTAGAGCAAGTTTTGCTGTAGCTACTGCTGTTAACATTAAGTTATCAAGCTCTAGCGCTTCGATTCTCATCATATTAAATACTCTAGAATTATCTTCTAAAACAGCATTTTCTAATCTATCTCTTAGGGCATATAGCTTATCTAACCCTTCTTTCATTGTACTTTCTTGTCTAAATACTGAGAAGTACTGTTGCATTACTTGCTGAAGTTCTTTTCTAAGCTCAGAAATTTTTTCTTTACAACCTCTTTCTTCAGAAGAATCCCACTTCTTAATTCTAGCTGTTGCTTTTTCGATATTTTCTTGAGAAGCCTCTTTAATAGCCATACCTTCTTTTAAGCTTTGCTCAGCATGCATACCAGCAGCTCTACCAAACACAACCAAATCAAGTAAAGAGTTACTACCTAATCTATTAGCACCATGAACAGATACAGAAGCACATTCACCAACTGCATACAATCCACCAATAATTTTATCTTTACCATTCTCTTGCGTGATAACTTGACCATGTTTATTAGTAGGAATACCACCCATTTGATAGTGACACGTTGGCACAACAGGGATTGGTTTCTCAACAGGGTCAACACCTGCAAATGTCCTAGCAAGCTCTCTAACTGTAGGTAATCTTTCATCAATCACATCTTCACCAAGATGTGTCAAATCTAACCACACACAGTTTGAACCACTGAACGTATCACCACGACCTTCCATAATCTCTTGTTGCGAAGCTCTTGATACAACATCACGACAAGCAAGATCTTTTGCATTAGGAGCATAACGCTCCATAAATCTTTCACCATCTTTGTTACGTAGGATACCACCTTCACCACGGCAACCTTCTGTAACTAAAACACCAGCACCAGCAATACCTGTAGGATGGAACTGCCAAAACTCCATATCTTGAAGAGGAATACCAGCTCTTAAAGCCAGTCCCATACCATCACCAGTATTGATATAAGCATTTGTACTAGACTCATATATACGTCCAGCACCACCTGTTGCCAATATAGTTAGTTTTGACTTTAAGAACACTGTCTCACCAGTTTCGATACATAAAGCAATAACTCCTGATACACTACCATCATCCGCTTTGACTAAGTCAACAGCAAACCACTCAGTGTAAAAGTTAGTCTTATGTGCTAAGTTACCTTGATAAAGTGTATGTAGTAACGCATGTCCTGTTCTATCAGAAGCAGCACACGTTCTTTTCGCTTGATTTGCAGGATCAAAGTTTCTTGACATCCCACCAAAAGCACGTTGATATATCTTACCATCTTCTAAACGTGAAAAAGGCATCCCCATATGCTCTAATTCAATAATAGACTGTGGTGCATGTTCACACATATACTCAATAGCATCTTGGTCACCAATATAGTCAGACCCTTTCACCGTATCATACATATGCCACTTCCAATCATCAGAAGGAAGATCATCATCAAATTTAATATTCCCTAAAGCCGCTGCAATACCACCTTGAGCTGCAACAGTATGCGATCTTGTAGGAAAAACTTTAGAAACAACAGCAGTTTTAAACCCAGACTGGGATAACTGAAATGCTGCTCTTAGGCCTGCTCCACCAGCACCAATAACAATAGCATCAAATTCTTGTGTAGCTATACTCATAAAAACAACCTCTTAATAGAAAAATAAAATTGTAAATAACCAAAAAAAGCAGAATACATAAACCAAAACAAAACTCAGCATTACAAGAGCAGAGGCCCATGCACACTTAATGTAGTCACCACAAATAATCCATATACCTACCCACGCATGGAAAAACATTGCTAAGTAAGCGATAAGTGTAGCGATTCTAAAGAATATCCCATCAGTAAAAAGGCCTCTCCAACTATCATAGTTTAAGCTACCAGAATGAGATAAACATAATGCTTCAATTAAGAGATATGCAAAGTAAACAGCAATAATTACAGCCGTAACTCGTTGGACAAAAAAGTCCTTAATACCAGAAGAAGTCAATGAAATTACAGCCATAAGTAGCACCCCCAAAGAATAGCTGATAAAACACCTAAAACGATTACAATTAAAGATGTGATTTTAGCAACAGTCATACTCTCACCAAAGCCCATATCCATAATCATATGTCTGATCCCAGCATATACATGATAAGTTATTGCAGATAAGAACAACCAAAAAAATATACTAACCCAACTTTTTGTTAATACAGCTACAGTGTTCTCGTAACCAGTAGGCCCTGCAAGGGAATAATTCATTCCCACAACCACCAAAGGTATAGCAATAAGCAGAATCACCCCTGATATACGATGTAAGATAGAACTTATCGCAGTAACAGGGAATTTGTACGATTTTATTGACATTAAGTCAATGTTGGTAATTTTTTTCACGCTCGACGTCCCTCCGAAGCAATTTTTATATATAAATAAACTAGACTCAAACTAATGATTATACAACATTCTAATAATATATTTTTGTAGAATCAAATTCAAACTTTTAAGTAAAGTTTTAGTCTTATTTTCAGTTGCTATCAAAAATAGCAAAACTATTCAATACAAAGTTATAGCAGAGAATGTAATTTTACTAACAAAGATGTACAATTTTATTAACAATAGCTTTTATTTGCAAAAGATATTTGCAAATAGGCAATCTTTAGCTTATTATTCCCCTGTGGCGATACCGAATTAGTATTATTCACTTTAACAACTGGTGTCTTTTTATTGCAATTTCTATATTGTAAAACCACATTTATATGATTTTTTCATTAACTCTTTTTTACGTGGAGGCCAATTTTAATGAGCAAATACGCAACGCTTAAATATGAAGCAAAAAATATCGAAATAGAATTACCAGTGCACTCTCCTAGTCTGGGGAATGATTGTATAGATGTTTCATCACTAGTAAAACACGGAATTTTCACTTATGACCCTGGATTTATGTCAACAGCTGCTTGTGAATCAAAGATAACATATATCGATGGAGGCAAAGGTGTTCTTCTTCATAGAGGCTATCCTATAGAAGAGTGGACAGAAAAATCTAACTACAGAACTCTTTGCTACGCTCTAATATATGGCAAACTACCATCTGATGAGCAAAGAGAAAGCTTCAGAAAAGAAATTATTTCTAAAATGACAGTATGTGAGCATGTTAAAGCTGCAATATCTGCTTTACCAAAACACACTCACCCAATGTCTGGATTAATTGCTGGTGTTAATGTTTTAGCGGCAGAATATATCCAAAATGGCAAAAAAGAGGCTCAAGATGAAGTTGCTAAAAACATTGTGGCAAAAATTGCTACAATCGCAGCTATGGCTTATAGACATAATCAAGGCAAAAAACTACTTGATCCTAAACCAGAATACGGATATGCAGAGAACTTCATCTACATGATGTTTGCTGATGATGAAAACTACAAGCCAGATGAACTACATGTAAAAGCAATGGATACAATCTTTATGCTTCATGCAGATCATGAGCAAAATGCTTCAACTTCTACTGTGAGATTATCAGGTTCAACAGGAACATCTCCATATGCTGCTATTATCGCAGGTATAACAGCCCTATGGGGACCTGCTCACGGCGGCGCTAATGAAGCAGTTCTTAAAATGCTATCTAGAATAGGTAGCATTGACAATATAGACACATATATTGCGAAAGCTAAAGATAAAGATGATCCATTTAGACTAATGGGCTTTGGTCATAGAGTATATAAAAACACAGACCCAAGAGCTACAGCTATGAAGAAGAACTGTGAGGAAATATTAGCTAAGCTTGGTAATAGTGATAACCCTCTTTTAACAATTGCTAAAAGACTTGAAGAAATCGCATTACAAGACGAGTTCTTTATTGAAAGAAAACTTTTCCCTAATGTAGATTTCTATTCAGGTATTATCTTAAAAGCAATGGGCATCCCTGAAGATATGTTCACAGCGATATTCGCTCTTGCTAGAACTTCTGGATGGATATCTCAATGGATTGAAATGGTTAATGACCCAGCACAGAAAATTGGCCGTCCTAGACAACTTTATACTGGTGAAACTAGTAGAGACCTCTAATAATTTCTATTATCAATCAATCTATTTACTTTTTCTTTAATTTAAATTAGTCTTTTATTAGTTTACCTATAAACTCGTATGAATCTAAATGACTAATAAACCAACTCTATCACAAAAGCTAATAGCTCCATTTAAGCAATCTAAAATGTTTAGTATGCTTATTTTAGGCTATGCTTCAGGATTTCCTTTGATGCTTACTGCATCATCTCTTTTCCTTTGGTACAAAGATAATGGCATAGAAACTAAAGATATTGGTTTTTTAACTCTTATTGCCGTGCCATATACATTCAAATATCTATGGGCTCCTTTTTTAGATAGGATAAAAATACCCAAATTTGGACGTCGAAAAGGTTGGATACTTCTAACACAAATAATACTAATCTTGTTAATAGCTGCTATGAGCAGATTTTCTCCTGCAAACTCTCCTTTTATAATAGCTTTTATTGGTTTTCTAATATGCTTTACATCTGCCACTCAAGACATAGCTATAAACGCATATCAAACAGAGATTCTAACAGAATCAGAAAGAGCTCTTGGTAATGCTGTTGCAGTAATGGGATATCGTATAGGTATGCTTGTAACAGGATCAATCATCTTAATTATAGTAGAAAAGTTAAATAACAACTGGAACCTAGCATGGTTGATGATAATACCTTTTTTCATTATATGTCCACTTTACACCCTTTTATTAAAGGAAAGCCAGTACCAAGAAGCTCCAAAAAACTTCAAACAAGCCTTTACGCTACCTTTTATTGAGTTTTTTACTAGACAAGGCTTTTATACAGCTATTATAATTCTTGTAATCCTTATTACATATAAGCTTGCTGATGCTATAGCCTTCTCATTAAACTCCCTATTTTTTGTTGATCTTGGTTTTGATAAAACTACAATTGCTGTTGCATACAAAGCCTTTGCCCTACTTCCTTCTATAGCTGGATTAGTTATAGGAGGCTTAATAGCTAAAAAAATAGGCATATATAAGAGCTTCCTATATTTTAGTATCATTATGGCATGTGCCAACTTAACTTATGCTTTACTAGCAATAGTTGGTAAGAACTATTACCTAATGGTTTCTTCAGTAGCAGTAGAATATTTCTGTGGTGCAATGGGAACAGCAATACTAGTTGCTATGATAATGAGTCTGGTTAATGTGAAATTCTCTGCTACCCAATTTGCTATCTTAAGCTCTATTGATTCGCTAGGAAGAGTTCTAGTAGGACCTCTTGCTGGATATATACAAAGTCTTTATCGCTGGGAAGGATTATTTGTATTTAGCTTTATCGTAGGAATTGTAATCTCTATAGTTATTTATTTATTTAAAGAGAAAATCAAGCTAATGGCTGATCTTAGATAAATCAATTCTTATTTTTTATTACCAAAGAATATCGATACAATAAAAACAGCCCAAGGAATTAGAAGGACTAACAAAACTATATTCATTGTAGTTTTAGTAATTTTAAGACTTGGAAAAAATATTACTACTAACATTGCTAAGAATATTAGCAACACTCCAGCAATAAAAGAGATTAGAGATAATTTACCTTTGAACATAGATACTATTTTGCAAACTGTTCAGATACAAATTCCCAGTTAACAATATCCCATAAAGCTTCGATATGCTTAGGTCTAGCATTACGATAGTCAATATAATAAGCATGCTCCCAAACATCAAAAGTTAATAATGGACGCTTATTATCAGTTAAAGGACAACCAGCATTACTTGTACTTAGAATCTCTAACTTACCTGATGAATTTTTTACTAACCAAGCCCAACCAGAGCCAAAAGTAGTCACTGCAGTCTTAGAAAACTCTTCTTTAAACTTATCAAAAGAACCAAAAGTCTCTACGATAGCTGCTTTTAACTGGCTCGACGGCTCTGTTTTGTTTGGAGAAAAACAGTTCCAATAGAAAGTATGATTATAAACTTGAGCAGCATTATTAAATAAACCACCAGAAGATGTTTTAATGATCTCTTCTAGAGTTTTACCTGCATGCTCAGTACCTTCTACCAAGTTATTCAAGTTAGTAACATATGTCTGATGATGCTTACCATAATGATACTCTATAGTTTCTTGTGAAATTACAGGCTCTAGCGCATTATTAGCATAAGGTAATTTTGGTAATTCAAATTTCATTTGCATACTCCTTTTACTTATTTTTAAAATATTTGTAACGTTTTCATACTATACCAATTTAATATAATATGCTATCATCTTTTAAACTAAATTTCTAAACTTACTTAGCTAATAAACAAAAGGAAACTTTGCAATGTATACACCAGAAGAGCAAAAAGTTGTAGATCGAATCGAAAAGCAAATAAAAGAAAATGATATTATTTTATATATGAAAGGCTCTCCTAATTTACCTCAATGTGGCTTCTCAGCTCACGCAGCAACAGCTGTAAGATCATGTGGTAAGCCATTTGCTTTTGTAAACATTTTAGAGAACCCAGATATAAGAGCTATCTTACCAAAGTATGCTGATTGGCCAACATTTCCTCAACTTTGGGTTAAAGGTGAGCTAGTTGGTGGTTGCGATATAATTATGGAAATGAAAGATTCTGGTGAACTTCAAGAGCTAATAGATTCAATTTAACAATCTTCACAATACACTTTTAGCTATTTTCTAGCTACTACTCATGATTCATTCAAATAATTTTAATTTGCAAATATTCATAATTAATCATCTGTAACTCTTACCCAAGCATCATCACCATACTTGCCTAAAGGACTATATGCAGTCTCTTGGCACAAGCTCGACTCAGGACCAATCCTGCATCGGTAATACTCTCCCCCAGCGATTATAACTTCACCACCCTTATAATTCTTAATGCCTTCAGGATATACGTGCTCATGTTTATCACTTTCTGGAAGAGCACTATTTTCAGGGATACTAGCCCAAGCCACATATCCCTTCTTGTCAAATGGAGAGTATGAAGCATCATTACATTGCTTCTCTTTCTGAGTTAAACATTTAAACTTTCTTCCTGCGGCTAAAACAATTTGTCCTGATTTATAACTGCCAATTTTAGCTGGATAAACTATAGCATCTTCCTTAATAGCTACTTTAGGCTCTTTTTTTGCTATTTGCTTATTTCTAAAAGTATCTAATTTGTGCCAGACTAATTGACCCATAGCACTATCGGGAATATATCTCTTATCATTGCATAATTTCAAGTCTAAGCTAGAAGCACATTTATATTTTTTATTATGATAACTAACAATTGTATCTGCTGTATAAAAGCCTACTTGACTAGGATAATTAATAGCAAGCTTACTAGTTATTTTTGGTTTATTTTTAGGATTATCATTTTTGTCGATATTACTAAGCTTCTTACTTTTAGCTTTATCCTTATAAACCTTTGGAAGTTTTATCTTTGATATCGAATTTGTCATACTCCAAGCTTTGTGGGTATAATTCTTACCAAGAATTCCTTTTTTAATTGACATAGAATCAAAATCAATACTCCAAAGTGCAAATCCAGCAAATGAAGCCTGATACTCCTTCATTAGTGAAATAGCTGTATCAATATTTTGCTTATTTAGTACATAAACCATACCACTGTGGACAGCTCCTTTCATTGCAGGAATAATAAATACTAGTTTATCAGCTGGTATTCTAATTAAACTATCTTCACTATATTTTGCTAAATTAGCATCTCTACCTTCTTGAGTAGTTAATGCCCATGCAAGCGAAGCTAGAAACTCATCATAACCATCTAATGGCATAATTTTTAAGTATCTACCATCAGCACCCTTGTAGAAGCTAAATATCTGATCGGAAGCCTTATCAGAGTAGGTATTCAATAAGATATAATTTATATTTTCAATCCCTACATATCTTAATAAGTTAATATAATTATCATTGGTATAAATATTGTCTTTACCATTTTTTGCTACTGGTGCAAGTATATAATCCCACTGTGGTGAAAATGTTAACCAAAAGTCTGGATTTAGCTGTTTCATAGAAATAACAAAGTCTATTATCTTACTTGCGGCTATCTTTGCTGACTTATTGCTATTAGGGATCTCTGTACCAATCAAATCAAAGTTCACACCATCAAAACCATAACTCTGTATCAAAGATTTGAGCCCATCAAAGTTTATAGAATTCCAGTCAATATGAGAACTAAGCCCTCCATAAGAAACTAATACACGTTTATTTTTTGATTTCATATAAGCAATAAAAGCTTTTAACTGCCCTGGAGTATAAACTTTCTCCGATGCTCTATCTCCTTGGCTAAAGGCTAGCTTAAAACCACCACTATTACTGTAAGTCAAATACGCAGCAATTATTACATTATATTTACAAACATCAGGATGTTTATCACAGTAATCTTGAGTATTTGGTATTGATATATCTATCGGCTCTGTTGTTACTTGATGACCGAAAATATTATAAGAACTACTCTTACCCCATATTGGTAAAAACCCTGCAACTACAAGTCCTTCTATTTCACTTTGAGTTAAAGAACATTTATTCTTATAAACACAAACATTCAATTTCTCAGCAAAAACTCCTGACACTCCAACAAATTTTGACTCAGATATCAACTTATTTAATTGTGGAAATATCAGTTTGATGGCTTGATCTGTCAAAGGTGAATCTGTTGCATGCTGCATATCTGATTCTTTATTTTTTACTAAAGATAAGCTTAAGAATTTATCACTTTGCTGATTATTAGTAGCTTGCTGAGCCACTACAGGTTTAGTGACTACTTCAGCAAAAAGAGTATTTAAAAAAATCAGTAATAATATGGTTATTAGAGAGGTTTTTATACTAAACTGCAGCATACTAAAAACTGTAAAACCTAAAAGTTCATTATAACTTTATAAGCAGTTTTATACAACTTTACCATTAAATAAGAGAAATATAGAAAAATGAATTATTAATTATCTTTAGAATAATATAGACCTTTAGAAGAGTTAAGAGCTTTTAGACGAGCATCAGCCTCTTTTAGTCTTTTATTTGCATCTTCTATATCTAGTTTAGATGCATCTGGATTTTTAAGTGCTTTTTCTGCCCTAGATTTAGCTTTTTCTGCTTCTGCTTGGTTAAGATTTTCTGCTCTTTCCATATCATCAACCATAATAGTTACACGTGTTGGAGTCACTTCTAGAATTCCACCAGACACATATAACACATCTGTATGCTCATCTTTTCTGATATTAACAACACCAGCAGGCATAGTTGATAGTAACTCAGTATGTCCATAAGCAATACCCATTTCACCAGCACTACCACGCAAGCTTACAATATCAGCCTCACCTTTAAATACTGAGCCTAAAGGACTTACAACATCAACTTTTAGATAATTTTTTGTCATATTTTTACCCTACTTATAGAGTTTTTGCTTTCTCAATCGCTTCTTGAATAGAACCAACCATATAGAAAGCTTGCTCTGGTAAATGATCATATTCACCATTAACGATAGCCTTAAAGCTAGCAACAGTATCTTTCAATGATACAAACTTACCAGGATTTCCAGTAAATACTTCAGCAACATGGAACGGCTGCGATAAGAATCTTTGGATCTTACGCGCTCTATCTACAGTTTTCTTATCTTCATCAGATAATTCATCCATACCTAGAATTGCAATAATATCTTTTAGCTCTTTATATCTTTGTAGTACTTTTTGTACTGCACGAGCTGTTTCATAATGCTCTTGACCAACAACTAAAGGATCTAGCTGTCTAGATGTAGAATCTAGAGGGTCAACCGCAGGATAAATACCCAACTCAGCGATTTGGCGTGACAATACAATCGTCGCATCTAAGTGAGAGAAAGTAGTCGCTGGAGATGGATCTGTCAAGTCATCTGCTGGTACATATACAGCCTGAACTGAAGTAATTGAACCAGTCTTAGTAGATGTGATTCTCTCCTGTAATGCACCCATTTCAGCAGCTAGAGTTGGCTGATAACCTACCGCAGAAGGCATACGACCTAATAAAGCAGAAACTTCTGTACCTGCTAAAGTATAACGATAGATGTTATCAATGAACATCAATACATCACGTTTCTCATCACGGAAACCTTCCGCGATTGTCAGGCCACTAAGAGCTACTCTTAATCTATTTCCTGGTGGCTCATTCATCTGACCATATACTAGAGATACTTTATCTAATACATTAGAATCTTTCATCTCATAGTAAAAGTCGTTACCTTCACGTGTTCTTTCACCCACACCTGCAAATACTGAATAACCACTATGTTCTTTAGCAATGTTGTTAATAAGCTCCATCATTGTTACAGTCTTACCAACACCAGCACCACCAAATAGACCTACTTTACCACCCTTAGCGAATGGACAAATAAGGTCAACTACCTTGATACCTGTTTCTAAGATTTCTGTGCTCAGTGCGAGCTCATCATACGCTGGAGGGGCTTGATGTATAGATCTTGTTTCAGTGTATTCGATCGGCCCAGCCTCATCTATTGGCTCACCTAAAACATTCATAATACGTCCTAAAGTACCTTGTCCAACTGGAACAGAAATAGGAGCATTAGTATTTTTAACTTCCATGCCACGTCTAAGACCATCACTTGATCCCATAGCAATAGTACGAACTACACCATCACCAATCTGTTGTTGTACTTCTAGTACTAGACCAGTCTCTTCTACATTTAAAGCATCATATACTTTTGGAGTGTTATCTCGAGAAAATTCCACATCGATAACAGCACCAATTACCTGAATAATTTTACCTGTACTCATTTACCTCTCCTAAACTGCTGCCGCACCTGAACAAATTTCTGCAAGCTCTTGTGTAATCATAGCTTGTCTTACTTTATTATAATCTAGTTTCAACTGATCAATAATATCACTAGCATTGTCAGTTGCATTTTTCATCGCCATCATACGAGCAGCTTGCTCACATGCCGCATTCTCTAATATAGCTCCTCTAACCTGAGCCTCGATATATCTAATACAAAGAGCATTTAAAACCTCTTCTATATCTCTTTCGTAGATATAATCCCAGTGGCCTTTAGATGCTTGCTCTTTGTTTGCTTTTATCTCTTCTTCAGAGAAGATATCTTGAATTGGTAGCAATGTCTGTAATCTTGGCTTCTGCTTAATAGTGCTTACAAACTCATTGCTACTCATGTATAGCCTATCAATCTCACCATTTGTAAACTTATCTAGCATTACCTTAACAGCACCGCCTATAGCTCTTACACTACCATCAAGATCTTTATCATTATAGTGAGCTGTTGCTACAACATTTACATCTTTTAATTTTGCAAAAAAAGTCTCTGCTTTTGAACCAACAACGCAAACATCAACCTCAACTCTATTATCAAGATGTTTTTTAATATCTTTTAAAACATGTTTAAAAAGATTAATGTTCAAGCCACCACATAGCCCTCTATCTGTTGATGCAATGATATAACCTACTCTTTTTGCTTCTCTATCAAATAGATAAGGATTAGGATAATCAATACTAGCAGCAGTGACATTTTTTATAATAGTATTTGCACTTTCAACATAAGGACGTACGTTATTCATTTTAACTATAGCGCCTCTCATCTTACTTGCAGCTACTAGCTCCATAGCACCTGTGATTTTTTGAGTATTTTTAACACTGGCTACTTTGGATTTTATTTCTCTAGCATTAGACATAGTCTATACCCCTACCAAGCTTGATTTGCTTTGCAATCTTCTACAATAGTTTTTAATTTATCTGCAGTTTCTGCATCATATTTACCAGTTTGGTTAATATCTGCTATTATATCTGCATATTTATCTTCAGCTAAAGCATGTAAAGCTGCTTCAAAAGGTATAACTTCTGAAACTTCTAAACTATCTAAATAACCATTATCAACTGCGTATAATGATAATGCCATTAAAGCGATAGATAGCGTTGAGAACTGCTTCTGTTTTAGAAGTTCAGTTACTCTTTGACCTCTGCTTAACTGAGCTCTTGTTGCTTCATCTAAATCAGAAGCAAACTGTGAAAACGCTTCTAATTCTCTAAACTGAGCTAGAGCTAAACGTATACCACCACCTAACTTTTTGATGATCTTAGTCTGTGCTGCACCACCTACACGAGATACCGAGTTACCAGGGTTTATCGCCGGTCTTAAACCAGAGTTAAACAGGTCTGTCTCTAAGAATATCTGTCCGTCAGTAATAGAGATTACGTTTGTAGGTACAAATGCTGATATATCACCAGCTTGAGTCTCAATAATTGGTAACGCAGTTAAAGAACCAGTTTTTCCTTTAACTTTGCCTTCTGTAAACTTCTCAACATACTCTTCATTTACTCTAGCAGCTCTTTCTAAAAGTCTTGAATGAAGATAGAAAACATCACCTGGATACGCTTCACGTCCTGGCGGTCTTCTTAACAGTAATGAAATCTGTCTATAAGCCCATGCTTGCTTAGTTAAGTCATCATATACAATAAGAGCATCTTCACCACGATCTCTAAAGTACTCACCCATAGAACAACCTGCATATGGTGCAATATATTGTAATGCAGCAGAATCTGAAGCTGTCGCAGCAACAATAATAGTATGCTCCATAGCACCATGCTCTTCTAGTTGTCTAACTATATTAGCGATTGATGATGCTTTTTGACCAATAGCAACATAAATACACTTAACACCAGTTCCTTTCTGGTTGATAATTGTATCAATAGCAATTGCAGTTTTACCGATCTGTCTATCACCGATGATAAGCTCTCTTTGACCTCGTCCAATTGGAACCATTGAGTCGATAGATTTAACACCTGTTTGTAAAGCTTGATCTACTGACTTTCTCCAAATAACTCCTGGAGCAATTTTCTCGATTGGAGACGAGTGATCAGTTTCAATTTCGCCTTTACCATCGATAGGGTTACCTAAAGCATCTACAACTCTTCCAAGCAGAGCTTCACCCACAGGTACTTCTAAAATTCTACCTGTACAGAATGCCTTATCACCTTCTTTAATATGATCATACTCACCTAAAACAACCGCACCAACTGAGTCAGTGTTTAAGTTAAGCGCTAGACCAAATACGTCTCCTGGTAATTTAATCATTTCACCAGCAGTTACATCATTTAAACCATATATAGTAACAATACCATCAGCAACGCTAACGATTGTTCCTTCTGACTTAAGCTCGATAGCATTATCGAACTTTTCAATTCTTTGTTTTATTAAACCACTTATTTCTGATGGACTTAATTGCATAAGCTCACTTCCTATAATTTATGACAACAAAATACTTTTTAAATTCTCTAAACGACCAGATACAGAATTATCAATAACCGTATCGCCGACCTTAACTATTGCTCCACCGACTATCGCAGGATCAACATCTACTTCAATATTTATAGAACAGCCAAATCTCTTTTCAAGACTCTTTCTCAGACTAGCCAACAAGTCTTCATCAGCAGCATATGCTAAAGTAACATTTGCTGTTTTAGTATTGTTATGGGCATTCTTGAAAGCTTCATACTGTTCAGCTATTTCCGGCAAAACTAATAGTTTTTTATTCTCTGCAGTCAAAACAAGAAAATTAAAAAAGCCTTCATCTAGTTGATCTTTTAACTCGTTTACTATTTGTATTTGCGAAAAAACAGGACTGGATATAATCTCTGAGATAGATTTATCCTTAACTAACTCAGCAAATATTTTGAGTAACTTAGACCATTCTTGTAGTAGATTATTTTCATTTGCAAACTCAAATGCAGCTTTTGCATATGGCTTCGCGATCACACTTAGATTTACCATGTGCCTACCTTATTAAAATTATACCTTTTCTACAAAGTCTTCTAAAATCTTATGACTAGCCTTTTGATCAACCTTTGCTGATATAATTTTACTAGCACCAGCCATAGCTAAAGTAACAATCTCATGCTTAAGCTCTTCTCTAGCCTTTATCTTCTCTTGCTCAATTTCAGCCATCGCCATACTCTTGATCTTATCAGCTGCTGCAATAGCTTCTTCTTTTGCCTGCTCATCAACTTTATGTGCTCTAACATAAGCATTTTCAACTATTTCAGTAGCCTTTGCCTTAGCTTCACGTAAAACTTCAGCTGATTTTCTCTTAGCAACTTCTAATTCTCTAGATGCCCTATCAGCAGAAGCTAATCCTTCAGCTATTTTCTCTCTACGCTCGTCTAAAGCTTTGCGTAGTGGGGGCCATACAAACTTCATTGTAAAACCAACAAAGATTGCAAATGTTATCATCTGGCCGATTAGGGTTATATTAATATCCATCTACTTATCCTTTAGATAATGAAATTTATGATTTTATATTTACTTATGCACCAACTACTTTTTGAGCTGCTTCTGCTAAACCAGGGATAGCTAGAGGGTTTGCATAAAGAACTAAGAAACCAATAGCTATTGAGATTGCAGCGAACGCATCTACGAAAGCAGCAACAATAAACATACGGCCAAGTAGCATTCCACCAAGTTCAGGTTGACGAGCTACACCTTCAAGATACTTACCACCAAGAACACCAAAACCAATAGCTGTTCCTAATGCAGGTAAAGAAATTAGTAGAGCAACTGCGATTGCAGTTAAACCATTTAAATTTCCTAATACTTGTAAAGACATATTCATTTTTTATTTCTCCTGTTTTTATAGATTTATCTTTTAAGTTAATTAAAAATTAATGAGCTTCCTGTGCCATATTCAAATAGACAACAGTCAACATCATGAATACAAACGCCTGGATTAAAACTATCAATATATGGAATATAGCCCATACTCCTCCTAATACCCACTGGAACCACCAAGGTAACAACGCTATTAGAATAAAGATAAGTTCACCGGCAAAAATATTACCAAATAATCGTAGCGACAAAGAGACTGGCTTAACAACCTCATCAACTAATCTGAAAAATATATTTAAAGGAAATAGCCAAATTCCAAAAGGAGCACTTAAAATCTCTTTAGTCAAACCAAAACCTTTTGCTTTAAGGTTATAAAAAATAACTAAGAAAAATACCGCTATAGACATAGCAAAAGTTACGTTTGGATCTGCAGTTGGAACAACCCTAAAATACGGCTCATGTCCACCAGCAAAAAAGCTAAGAATCCAACCAAAAAGGTCTACAGGTAAAAGATCCATTAAATTCATTAAAACAACCCATACAAAAATTGTAAGAGCTAGCGGAGTCACAAAATCTCTCTTATGATGGTAGTTCTCAGCTACTAGACCATCCATCCATTCCCATATTGCCTCAATCATATTCTGAAACTTGCCAGGAACGCCAGAATGCACTCTTCTTGCTACCAAGAACATCGCAAGAATAAATGCAATCCCTAAAATACCACTTACCAAAAGCGAGTCAACATTAAGCTGCCAAAAAGCACCTTTGCCTAGGCTTATTTGCCAATGATGCAAGTGATGCTGTACATATTCAGTAGCTACTTGAGAGCCTGTCTCTGTATTTGCCATTAAACTTTCCACCAATATTAAAATTTAATATTACTTTTAAATTATTATATTTTTATTTCAAACTATAAAAATAAACCTATCTGGTCTTTTTAAACAAGATAGGCACAAAACATACCACTAATTGTAACAAAACTAATCCAGAAATGTAAGAAAATAATTTCGGTTTTACATAAATAGCTAACATTATTGTAATGATTGCTACGATACCTAGTTTGAGTAACTCACTTAAGTAAAAAATGACAATTTCGACACCTGGAGAAAATTGTTTATGGATAAAAAGTCTTGCAAAAAACACAAAATTAGCTATAAACATTGCTATAGCTCCCATAAGAAATGAATTTGCATAAATATAGTTAAAAGACAACAAGGTTACAATATAGCCTATTAAGATCAAAATCACCTGTATTAATACAAACTTTTTAGCATCAATTCTTATGTTTGCTAACATACCACACACTTCTCTTAATAAAAATATGCCTTATCATAACAAAAAATATTATATTAGCAAAGAAAAAGCTTTTACCTTGAATTAGTATTCTTTCATGCTTAAAATTAAGGTTCATATTATAGCTTGTAATAACTAATAACACATGACTCAAAAAATACATAATATCCGTGGATATGCTTGGATAATAATAATACTTAGCTCTTTTTTATTATTTGATAAGTATATTATGCAAGTTTTTCCTAGTCTAATAACAGATGACATGATGTCAAGCTTTGGCACAAACGCCACAGAAACTGGAGCTCTAGGATCTGCTTTCTTTTGGTCAATAATTATATGTCAGCTTTTTTTAGCTGGACCAATTATTGATAAATTTGGCTTTAGGCTTATTAGCCCTATTTCAATAACCATCTCTGCCATAGGTGTTATCCTATTTGTTGTAGCTGCGAATTTCGGTAGCCTTAGCATGGCATATATAGCTAGAATAATTACCGGTCTTGGCGTATCTTTTGCAACAATTTCGTATCTAAAAGCTGTCTCAGTATGGTTTGAACCACGCAAATTTGCTTTTGCAGCTAGCTTTCTAGCTACAGCCGCGATGATTGGTGCACTTTGTGCTCAAGCACCACTAGCATATTTAATTAGCCTATGTGGTGACTGGAAAATGGCCATGCTACTTTTCTCAGTAGCTAGCTTATTAATGGGTGTTGTTTACTATATTGTAGTCCGCGATTTTAATCCTAAGCAACCTGAAGCTAGCTCACCTAGCAATCAGTTAAAAACTATAGATGCCTTAAAAGAGGTTGTTAAAAATAAAAATAACTGGCTTTTGACATTTTATGTTGGGTTAAGCTTCACTGCTGTAGATGCATTTGCAGGATTTTGGGGTAACGCCTATTTTCGTGAGGCTTATCATGTTTCTAGAGAAGAAGCAGCTAGTATAATCTCAATGATATTTATAGGGATGGCAATAGGCTCTCCAATTATCGGTAAACTATCTGAAGCTCTTAATAGTAGAAAAGGTGTAATGATAATTTTCCACATAATAGGCACTGTAGCTATTAGCTTTGTTTTATTAGCAAAAACTAGTGCCACAATATCAGCCATTCTACTATTTATTTTTGGCTTATGCTTAGGGATATACATGCTTTCATTTGCCATAGGCAATCGCATTAATCCTATTATAATCACTGCCACTGTTGCTGCTTTTATTAATACTGGAGAACCAATTCTAGGAGCTATTTTTGATCCATTGATAGGATATTTTCTAGATTTATCTTGGACTGGAAAATATATCAACAAAGCTGGCGAGATAGTATCTCAACACACAAGCTCAGCTGATATCAAATACTTCGATCTAAGCTCTTATCACTTTGCCTTCACAACACTTGTTGTTAGTATGATTGCATCATTGATAATATTATTTATGATTAAAGACACTAAAGATTAAACTGATAAGAATTTATTAAATCTATCATCTAATTCAGCTGTTATTGATATTTTCTGGTGTTGTTTTTCATCAAAGAACTCTAACTTACCCGCATGAAGTAGTAATTTATCAACCCCCTTTGCGCTTAATCTAACATCCTTATCCGCAAAACCGTACTTCTTATCTGCAACTATAGGGTTACCCATTGCTTTTGTATGTACCCTAATCTGGTGAGTTCTACCCGTTTCTAGTTTAATCTCAAGTAAACTATAATCACCTAAATGTTTGACAGATATAATCTTAGTAAGAGCTCTTTTACCTTCTTTCTTGTCAACCTTAACTAGTCTTTGACCATCTTTAGTTTCAGTTCTTTTTAAGGGTAAATCTATTTCTTTAATATTTTTATCCCATTTGCCATGTACTATAGCATAATATATCTTATTAACATTTCTCTGCTTAAATAGATCAAAAAAATACACTAACGAACTATGTTTTTTAGCTAAAAGAACACAACCTGAAGTTTCTTTATCTAACCTATGCACTAGATCTAAACGCCTAGCTTTTGGACGTAATTGCCTTAATCGCTCTACTAGCCCTGAGTTGACTCCAGAACCTCCATGCACCGCCATTCCTGATGGTTTATCTACAACGATATAGTCATCATTTTCATAGAGTATTCTTTGCTCAAGAAACTCAAGGTGTGATTGAGATACTTTAATTTGCTTTTGATCATCTTCAAGACTAAAAGGAGGCACACGCACAATATCACCCGCACAAACTCGCGAAGTTTGCTTCACTCTCTTTTTATTTACTCTCAATTCACCTTTGCGAATCCAGCGATAAATCAAAGACTTAGGCAGCTTTGAGAATTGTCCTATTAAAAAGTTATCTATACGTTGATTATCAACATCATCAGAAACCTCAAGAAACTGAACTTTATTCATCTAAAGCCCCAAATTTTGGATTTTGCATATCGTTAAGTCGACTTATTGTTCTTTGGAACTCAAACTTTAATCGCTCACCTTTATACATTTCTTTAAAATCATAGTTAGCTAAAATTACAACTTTTTTATTTTGATCATAAAGCTCATCTATAATAGCGATAAAACGCCTTGCCATATCTTCATTATACTCATCAAACCCGACCAGATTATATATAAAAACCTGCTCAAATCTCTCACAAAGCTCTATGTAATCTTGTGAACTTCTACCATTTCCACAAATCACCTTAAAATCAAAGCAAACATCACTATCACTTAATAGCATAGTTGGAATCTCTCTCCCTAAAATCTCTATTTGAATATCTTTCTCAAAGTGATGATTTCTTATAAAAAAACGATCAAAGAAATTCTTTCTATTTTGCTCGTTATATGGATAGAAATAATTCATGTAGTCCGTTGGTAAACGAAAACGATAATCTATACCTGAATCTAAATTCAAAACATCAACATGCTTGAGTAAAACATCAATTGCAGGTAAAAACAGCTCTCTTTGTAAGCCATTACGATATAGCTTTTCTGGCTCTATATTAGATGTTGCAACAAGAACCACCCCTAACTTAAATAACTCTGTAAAAACACTTCCTAGAATCATTGCATCAGCAATATCTTCAACAAAAAATTCATCAAAGCATATTATTTGCATTTCTTTAGCCATATCATAAGCTACTCTTGAAATAGGATTCTTCTTACCTTGATATTTTCTTAACTGTGCATGAATATTTTTCATAAAATGTGAAAAGTGTTGACGTCTTTTCTTATCTATAGGCAAATTATTATAAAAGATATCCATAATAAATGTTTTACCTCTACCAACACCACCCCACATGTACAAACCATTTATAGATGGATAGATAGATTTAGAAAAGAATCTCGCTTTTGAAACCTTTTTCGAAAGAAGCTGATCAACGATTTTTTGTAAACTTTCTACAGCCTCTATTTGTAAAGAGTCTGCTTTTAGATTAAGCTTTTTTACTTTTTCAAAATATATTTCTTTAAGGTTCATTTTTTACTTAACTTCTTTATCTTTAACCAAAATTAATAAGAAGAATGACACAATCATACTTAAAACCAATATTAGAAAGGCATTATGGTAGGCCTTTATACCAAAGTATCTATGTGCACCATCAGATACAACATTAGTGATGTTATTATGAACATCTATATACTGACCTGTCCATGTCATATCTAGCATATGCCCAATAAGAGGATCAAACAATGCTCCAAGCAAAGGTTCCCCTGTATTAATTAAAGCTGCAACTGTTGCTGCGACAACTATAGGGTTAATTCTATTTCCTATAGCAAACGCAAGCATATAAACACCTAAACAAAAACCAAATGTAAATAACAAAGCTCCAGAGAAAGCTGGTGTTAGCTTAAACTGTAAAACTGCTGCTAATGAAATAGTTGCAATAATGTGAAACACCACCATTATCCCAATTCTATTATCAAACTTCTCAGAAAGCTTTCCTATAACTGGAGATCCAATTGCAAGACCTAAAAACATCATCGATACAATAAATGATGCATCTTTTGAGGTTATTCCATACAACTCTCTAAAATAATTATTCCCCCAAATTCCACCAAAAACATCTATCGTTGTAAAGGTCAAACCTGTATATATAGTAAGATACCAGTTATTTTTATTTAAAAGAACCTTTTTTATCCCTGCAAGAGTTCCTGACTCAGCAGTTTTCTCATTAACATGTGATGCATGAGGATTATAGTCTCTAACTAATGCCAAATAAAGTAGTGCCATAATAACACTAAAACAAGCATAGCTTACTAACGCCCTATGCCATGATCCAGTTAGCTCTATTAAGTACGCTAAAGGCACCTGCCCTAACAATGCTCCTGTCATTGCAGCTGTCATAAGAAAACTACATACAAATGCAAACTTTCTTGGACTAAACCATACTGCAGCTGCTTTTATATAACCTACAGTTGCAAAAGATGCTCCAATCCCTATCATTAGTCTTGAAACACATCCTAAAGCAAAACTATGTAGATCGGCTGACAAAACAAACAGTAAAAGACCAACGGCAGATAAAATCAAAGAAAAAAAGCTAACTTTCCTAAAACCTAGTCTATCAACAACTGGCCCCGCAACAAAAAACTGACAAAAAACCACTGACCATAAAAATAGTGAAACCATTGCACTCATCTCAGTAGCGTTTATAGAAAAGCTACTCATCAGATCATTAGCAATAAGGCTAGGAGAAACGTTCATTATATATTTGTCGATTAATAAGAACGAGCTTAGACCTACAACAATCCAAGCATAGCCTTTTATATTATGTAGTTTCATATTTTTATCTTTCTAAAAAGTTTGCTAACTCACTCAACGAAACTTGCTCTTGAGCACGTTCTTGCTGAAGATATTTAATGCTTGCAACTTTATTCTGTAGCTCATCATGACCGATTATTACAGCAATCTTTGCCCCTGACTTATCTGCCTTTTTAAACTGCGACTTAAAGCCTCCAGCTTTAAGATCCATATCCACTCTCAAATCAGGAAGTGCCACCCTAACACTCTCAACTATTGTGAAAGCCTTATGTAGCTGATCTTTTTCTAAAACAAAGAAAACATCACAATCAGAATTTTTGTTAGACAGTTTACCAAGATCTTCCATAAGCAGTAGCAAACGCTCCATACCGATACCAAAGCCTATAGATCCTGTTTTTTGCCCACCAAGATTCTCCATCAAACTATCATATCTACCACCAGCACAAATTGCACTTTGAGTACCAAGCTTATCAGTTGTCCATTCAAAAACTAAACCACTATAATAATCTAAGCCTCTTACCAGATTATTATTAACAATATACTTTACACCTATAGCATCAAGATATTCACAAGTTTGTTGTAATCTCTGTTTAAATTCGTCGTCAATAAAATCTATCAGCTTTGGCGCATTTTCAAGAATTTCTTGTGTTTTTACTATTTTCGAATCTAGTATTCTTAAAGGATTTTTATCTAATCTCTTAATAGAGTCTTCATCTAGCTCACTGTGATAAGGTTCTAAATATTCTAACAATGCTTTAACATAGTCTTGTCTATTAACACTTGAACCTAAACTATTTAGCTCTAATGTAACATGCTCTGAAATTCCTAACTCTTTAAATAAGCTCCATGCTACAGATAGAATTTCTAAATCAACAGCAATAGAATCAAATCCATAAGCCTCTACACCAAGCTGGTAAAACTGACGATAACGCCCTTTTTGTGGCCGCTCATAGCGAAACATTGGTCCGCAATACCATAACTTCTGAGTTTGTCCTCTATTAGCTAGGCTATTTTCTATAACCATTCTCACACAACCAGCTGTTCCTTCTGGTCGTAATGTTAAGCTATCACCATTTCTATCACTAAAATCATAAGTTTCTTTTGAAACAATATCAGATGTCTCGCCAACACTTCTATGAAATAGCTCACTCTTTTCTAAGATTGGCAATCTAACTTCATCATAGTTATAACGATTAAGAATGGATTTTATTTTGGACTCTAGAAATTGCCATTTATGGCTTTGTTCGGGCAATATATCATTAAACCCTCTAATGGCAGTAATCTTGCTCATAGAAAATCTACCTCAATTTTTCAGCTTTATCTTCTTTATTGCTATCCTTATAATTATCCTCAAGAGATTTATCATCTTGCTTGATTATTTTAGAATCTGCGTCTAAAGCTTTTTGTATTTTATCTTCCATTTCCATACCGTAATCTAATGACTTATCATAGATAAATTTAAGATTTGGTACTATTCTTAAGTTTAATGATTTTGCAATTGATGATCTGAAGAAACCTTTTGATTTCTCAAAAGCCTTTGCAATATATGCCCCATCCTCTGCTACAATGCATGTATAGTAAACTTTTGCATAAGATAAATCTCTAGAAAGATCCACCTCCGTAATAGTTGCCGTAGCGAGCTTAGGGTCCTTTATTTTAGTGCGTAGCAATAAAGATATTACTTTCTGTAATTCACTCGCTACTCTTTGCACTCTACCTTCTGCAGCCATAATACTATAACTCCTTAGCTACCTCGATAACCTCAAATACTTCTATTTGGTCACCTGCGCGAACATCATTATAGTTTTTCACACCGATACCACATTCCATACCTTTTTTGACTTCTGCAGCATCATCTTTGAATCTTTTCAGTGACTCAAGGCTTCCCTCGTAAATAACAACGTTATCTCTTAGTACACGTATTGGGTTAGTTCTCTTAACAGTTCCCTCAACTACCATACAACCAGCAATTGAGCCAAACTTAGATGATCTATAAACTTCTCTAACCTCAGCAATACCAATAATCTGCTCTTTCATCTCTGGAGATAATAGACCTGTCATCGCTTTTTTAACATCATCTATTAAATCATAGATAATATTATAGTAACGAAGCTCAACACCATCACTTTCAGCTAGTTTCTTAGCCGCACCATCAGCACGAACGTTAAAACCAACGATAACAGCTGTTGATGCAACAGCTAAAGTAACATCTGATGATGTAATCGCACCGATACCACTAGCGATAATATCAACCTTAACTTCCTCTGTTGAAAGTTTGTTTAGAGACTCTCTAATAGCTTCTACAGAACCTTGAACATCACCTTTAAGAATGATTTTAAGAATTTGTTGCTCACCTTCTTTGCCCATATTATTGAACATATTAGATAATTTAAGAGCTTGCTCTTGAGCAATTTTAGCTTCTTTTTGCTTTTGAGCTCTTTGTGTTGCAACTTCTTTTGCTTTTTTGTCGTTTTCTACAACGATCATCTCATCACCAGCAGCTGGAACACCTGATAATCCAAGTATCTCAACTGGAGTAGAAGGTCCAGCCACTTTAATCTGAACACCAAGATCATTATACATTGCTCTTACACGGCCATACTCTTTACCACAAAGGATTATATCGCCTTGCTTAAGTTCACCATTTTGAACAAGTGCAGTTGCAACAGGACCACGTCCTTTTTCTAAACGCGACTCAACTACAACACCTTCAGCATTACCATCAGCAAAAGCTTCTAACTCAAGAACTTCAGACTGTAACAATACAGCATCTAATAGCTCAGGCACACCTTCACCTGTTTTTGCAGAAACATTAGCAAACATCACATCACCACCCCAAGACTCTGGGATAACATCTCTTTGCGCTAGTTCTCCAATTACTTTATCTGGATCTGCTTCAGGCTTATCAATTTTATTTACAGCCACAACAATTGGCACTCCAGCAGCTTTTGCATGCTGAATAGCCTCTTCAGTTTGTGGCATCACACCATCATCTGCAGCTACTACTAAAATTACGATATCTGTACTCTTAGCCCCTCTAGCACGCATAGATGTAAATGCTTCATGTCCTGGTGTATCTAAGAATGTCAAAGCACCTTTCTTAGTCTTAACAGAATATGCACCAATATGCTGAGTAATTCCACCAGCTTCACCATCAACAACTCTAGCATTACGGATATAATCTAGTAAAGATGTTTTACCATGGTCAACGTGACCCATAATTGTAACTACAGGTGCTCTTGATATTTGCTTATAACCACTTCTATCAACTGTTGTAACAGCTTCTTCTAGAGCATTCTCATTATGTAAAGTATACTTATGCCCCATTTCTTCAACTATTAGAATTGCTGTATCTTGGTCTAGTGATTGGTTAATAGTTGCCATCACACCCATATTAAATAATATCTTAACAACCTCAGCACCTTTAACAGCCATTTTTTGAGCTAGGTCACTAACTGTAATACCCTCATATATCTCTACAGTTTTTACTGTATTTTCAACTGGCTTAGTAAACTCTTGTCTTTTAACTTTTGAATGCTTTACTTTACCTTTTCTAGAACCAAACTCATCAAATGAATCTAAATCACCTGTAAGCTGAGATAACTGTCTAGGATTAGCTTTTTTAAATCCTTTACCACCAGCTTTCTTAGCTTTAGACTTCTTCTCTTCTTCTTCTCTTTTGTATTTAGTATTACTAGTACTTGAGTCAGTAAAAGCTTTTTTGGCAGGTTTTTTCTTTGATTGTTTACTAGTAGCATCTGTCTTAGAGGAATCATCATCTTGATCACTTACCTCTGGAACTATTTCTGGCATAGATGTTATCTTGAAGCCACTACTTTTTACAGTTGCCTTTTTAGGCTCTTGTGCAACTACCGCCTCTGCTTTTTTCTCAGTAGTCTTCTCAAGTAATTCTGCTGAAACTTCTTCTTTTTTAACATCAGTCACTACAGGCTGAACTTCTTTAGCAGGTTGCTCTTCTACTTGAGGTTTGATTTCTGAAACACTAGGTGCAACATCTTCTGTTTTTTTAGCAACACGTCTTTTACGCTTAACAGAAACATTTATTTTATGCTTGCCATCTAGCTTCATAGTAGTTACTTTTTTCCTAGCTGATGAGCTTTTTGCACTGTTGATCTTTGCTAAAAGTGTTTTCATCTCATCAGATGTAAGTGTGTCTTTCTCATTAGACTTAGATATACCAAAAGACTCAAGTTGCTTAAGTAGTGTATCTACATCTTTGTTAGTTTGTTGTGCTAATTGCCCAACTGTAATATCTGCCATTTCCCTCTCCCTTGTACTCTATATTATACGCGTACTTTCCTATTCAAACCAAGGAGCTCTTGCCTGCATAATTAAATCTGTTGCTTGTTCTTCATCCATAGTCACGATATCAAGCAGCTCATCCACTGACAATTCTGCTAAATCTTCCATAGTAACTATATTATTCTGAGCCAACTGGTTTGCTAAATCCTGACTCATCCCCTGCATATTTAATAAATCTTCAGCAGGCTCCTTATCACCTAAAGCTTTTGATAAGACAGCCGCTTTTGCTCTCTCTTGAAGCTCATCAACAACTTCTTCATCAAAACCTTCAATCTCTAAAAGCTCTTCTTTATCTAGATATGCTAGATCTTCTAATGTTTCAATACCTTCTTCTATTAGAACTAAAGCAAAATCATGGTCTATATCTAGAACTTCAACGAATTTCTCAACGATAGACATTTGTTTTTCTTCTTGCTCAGTATCAGATAGAACATTTATTCTCCATCCAATAAGTGCACTAGCTAGTCTAACATTAACACCATTTTTACCAATAGCTTTAGATAAGCTTTCTTGCTTAACAACGATATCCATTGTGTTTGATTCTTCATCAACATTTACTTCTAATATATCTTCAGAATCCACTGGAGATAAAGAATTAATAGCATACTGCACTGAATCTTCATCCCAAAGAATAACATCAACTTTTTCACCATTTAACTCACTCATTATTGAATGAATTCTTGAACCTCTAACACCTACACATGCTCCACAAGGATCAATTCTTTGGTCATTACTTTTAACTGTTACTTTAGATCTAAATCCTGGTTCACGAACAACATTTACTACATTTATAAGTTCCTCTTCAACTTCTGGAACTTCTAGTTTAAATAAAGCTTTAAGCATTGTGTCACTAGCTCTGCTTAGCATTACTGTACTTGGCTTACCAGACTCATCTTGCTCAACAGTTTCTACACACGCTCTAATTTTATCACCTACACGAAATCTTTCTCTAGCAATAAGGTCTTTCTTTGGTAAGATACCTTCAGCATTATTACCTAGATCAATAACTAATATTTCATAAGTTGCTCTTTTAACTTCACCATAGACAATATCACCGATTTTCTCTTGGTAGATCTTTGCAGTCTTTTCTTTCTCGAAATTTTTGATCTTCTTCATCAAGATTTGTTTAGCCATAGTTGCAGCTATGCGACCATATCCATCGACCTCTACAGGCTCACGAATTACATCACCAGCTTTAACGTTATAGCCTTTTTCTTGAGCCACATCTTCATATAGCTCTTTTGAATAATCTATTAAGTCTTCATTTTCAGAAACGATATGCCAAACTCTATCAGCTGTAAACTCACCTGTTACTCTATCGATAGTAACTTCGATATTCATTTGCTCATCAAGCTCTTTTTTAGTTACAATAGCTAAAGCCTCTTCCATAGCTTCAAATAAAAGATCTTTTGAAATATCTTTTTCATTAGCTACAGTTTCTAATACTAACAATAATTCTTTGCTCATATCTAATTCCTTCTATCTAACTAAAATCTGGTGATACTCTTAGCTTTTTAAGCTCATCAAAATCAAAGCTCACCACTTTATTATTCTCTAACTCTAGAATAACATTATTTCCATCAACTTGTTTTAGCAAACCTTTAAATTTTGTCTGAGATTCAACAGGCGCTAAAGTAACAGCTTTTACATTGAAGCCTACTAATGCTTGTGCTTGAGTTATATTAAAGATTTGGCGGTTCATTCCTGGCGAAGACACTTCTAGAACATATTCTCCAGATACTGGATCTTCAACATCAAATATTGCACTGACTTCTCTACTAACAGTTTGGCAATCATCAACTGAAACACCATTTTCATGATCAATAAAGATACGAATAGTAACTTTACCACTTCCTACAACTTCGATTCCCCATAAAATATAGCCTAAGTCAGCTGTGATGGGTTCTACTATATCATATAAATCATCTAGTAACATTTTTACCCCTTAGATTTTGCATATCTCCAGATAGCAAAAAGGCCCTTTGAGGGCCTTTGTAAAAGAATTCCTGATTGGTAGCGGGGGCTGGATTTGAACCAACGACCTTCGGGTTATGAGCCCGACGAGCTACCAAGCTGCTCCACCCCGCGTCTATAACCGTATATAATAACATCGTTTTTCGCCATGTCAAGCCTTTTGACTAATCTTATTATAATTAAAAGCTTTCTAAATACTAAATTCTCTAATAGCGTCTATCATTACTTTGACATTATCTGGATTTATATCAGGATAAATACCGTGACCTAGATTTACAATATAGTTATTTAATTTATCTGACTGAATAAACTCCATATGTTTTTTAACAGTCTCTCTAATACTATCAGCTGTACCATATAAAAATGCTGGATCAAAATTTCCTTGAAGGACTTTTCCAACACCTACCCTATGACGAGCTTGTTTTATAGTAACACTCCAATCAACTCCAACACCGTCACAAGACTTATCCTTTAACTCATCGAAGAAATTAGCTCCTCCTTTGGTGAAAAATACTACTGGGACATTAACTTTCTTCTTAACATTACTAGCAATATACTCCATATACTTTAGAGAAAACTCTTTATACTGCTCTAGAGGTAAGATTCCCCCCCATGTATCAAATATCATTAAAGAGTTAGCACCTGATTTAACTTGCTCAAGTAGGTATATAACTGTTATATCTGCTAACTTCTGCAATAAAGCATGCATTAATCGAGGATTCGAATACATCATTTTTCGCAATTTATTAAACTGCTTTGACCCAGAACCTTCAATCATATACGCAGCTAATGTCCATGGACTACCTGTAAAACCTATCAATGGTACATTTATTGCTGATTTCGTAGTTTTAACAGCATTATAAACATATTCTAAATCTCCAACACTATCTGCTACAGATCTTAACTTATCCAAATCTTTCTCTGATGCTATAGGATCTGAAAATACTGGTCCAACACCTTTAATAAATTTAAGATCCATGCCCATAGCTTCAGGAATTGTCAGAATATCTGAAAAAACAATCGCAGCATCAAGATCATAACGATCTAACGGATGCAAAGCTACCTCGCAGCAAGCATCTGCATTACGACACATATCCATAAAATTCTCAAATTTTGACCTAACAGCCCTATACTCAGGCAAATATCTTCCTGCCTGGCGCATAATCCATACTGGAGGCTTCTCTAATTTCTCTTGATTAAATGCATCCAAAAAAAGTTTTCTCATAAAACAATACCTCTTTAGTCTCAAAGACTCTAACTAACGCTTAATTATATTTCTGATGATTATTATAGAAAATAAAACAGCCTAAACATAGGGTGATTTTGCTTTAGAATACTTTAATTACCTTATAATTAAAGTTATTTAATAAACTTATCCATTTTCCTATAACTTATTGCTTCTTGTATGGCAACCTTATCAACATCTTTACTACCATTAATATCAGCTATAGTTCTAGCTACTTTTAATATCTTATAATACCCTCTAGCTGATAATCCAATTTTTTCTATTGCTTGTGATAGCATTCCTTTATTTTCATCACTTAAACGACAAACTTGGTCTAATTCTTTACTACTTAACATAGCATTGATCTTACCTTGCCTTGTGATTTGTATCTGTCGAGCCTTATCAACTCTTTGTCTTACATCATAGCTCTTTTCACCACGTAAGTCTTGATTTGTTAGATCATCCTTCGAAAGCTCTAAAACTTCAACATGCAAATCTATCCTATCTAAAAGAGGTCCTGAAAGCTTACTCTGATAACGACGAATTGCTTGTATAGAGTCTGTACATTCTTTGAATTGTGATCCTAGATAGCCGCAAGGGCATGGATTCATCGCTGCTATTAGCTGAAAATTAGCAGGATACTCAACCTGACATCTTGCTCGAGAGATATTTACAGTACCAGTTTCTAAAGGCTCACGTAAAACCTCTAAAACTTTACGATCAAATTCTGGCAATTCATCTAAAAACAAAACACCATTATGTGCCAAAGAAATTTCACCAGGCATTGGATTACTTCCACCACCGACTAATGATACACCCGAAGAAGTATGATGTGGATGCCTAAACGGTCTTTTATAAAAGCTTTCTGCTATACCCGATTCACCTTTAATTGAAGCAATCATAGCAGATGATAAAGCTTCTTTTTTATCTAGTGGTGGCAAAATAGAATTTAATCTACTTGCCAACATTGTCTTACCAGTACCTGGAGGACCTACCAAGAGAATATTATGTCCACCTGCTGCAGCTATCTCAAGAGCTCGCTTAGCTTGATATTGGCCCTTAACATCCTCTAAATCTTGATACAAACCTTCAAAATCAATATCTGTTGCAAACTTAATCTCCTGCTTATCAACGTCTCCAACCAAAAAATCGACAGTTTCTTTTAAATCAGACAACGCGTAAGCTTGCACCCCCTCAACAAGAGCTATTTCTTTCTCATTTTGAGTTGGAATAATTAGCTTCTTATCAGCATGCACACACTTTATTGCCATTGAAATAGCACTAGATATTTTTCTTAGCTCGCCACTTAGAGATAACTCTCCGGCAAACTCATATTCATCGATATTTTTAGATGGGTTAATTTGCCCAGAAGCATATAGTATTCCTAAAGCAATTGGTAAGTCAAACCGTCCACTACTTTTAGGCAAGTCTGCTGGGGCTAGATTTATAGTTATTCTTTTATTTGGGAAGTTAAAACCTGAATTTATTATTGCACTACGAACACGATCCTTACTTTCTTTAACAGCTGCCTCAGGCAAACCAACAATTGAAAGTCCAGGTAAACCATTAGATAAGTGCACTTCTATAGATACTGAAGGTGCCTCGATACCAAGTTGAGCTCTACTTTTTAATATCGCTAACGACATTTTATCCTTTCTCATTAAGAAGCTTGTCTAACTTCGCTTCTATTTGCTCAAGTTTTTGTCTAGTTTTAAGTAGTATTTTCTTTTGAGTCTCAAACTCCTCTCTGCTAACAACATCCAGTCTCTTTAAACTTTTGTTTACAATACTCTCTTTAGAATTTTTTATAACATCATTTATTGGACCTAAAATTTCTTTCATAATAGTAAAGTTTTAATTATTTCTAATTAGAAGTATAAAAGTTACAGAATAAATAGGCAATAAAGATTAGATTTTATATAACGTTTGTTACTTGTGTAAGAACACCTAAAAGAAGCATTGGCATAATACCTAAGAACAATAATACTAAACCATTTACACTTAAAGCAACAAGTGTAGATAATGGCGCCTTAACCTTATGATCATTTTCTGGATCATCAAAGTACATAGTCTTAATTACTCGCACATAGTAGAATGACGCGATTACAGCCATCATTAACACAAAACATGCTAAGACATAGTTACCATCATTTATTAGGCCCATTACAACAAATAACTTAGCGATAAATCCACCAAACGGAGGAATACCTGCCATTGAGAATAAAACTATAAGTAAAATAAATGATAGCCATGAGTTCTTAGTGTTAAAACCTTTAAGATCTCTCAATGTCTGAACTTCATAACCGCCCACACTAATAGCTGTAAGAACCCCAAAAGCTGCTAAAGCTGTAAATACGTAAACAATCACATAAAAACTAGCAGCAGTTAGTGCATAACCCTGTGGGTTTAATGTTGTGGCTAAAAGTACAAAACCTATTTGTGAAACTGTAGAGTAACCAAGTAGTCTTTTTATATTAGTCTGAGATAGTGCAACTAAACTACCAAAGAATATTGATAAAATACCAATTACTTTAAATAAGTATACCCAAGAATCTTTAAGTGATGGGAAGCCTACAAAAAGGATATTCACTAACATAGCAAAAGCAGCTACTTTAGGAATAGTTGCAACAATATTAGCCACCGCATTTGGAGCACCTTGATAAACATCTGGCAACCACATATGAAATGGAAATGCACCAAGCTTAAACAAGAATGTTGCAATCATCATCACTAAACAAACTAATAAGAATTTCTGCTCTAAGCCTGTAAAGTTATTATGTGCTAGAGCATTAGCTATACCTGAAATATCTAGCTGGCCTGTCATTCCATAGACAAAAGACATACCGAATAGTAAAAGAGCAGAAGCAATCGCACCTAATACAAAGTATTTAATAGCCGCCTCTAAGCCTTCACCTGAATTTCTGTAGATAGCAATTAAAGCATATAAAGGTAATGATAAAAGCTCTAAACCTACATATATAGTAATCAAGCTATGCCCTGCTGTTAGAACCATCGCACCTAACACACACAACATTAAAAGAGTGTAAAAATCACCATCAGATATTTTTCTATCTCTCACATATTCTCTTGAATATAAAGCAACAAATAAAGATAAAATCAATATCGTAATTTGTAAAGTATAAGCAAAGCCACTAAATACAACTTGCCCCTCAAAAACTGAACCACTTGACTGAAGTAGGTAGTCTTTAGCAAAGGTTGCTATAAGAGCTAGTGCTGCAAACACTTGGAAAAATATATAGTTTATATTTCTTATTTTTCCATGTAGGAATAATCCTGAAAACATTACAGCAATAATACCAACGGCTAATAATATTTCCGGTAATATGTAAAGTATTGATAAACTCATAATCAAAACACCACCTTATAGAGATAAACCAACAATATTTGCCGATGCAGCAGCTGAAAGATGCAATATCGGCTCTGGATAAAAACCAAACAATAAAGTCGGCACCGCTAACAATATAAATACAAAGAACTCCATTTTACCCAAATCTTTAAGGTTAGCGACTTGAGCAGATACAACTTCTCCAAAGAAAACTCTCTTATACATCCATAGTGTATATATAGGAGCAATTATCAAAGTCAAACCAGCTATCAAAGCTATTAGTGGAGAGTACTGGAATACTGCCAATAAAATCATAAACTCGCCCACAAAGCCACTTGTACCAGGCAAGCCTACATTAGCCATACAGAAAAGTAAGAAGAATGTTGCAAATATCGGCATAGTTTTAGCTACACCAGAAAAATCTGAGATTTGTCTTGTATGCATTCTTAAATACAAGTAACCAACACCGATGAACATACCACCTGATGAAAACGCGTGAGCTATCATTTGGAACACTGCACCTTGGATAGCAAGTTGAGCATGAGTATTTCCTAAAGCTGTACCATCTTTTAAGATAAATATCGAAAATAGACCCAGTGTAACAAGTCCCATGTGTGAGATAGATGAATATGCGATCAGTCTTTTTACATCAGTCTGTGCTACAGCTACTATACCAACATAAACGATTGCTATTAGTGACATGATTATAAGCACATACTCTAGAGATGCAGTTACTTCTGGCAACATTGGAATAGCAAATCTTAAGAAACCATACGCTCCTAACTTCAGCATTAAAGCTGCTAATATAACAGAACCACCAGCAGGAGCTTCTGAGTGCGCATCAGGTAACCAAGAGTGAAATGGCCACATTGGAATCTTAACTGCAAATGCTAAGAAAAATGCTCCAAAAACTAGCCACTGAGCAGTAAGAGTAAAGTTAACTCCATTTGCTAATGCTTGAGAATGTGTTGCCCAAGCTATAAAGTTTTGAATAGAATAAGTATCAGCACTTACTAAAACATCTGAAGGAGATGCAGCTACTTTTGTCTGTATATACAAGATAGCAGCTAATAAAAATACTGAACCAAAGAATGTATACATAAAGTATTTAACAGCAGCGTATGCTTTATTTTTACCGCCCCATATACCTATACCTAGACATGTCGGGATAAGTAAAGCTTCCCAGAAGATATAGAACAATATAGAGTCTGTCGCACAGAAAACACCATTTGTTAAACCACATGTAATCAAAAAGATTGCCATGTATTGTCTAACTTTAGTTTTAATCGATGTCCAAGCTGCTAGTACAATTACTAATGTTGCAAAACATGTCAGGACAATAAACAATACTGAGAAGCCATCAACCCCAAGATTATAATAAACATTATGCATACCAAAAACCTTGAACCATGTAAATGACTCTTGGAATTGCATAGCTGAGCTACTATAGTCAAAAGATGCTACTAACGGCACACATAGTGCAAGAGTTAAGCAGCTAAACACTAATGCTACCCAACGAGCAGCATCACCATGTAACTCTTCAGTTTTTGTTGCTAAGACAACAAAGCCGCCAATTATTGGTAGCCAAATTATCAAACTTAATAAATAATTACCTAAATTCATAATACAAATTTACCCCTAACCTGCCTAAACTAAAATCAGCAAAATCATAAATAACAATACACCTATCATCAATACAAATGCATAGTCAAACAGATATCCGCGTTGGATTTTTCTAAAACTATCACCAGTATGATAGATTAAGCTAGATGTACCCTGTACAACTGCCTTATCTATGATAAATATGTCTATAACCTTCCATAAGAAGTTACTAATAGCTAAGAAAATCGCAACAAAAACAACATCATATAATGCATCAATGAAGTATTTTTTAACTAGAATATGATAAACAATTCCTACACCAGATTTTGTACTAGCTAAAGCTCTAGGAATACTTGGTAGCCATATATATAGTACATATGATAGTACTAAAGCACTACTTGCTAACCAGAAAGGCACAGTTGAAACCGAATGCTTAATAAAGGCAAATGAATTAAATGTATCAGGCTCACTAGCTAAATCAGCAGTTACAGACATACCGTGTAATCCTGCTTGAGCATATGAACTTATAGTATTTCCAAATAAACCATGACTCTGTGATAGTATACTTGTAAAGAAGTATTCACCTATGAAAGCAGAAGGTATTGCTAACAATATTAGTGGTACCAATATGCTTAAAGGAGATTCTTTAAGATGTGATTTTTCTTCTTCAGACATTCTTTCCCTGCCATGGAAAACTAAGAAGAACATTCTAAATATATAAAAAGATGTTACAAAAGCACACGCTAAAACCATATAGTATGCAAACTGATGGCCAAACACTGTAGTTGTTTGTGCTGCTTCAATAATCAAATCTTTAGAGAAGAAGCCAGAGAACGGCGGAAGTGCAGCAAGCGCCCACGCACCAATAAACATACATAGGTATGTAACTGGCATATATTTTCTTAAGCCACCCATTCTACGAATATCTTGCTCATGATGCATAGCCACAATAACAGAACCTGCTGCTAAGAATAGCAATGCTTTAAACATTGCGTGAGTCATAAGATGGAACATACCAATTGAGAATGCTCCAGCACCTTGTGCAACCATCATATAACCAAGTTGTGATAGCGTACAATACGCAATAACTCTCTTAATATCTGTTTGTACAATAGCGATCAAGCCCATAAACAAACAAGTAATTGCACCTATAATTAGTACAAAGCTTAGGGCTGCCTCAGACATGACAAACATTGGAGAAAGTCTAGCCACCATAAATACACCAGCTGTCACCATTGTTGCCGCGTGTATCAATGCTGAAATCGGAGTAGGACCTTCCATTGATCCTTCTAACCAAGAATGTAGAGGGAACTGTGCTGATTTACCCATTGCACCGATAAATAAAAGCACACACATTAAAGTAACAGGGCTAAAGCTCATTCCTAAGAAGTGTACAACTTGAGTATTATCAATATTTGGTAAAGCGGCAAATACAGTTGTATAATCAACAGACCCTGTATATAAAATAACAGCTCCTATACCTAGTAAGAAACCCAAATCACCGATTCTATTTACAATAAATGCTCTTAAACTTGCCACATTAGCATTATCTCTATTGAAATAAAAACCAATTAGTAAGTATGAGAATAAACCAACACCTTCCCATCCAAAGAATAAAAGTAAGAAGTTATTACCCATAACTAGACATAGCATTGCAAACGTAAAGCCTGAAATATATGAGAAGAATCTCGCGTAGCCTTCTTCTCCTTTCATATATCCAATAGAATAAATATGCACTAATGTTGATACAAATGTCACTATTAGCATCATATATACTGTAATTCTATTTACAGTAAAACCAACATCGAAAGAAAACAGTTTTGAAACTGGAGCCCATTGATAATAGCTAACACTATAAACTTCAGAACCACCAAATACACCGCAAGCTAAAATCACACTAAGGACAAACGAAAGTCCACATAGCGAAATTGTGAAAAAATTAACACCTGCATTTTTAACAGATTTACCACCAAACCCAGCAATTATTGCTCCAAGTAAAGGTGCTAAAACTATAACTGCGATTAATACAGCTGCTACTTGATTACTTATTATCATAGCTTGATTAACCTCTCAGTGTATTAAGTTTACTTAAATCAATAGTTTTACGTTTTCTCGATATAGCAACAACAATAGCTAAACCTATTGCTGTTTCAGCAGCAGCTACTGCCATTATAAAGAATACAAAAACTCCACCCATCGCTTGATGATGCATATTAGCAAATATCAAAAAATTTGTATTAACCGCTAAAAGCATCAGCTCTATAGACATTAGAAGTATTAAAATACTTCTTCTATTTATAATGATTCCGGCAACACTAACAACAAATAAAATCGTACTAAAAATTAGTCCGTTTGTAACTGAAACTGAGATACTACTGCCCATCTTTCGCACCCTCTTTATTACTTGGTATTTTTACCATAGTCAGACGATCTTTCGCCCTAACTTTAACCTGCTTACTCGGGTTAACTGACTTATTATCTTTACGCTTAGGCCTTAATGTAAGCGTTACTGCTGCAGTCATTGCTGCTAGCAATATAAAGTCAATAAGCTCAAACACATACAAGTTGTTATCATTAAACATAGTTGAGCCTATTATTTTTAGTCCTCCAACTCCGCCTTGCATACTTGCACCTGCAAAAACATGTGTAACCGCATAACTAATAATCGTTGCAAATATAGCACAAACGATTACAGCAGCTAGAGCATAGAAGAATCTTCCTACCCTTCCTTCTTTTTCAACATGTAGATCTAACATAAAGACCACAAACAAGAACATTACTAGCACAGCACCAACATAGACAACTATAAGTAGTAATGCCAAATATACTTGTTGTAAAATAATCCAAACAGCCGCTGTAAATATAAACGTAAATATCATTGCAATTACAGAGTTAACTGGATTATTCCCTAACACCAATACTAAAGCTGAAATAATAGCTAGCGATGCAAAAATATAAAATAAAATATCTGTTACAATCATCTTTTTACCTAAAATCCTTATCTTGTAGCCTATCAGCAGCTATTTGCGACTCATACTTATCACCTACAGCAAGAAGTTTAGCTTTTGTCATAATATTCTCACCACGCTCTTCAAAGTGGTATTCTAAAATATTAGTCTCAACAATTGAATCGACAGGACAAGACTCTTCGCAGTAACCACAGAAAATACACTTAAATAAGTCTATTTCATAACTTGAAGTTCTACGTGAACCGTCTTCTCTTTCAGTTGAATTAATTGTAATAGCTAACGCAGGACAAACCACCTCACATAGTTTACATGCAATACATCTTTCTTCACCATTTTCATAGCGTCTAAGAGCATGTAATCCTCTAAATCTATTAGATATCGGAGTTTTCTCATCCGGATACTGTACTGTAACCTTGCGCGTGAAAAAGTGTTTACCTGTTACTTTAAGACCTTTTAGAAGCTCCCATAGTAAAAAGGTTTTAAAAAAATTCGTTATATTTCTCATATCACTATCCCTTTACCACCAAGGTCCTAGACCAAATCTAACCATACAAGCAACTACTACTACCCATACAAATGTTAAAGGTATAAATATTTTCCATCCCAAACGCATAATTTGGTCATATCTATATCTAGGATATGTAGCTCTTACCCATAAAAACATGAACATGAAAATACCAGTCTTACCAAATAGCCAAATAACTCCAGGAACAAAACTAAATACGTGCTCTAAAGGAGTCGATTGGAATGGTGAATTCCAACCACCCAAAAACATAATTGATGTTAATATACTGATCAAAATCATATTTGCATACTCTGCTAAGAAGAATAGAGCAAACCTAGCACCTGTATATTCTATATGGTGACCAGCAACAATTTCTGACTCACCTTCAACAACGTCAAAAGGAGCCCTGTTTGTCTCAGCAATACCTGCAATAAAGTACACAATAAACAGCGGAAATAACGGTATAAAATACCAATGCCAGATTCCACCAGTTTGGGCATCTATAATTCCTGTAATTCCCATTGAGCCTGCTGCAATTACAACACCTACGATAGAGAAGCTCATAGCTAACTCATAAGATATAACTTGCGCACCTGCTCTTAAAGCACCAAATAATGAATATTTATTGTTTGATGCCCAACCAGCAATTACGATCCCATATATTGAGAATGAAGTCATTGCTAGGATATATAATAGACCCAAGTTCATATCCGATAGTACCACCCCTCTTGAGAAAGGTATAACAGCCCAAGCCGCATAAGCTGGTGCAAATGCTAATATCGGGGCTATGAAGAATAAGTATCTATTTGACTTATTTGGAATGATTATCTCTTTTAAGAAAAGCTTCAGTGCATCAAAGATTGGTTGTAATAAACCAAATGAACCAACCCTGTTTGGCCCAAGCCTATCTTGCATATATCCAATTACTTTTCTTTCTGCATATGTATAATAAGCTACTACTAATATTAGAGGGATTATTATTAACAACGTATACAGAACTGTCCATAAAATATACTCTATCATATTACTTCTCCCCTTCTACTAGCTTAATATTAACGCTATCACCTTGCATAAAGTCTTTAAATAAACTTCTCGGGATCATAATATTCTTAGCTTGTAAGCTTGGATCAACGATAACTTCTGGATTTATCTCATTATCTATATCATAAATCTTAACAGTACCTGATTTGGCTTTAAGTCCGATATCATCAGCTAACTCTTGAGATATTCTCACACCAGAGAATCTCTTCGCATCTTTTGTCTGTTGAAGAGGCTCTGCTCTTCTTAATAAACTACTAGATCCATAAACAGGGTTTGATGCTAAGAATGCTATATTCTTTTGATAATCAAGACTTGCATTTAATATCTGAGTAACATGATTTATAGATACTCTAGCTCTATTTGCATAAGTATCTTCAGTAACTTCATTTATAGCGTTATATTCAAAACCTTCTAAGCCTAAAAGGTTACCAAGAACTCTTAGAATTCTCCATAACTCTTTATTTTCAGCATACGGCTTGACAACTTGCTTAAACTCTTTTGTATTACCAAACATATCAACAAAACTACCACTAGTTTCGTAATGAGTTGCTACTGGAATAATAATATCAGCTGTATCTTTAGTAAATTTATCCGCAAATGGAGTAAAGCTTACTACTATATCGATATCATCTAAGGCTTTTCTAAGCTTTTGCTCACCATATAAGCTATCTTTAGACAACTCAGTATGCGCTGTTAAAAGAAGTTTTGTTTTTGTTTGAGCATTTAAACACTTATATGTACTGAATTTTGTTTTAGATGAGCTAAGAATTCTATCTGCAGCTACTGAGTTAACATCGCTTGCTAACACGCCACCTTTGATATTTGTAACCTTCTCTAAAACATCTAACACACAGAAAACTGTTTCAAAACCATCAGAGTTAACAATATCTTGACCAATAATTACTTTAGGATTCTCAGCAGCTATTATCTTATCTGCTGCATCTCTTATTTCTGCAGCTGGATCAACTTTTCTTAGAATCTCATCTAAATCACCATAAGGTAAATTTGCTCTAACAAAAATTGCTTTAAGTAAAGATAATGCTATATATTGAATATTATCAGCAGCTAATCTAACCTGCTTAATATCATAATTAAAACTATAATCACAAACATTCCAAGCAACTGCATTAGCATTATTTTTTTCAACAGCATCTTTAACTGCTAAGTTAACTAAAGGATACTCTTTTCTAATATTTGAACCAAATACTAATACAAAATCACTATTTCTAATATCATCTAAAGAACAGCTAAGGCCTTTACCAGAACTAATGCCTGAGATATCCGCGTATTGTCTCACACGAGCATCGATATTATTTGATCCTACAGAAGCTAATAGCTTCTTCATTAAGAACATTTCTTCTGATGTTGAAGATTCAGACATAATAGCTGAAATAGCTTCAGCTCCATCTTTTTCTTTAGTTTTTTCAATAGCTACCTTAACAAAGTCAAGAGCTTCTTCCCAAGAGACATTTGCCCAGCCACCAGATTTCTTAATCATTGGTTGCTGAACTCTTTCTTGACTATAAAGACCTGTATACTCAAATCTATCTCTATCTGCTATCCATGTTCCTGTTACTTCACTTTCTCTTGGAACAACACGAACCAGTTTATTTTGATAAACATGAGCATTTATATCTACAGCTAAGGCATCACCTGATGAAACTGTAGGATACTGTTTAAGCTCCCATGATCTTGCTTTAAACCTAAAGGGTTTTGATGTAAGAGCACCAACAGGACATAAATCTATGACATTACCAGATATCTCTGAGTCAAGCATATCACCAGAAACATAAGTGCTGATAGATGAATGATCACCTCTACCCATCACACCAAGCTCTTTGATTCCTGCAACTTCTTCACCGAAACGAACACAACGTGTACATAAAATACATCTTGTCATATCAGTAGCTACTAACGAGCCTAACTCAGGATCAGCAACAGCTCTTTTTGACTCAACATACTCAGAAGCAGTCTTACCATATCCCATAGCAATATCTTGTAGTTCACACTCTCCACCTTGATCACAAATAGGGCAATCTAATGGGTGGTTTATAAGTAAGAACTCCATCATATCTTTTTGCATCTTTAATGCAGTTTCAGAGCGAGTTTTGACTTTCATCCCATCCATAATAGGTGTCGCACAAGCTGGAGATGCTCTTCTAGCACCTTCAACATCAACAAGGCACATCCTACAGTTAGCTGCTACGGATAATTTTTTATGATAGCAGAATCTTGGAATGTAAATACCATTCTCATCTGCAACTTCTATAATTGATTGATTAGGTAAAGCTTCATAATTCTTACCATCAATCTCTATATTTATTCTCTTGGATTCTTTATTGTCTGACACAGAACTACCTCAATCAACTATTGATCCACTATACTTTTACCATTATTCTCAATCATATAAACAAACTCATCTCTAAACTTATTTATATAACTTTGTACTGGCCATGCAGCTGCATCACCTAAGCCACAAATACTATTTCCTTCAATATTCGTCGCTACTCTTACAAGACTATCTATATCTTCAGGTCTGCCTTCACCAGCTATGATTCTATGCAACGTACGAGCTAGCCAGCCAGTTCCCTCTCTACATGGAGTACACTGACCACAAGACTCTTCATGATAGAAATCTGCCAACCTAGCTAGCGTTCTAACCATACATGTAGTCTCATCTAACACAACAACTGCCCCAGACCCTAGCATTGAACCAGCCTCTGCTATAGATTCATAATCCATGTTAGCTTTCATCATCTCTTCACCAGTTAGAATCTTAGAAGAGCTCCCTCCAGGAATCACTGCTTTTAACTTGTGACCTTTACGTACACCACCACACATTTCTAGTAGCTCTTTAAAAGGCATACCTAAGCCAATTTCAACAACTCTTTGCTTTTCAACATGGCCTGAAACACAAAATAGCTTTGTACCGCCACTTTTCTCAGTACCTAGTTTTTTAAACCACTCACCCCCATGCTGCAATATCGCTGGCACAGATGCATATGTTTCAGTATTGTTTATATTTGTGGGTTTACCATATAGACCTACAAAAGCTGGGAAAGGTGGCTTGAATCTTGGGCGGCCCTTTTTACCCTCTAAAGAGTTCAAAAGTGCAGTTTCTTCACCACATATATATGCACCAGCCCCTATCGCAGAATATAAATCAAATGAAATTCCTGATGACTTTATGTTAGAACCTAATATCCCTGCCTGATATGCTTCTATAAGAGCATCTTCAAACCTTCTTATCGGCTCATAAAACTCACCTCTAGTATAATTATAACCAGCTGTAGCACCAACCACATAACCAGCAATAGCCATACCTTCAATAAGCTGATGTGGGTTTCTTCTTAAGATCTCTCTATCTTTACAAGTTCCTGGCTCACCCTCATCTGAATTACAAACAACATACTTTTGCCCTGGAGTATTACGTGGCATAAAGCTCCACTTCAACCCAGTAGGGAAACCTGCACCACCTCTACCTCTAAGTCCTGATATTTTTAACTCTTCTATTATCTGCTCAGGAGGAATTTTTTCGGTTAATATTTTATTCCAATAAGAATAACCTCCTACAGATAAATAAGATTCCAAACTATAAGACTCATTTAAATGTAGGGTACGAAAACAAACTTCATTAGCCATTTACCACTACTCCAAAGAATCAATAAGTTGATTCACTTTTTCTATAGTCAAATTTTCATAAAAAACTTTATCCACCTCTAACATTGGTGAACCGCAACAAGCACCTTGACACTCTACTTCTTTTAGAGTGATACGACCATCTTTTGTAGTCTGACCAGGTTTGATACCAAGTTTTTTCTCGATATGTTTCAAAATATCATACGCTCCATTTAGCATACACGAAACATTAGTACAAAGATTTAGCTTATGTCTACCAACTGGTTTTAGATCATACATACAATAAAAAGTAGCAACTTCATAAACATCAACCTTACTAACCTGCAGGTACTCTGCTAAAGCTGTTTGTAAATCATCTGTTAAAAAACCACCATTTTGGTCTTGTAAAATATGCAAGCCTTCTAATATAGCTGATCTTCTTTGATCTGCTGGAAACTTACTTAAAACTCTATCAATATCTTCTCTCGCTTGCGGCGATATTAAATCTACTAAAGACATCTTTCCTCTACCTATCTACATCACCAAACACAACATCTATTGTTGAGATAATTGCCGGAGCATCTGCTAACATATGCCCCGCTAACAACTCATCCATCGCACTGATATTTGCAAAACCAGGCGCCCTCATTTTTAATCTATAAGGCTTATTTGCACCATCTGATTTTATATACACCCCAAACTCACCCTTAGGATGCTCCGTGCCGACATAAACCTCTCCTTCTGGAGTACAATACCCCTCAGAGAAAAGTTTAAAGTGATGAATAAGCTCTTCCATATTATTTTTCATTGCATTTCTTCTTGGGGGAGCAACCTTATGATCATCTGAAAGTACTGGACCTGGGTTAGCTCTTAGCCAATCAACACACTGTTTCATAATCTTATTTGACTCACGCATTTCTGCCATTCTCACAAGATATCTATCATAACAGTCTCCGTTTGCACCAACAGGAATATCAAAATCTAACTTATCATAAACCTCATATGGCTGAGCTTTTCTAATATCCCAAGCAACCCCACTACCTCTAAGCATAGGACCTGTAAAACCAAGCTCCTTAGCTCTCTCAGCAGAAACAACTCCAATATCAACGGTTCTTTGTTTCCAAAGTCTGTTATCAGTTAAAAGAGTATCAATCTCATCTAAAGACTTCTCAAAATCAACAACAAAAGAGTCTAAAAAGTCCAACATACTACCTTGTCTATTAGCATTTATCTTTTTAGTCTTTCTTTTGCTAGTAAACCTAGTCTGCTTATATTGAGGCATTTGTGTTGGTAGATCTCTTGCTACACCACCTGGTCTAAAGTATGCTGCATGCATACGAGCACCAGAAACAGCTTCATAACAGTCAAAAAGATCTTCTCTAACTCTAAAAGCATACAAGAAAACAGTCATTGCACCTAAATCGATACCACATGCTGCAACCCATAAAAGATGATTAAGAATTCTTGTCATTTCAGCAAATAATACTCGAATATACTGACCTCTTTCTGGCACTTCTAATTCAAGTAACTTTTCTATTGCCATAACATAGGCATGTTCATTACACATCATTGATACATAATCTAGCCTATCCATATAGCCAATACTTTGATTATATGGCTTAAATTCAGCAAGCTTCTCTGTACCTCTATGTAGTAATCCCACATGAGGGTCAGCTCTAACAACATTTTCACCATCTAGTTCTAGAATAAGTCTAAGAACACCATGTGCCGCTGGGTGTACTGGACCAAAATTCAACGTATAGTTTTTATACTCTGCCATTTTATAAATCCACAGTTTTATTTAATTACGAATAACTCTCGGAGCATTAACCCTGTCATCAATCTCTACAGGCTCATATACAACTTTACCAAGGTTTTCATCGTAGCGCATTTCAACATATCCTGTTTGAGGGAAATCTTTTCTCAAAGGGTGTCCTACAAAACCATAGTCTGTTAGAACTCTTCTTAAATCTGGATGGTTATTAAAATAAATCCCAAACATATCATACACTTCTCTTTCAGCCCAATCAGCTGAAGGCCAAAGATCACTAACAGAATCAATCAATATAATTTGAGCATCTTTAAGTTTGCACTTAACTCTGACTCGAACATTATTTGCCATACTCAATAACTGGTAGATAATCTCAAATCTATTTGTAACATCAGCTGTTTTAAACTCTTGCTGACGAGCTCTTGAAAAACCTTGCTGTGACACAGCCTTACCAGTTTGCCAATCAGACTGGCCATATGTTAAATAATCGACCGCTGTCACATCTGTCAACTGCTCAAATGAATACTTTTTTTTAAGTCTCTCAAGAACAAGATGAATATCTCTTTGATCTCTCACTGAAATAGTTATTTCATTATATGCAATATAACTTTTAACGCCTAACCCATCTAGAACTTTATTTAAGTTATCAAAATGGTCTTGTAAAGAAACACTCACTACTACTTCCTCGCTATAGTATTTGTTCTAACAATCTTGTTTTGAAGTTGTATGATTCCATAAACTAATGCCTCTGCTGTAGGAGGACATCCTGGAACATATATATCAACAGGGACAATCCTGTCACAACCTCTAACAACAGAATAAGAGTAGTGGTAATACCCTCCGCCATTTGCACACGACCCCATAGATATAACCCACTTAGGATCTGGCATTTGATCATAAACTTGTCTTAATGCTGGAGCCATTTTATTACACAAAGTTCCAGCTACAATAAGAACATCTGACTGTCTTGGAGAAGGTCTAAAAACCACCCCAAATCTATCTAAATCGTATCTTGCTGCACCCGCGTGCATCATTTCAACAGCGCAACATGCTAAACCTGTTGTAACAGGCCATAAAGATCCAGTACGGACCCAGTTTATCAGAGCATCAGCACTAGCTGTTATAAATCCTTTATTTTCGTTACCTATTCCCATTCCAAAGCTCCTTTCTTCCAGGCATAAATCAACCCTAGAAATAGTACTACTAAAAATACAATCATTGCCACAAAAGCATGGCCTGAAATAGCTGGAACACCAGCACTAGCTCTCAAATTTATCCCCCAAGGAATAATAAATGCCAACTCCAAATCAAAAACCAAAAACAGTACAGCAATTAAATAAAATCGTACATCTAGCTTCTCTCTAGCATCTCCAAAAGTTGGAAAGCCGCACTCGAATGTCTCACCTTTTGTTTGACTCGGATTGTTCGCGCCAACAATCGTCGATAAAACCTTACCTACAATTGCAAAAGTAGCACCTAATCCAAAAGCAATAATGAGAAATATCAAAATTGGAGCGAATTGCCCGTAAATATTAGTAGCCATAGAAAAATTATAAATCTAATTTAAGTACGCCAATGATAGCATAATTAAGGTCTAAGTACAAAATCAGAAGCAGATTTATACGGTAGATGATAATGATAAAAATTAAGTCAACTTTTTATTAACTACTTATTAACATTTAAATAATATATTATTAATAATTAACTGCTCTATATTTGCCATATATATAACGTGCCTAAAAATATGTGGTTAAAAGTTTGCATTAATGGTAAAAACTATGTCAAAATTCATCTTAGAAGTATATAAGAAAAGAAAAAATGGACTCTAAAAATCTTGACTTAAAAAAGTTTGGTTTCAAAATCACTCAACCTCGATTAGAAATATTAAAGTTATTCGAGGAAAACTTAGATAAGCATTTCAGTGCCGATGATATCTTCTCAGAACTAAAATCACAAGGAAGTACTACAGGAATAGCTACTGTATATAGAGTTCTCGGCCAATTCGAATCAGCAGGAATAATAAATCGCCTTAAATTAGATAACGACCAAGTAATGTACGAGTTAAACCAAGGTGAGCATCATGATCACATAATATGCATCGAGTGTAATGAGATTCAGGAGTTTTATAATGAAGAAATAGAAAAACTTCAAAAACAAATTGTTGAATCATTCGGTGCAGAACTAATAGACCATAACCTAAACCTCTATGTTAAATGCAAATCATGTCGAAAAAAATAAACCTAATTTCTTTAAAATAACTCTTTATATACTTTTTCTAAAGAGTTTTGACTATTACTTAATAAATATAAACTCTTCCCTGTAGCACCATACCCCGATAATCTAATATTCAAAGAACTTAGACTTTCTGAAAGATTATTTAACAAACTTGGCATTTTATCTAAGTTATTACCAACAATAGTTGTTAGAAGCAAATTACGCTCTAAACTTAGCTCAACTTCTCTTAGATGTCTTAAATCTTTAAGAATTAACTGCTCTACGATATTATCAACTTTAGTAATAACAAATGAAAAAGCTGATTCTGTTAGATTAGATATTTCTGCGTTTATATCGTATTTTTTTAAAACTAAAAATACCTGGTTAGCTATACTTGATATATCCTGATTGAAAGATTTTATATTGATTAAAGTTTGCTCTGCCCTTTCAGTAACTGCTTTAATTATATTTTCATCTTCAACTGTATCATTATCTATGTATGTACCTCCTTTATTAGGATAAAAGGTAGAGCCAACAAATACTTTGGTATTACTTCTTAATACAGGTTGCAATGTGTCTGGATGTAAAACCTTTGCTCCAAAATTTGCCAACTCAATAGCCTCTTGATAACTTATCCTCTCTATAACCTGTGATTGTGGTATAAGCCTTGGGTCTGCCTGATAAATACCTGTAACATCTGTCCAAATATATAACATATGTGCCTTTATGGCTTCTGCTATAAGAGCTGCTGAATAGTCACTTCCTCCTCTACCTAAGATCGTTGTCTCACCTTCAGCATTTGAGCCAATAAATCCCTCTAAGACAAAAATTTTATCAGTATCTCTTAGATGTTTCTTTACCTGCTCAGCAATAGCTTCAAGAACGGGCTTTGCCTTAGTGTAACAGCCTTGTGTTTTTATAATACACCTTGCATCGATATATCTTGACTCTACCCCCCTATTTTTCAAAGCTTGATTAAAAATAAAAGCTGAGATTCTCTCACCAAATGCTAATATTTGAGCATGCAATTTTAGATTTTGTGATTTAGTTCGATATAACTTCTGACATAAAACTTCTAATTCATTAAATAGAATGTTTATCCAGCTATTTACATCATTTCCTACATGATCTACTATCGGATCTATAATGTCATGTAATTTCAAAATAATTTCTTTATAACTAGTAATATCGCTATCTAAAAGTTTAGCAAGCAAATTAGTAACCCCTGCTTGAGCACTAACCACAACGATTTTTATATCATTATTCTTTTTTACTATGTTAATACACTTTTGTATTGCAAAAATATCTGCAACACTAGTTCCTCCAAATTTTGCTACTCCAACACCTTTTCTCATAACTTAATTTTTTTGCAATTAATAGTTGCATTTAAATATATTCTAAATGATAATGATTATCAATATTAATTATAGGGTGACCAAAAATGAATTATCCTTCTCAACAATCCATGCTACAAAATCAATCAATATGGGAATCCAATGCTAGAAGCTACCCTAGAAAAAATCCCTTTGTAATTAAAAAGGCTCAAGGAGTTTATTTAACAGACATACAAGGGAAACAATATATAGATTGCTTGGCCGGAGCAGGTACGATAGCCCTTGGCCATAATCACCCAGATATTACAGAGGCTATATTTTTAACTTTAAATAAGAATGTCCCAATACACACTTTAGACTTACTGACTGAAGAAAAACACAGCTTCATGCAAGAATTACTCGACTCTTTACCAAAGAGCTATCATAAAAAATCAAAAGTCCAGTTTTGTAGTCCTAGTGGTGCTGATGCTGTGGAAGCAGCTATAAAATTATGTAAAACCGCAACAGGTAGAGAAAATATTATTGCTTTTCATGGTGCTTATCATGGCATGACTCAAGGCACTCTTTCTTTAATGGGCAATTTAGAGCCCAAAGAGAATATCTATGGCCTTACACCTTACACACATTTCCTTCCTTTTCCATACTCATATCGCTGCCCTTTTGGGTTGAAAGATGAACAAAGTATTGATGTAAATATACAAATGATTTCTCGCCTATTAAAAGATCCTGAAAGTGGCATAAAAAAACCAGCAGCAATTATCCTAGAGCCAATTCAAGGTGAGGCAGGCGTAATTCCAGCACCTATAAAATGGTTAAAAGCGATAAGAGAGCTTACTAAAGAGCTAGATATCCCTTTGATTGTTGATGAAGTTCAATGTGGTATTGGTAGAACAGGTCATCTATATGCTTTTGAAAAAGCTGGAATTGATCCTGATGTGATAGTTCTTTCAAAAGCACTAGGTGGTGGTCTACCTATCTCTGTAATACTTTACAAAAGTTACCTAGATACTTGGAAGCCAGGAGCACATACAGGGACATTTCGAGGTAATGTTTTAGCAATGGTTGCCGGTAGTGTTGTTTTAGATAAAGTAAACAATTCTAAGTTTTTAGAACAAGTAACTAAGAAAGGTAAATATTTCTTTGAGAAACTAAATGATCTAAAAGCCAAGTACAACATCATAGGCGATGTTCGTGGAGAAGGACTTATGATAGGTATGGAAATCGTTGATACTACGTTTAAGCCTGATCTAATTGGAAGTCTACCAGCAGATGGTCAAAAAGCTCTAAAAATAAAAAAAGCTTGTTTTGATAAAGGTTTAATTGTTGAGCTTGGCGGACGTTTTGGTGGAACTATTAGATTTTTACCTCCTTTAACTATAACCACAGAGCAAATTGATCAAGTAGTAGAAATATTAGAGAGTTCTATTAAGGAGAATCTATGAATTTAGATCTTAATAAGTACTTCTTAAACAATACTGATGAAAGTATTAACTCATATATCCGTAATATCCAAGATGCTCTAGAGATGGTTATAGATAGCATAAATGACAATAATATTTTTAGTGGAAAAGATGCAGGCCAGCTAATAAATATAGTTAATAATTTCAAAATAAATGAACAGCCTCAAAGCCTAGAAAGCATTATAGAGAACAAATTTAGAGATATTTTCAAAAACTCTCTAAATATAAATTCGCCAGCATCAATGGCCCACCTACACTGTCCTGTAATGATACCTTCATTAGTTGCTGAGCTATTCATATCACTACTAAATCAATCAATGGACTCTTGGGATCAAAGCCCTATCGCGACATATATCGAACAAAATATTATCAATTGGTTAAGCTCGCTAATTTATATAAATAACTCCTTTTCTGATGGTATATTCACAAGTGGAGGAACTCAGTCAAACTTAATGGGGCTACTTTTAGCTCGAGATTACTATTGCGAAAACATCCTAAATCATAAAATAGCTGACTTAGGGTTGCCAAATATTGCTAACAGGTTTCGGATATTATGCACAGAAAAAACGCACTTCTCTGTGCATAAGTCACTATCTATATTAGGTTTAGGTAAAAACTCTATTGAACTAATAAAAACTGATCATAACCTTCAACTAGATACACAAGATTTATTAACCAAGATAGTTAACCTTAAAGCTCAGAACTTAATACCCATATGTATAGTTACGACAGTTGGCGACACTGATTTTGGCTGTATTGATAATATTAAAGAAATAGCCGAAATTGCAAATAAAAATAATATTTGGTTACATGCAGATGCTGCTGTTGGTGGTGCTGTAATACTATCTGATAAGTATAAACATAGGCTTAATGGCTTAGAACTAGCTGATTCTGTAACAGTAGACTTTCATAAGCTTTTTTTCCAACCAATCAGCTGTGGCGCTTTCTTCTGCAAAGATAAATCATATTTTAAGCTACTTAGCTACCATGCCGATTATCTTAATCCAGATGATGATGGTTTTGACTGTATAAACTTGGTAGATAAATCAATTCAAACCACACGTAGGTTTGATGCTCTTAAGATCTTTATTTCTTTACAGTCCAGCGGCACAAAACTATTTTCAGAATGGATTAACCATATAATTCAGACAACCACTAGTACTATTAAAATAATAAGTAATGACGAACACTTACAACTAGCCTTTAAAGAATATCAACACCTAAATAATAGTCTCAATACCATTGTATTTAGATATTTTAATAAAGATTTAGATTTATCTGCCCTAAATTCTATTAATAGTAAGATTCATAAACTTATATTTCATAGTGGCCGTTTTGCTATTGCACAAACAAAAGTTAATAAAAACATCTATTTAAAAATTACTCTAGTAAACCCCATGATCACGCAAAATTTAATTAATGATTGTCTTACTCAAATAAAGACACATGGTGATTTACTCAAAAATCAAATAGAGGTAAGTAAAAATGATTAAATACGCCAATGAAATCACTCTAAAAAATTTCCTTAACTGCTATTATCGTGAGTTTAATGACTACACCTTAGTTAAAAACCTAGATGATGGATATCAGTTTAGTATAAATTTAGACTCTATAGAGTCAATATTTGAAATCTCATTAAAAATTTCTCCAATATTAAAGTCTCCAACATGGCAGTTACCTTGTTATCTAATAAAGCAAGGTATCCGATCAAAGCTAGACCCTCTTGAAGCAGTGCTTTTAATCATTAGAGAACTAAATGGTTCTAATGAACTTATAGAAAGAGTCTCAGATTCTACAATTAATATTACCTCTATACTTCAAAAGAGAAAACATAAGCTTGATAGATCATTTGGTTGTAAGAGCTCCTTTATCTTAAATGAGCAAAATCTTATAAGAGGTCATAGACAGCAACCTGACCCTAAAAGTCGCAGAGGTCTGTCACTACAAGAGTTTATTAAATACTCCCCTGAAACAAATGGGAAATTACAGCTTCACTATATGTATGTTGATAAAAATATCTTAGAAACACATTCATTACTTGATAAAAGTGTTAACCATATTTTTTTAGATTTCTTAACCAATGAAAGTATCCCAATAAAACAAGATAAAAATTATGAGCTTTTTGCATTACATCCTTGGCAAGCAAAATACTTAGCTGAACATGATGAAATAAAAAAATATAAAGTTGAAAATAAAATAATTGATATTGGCGTTATGGGTCCATGGTTTTATCCAACGACATCAGTTAGAACTCTATACTCACCAGATTTTAATATCATGTTAAAGTTTTCATTAAGCATTGCTATTACAAATTCAGTAAGGATTAATTTAGCCAAAGAATGTGCTAGAAGCTTATCTGTGCATAAATTATATAAAAATCATCTAAAACCAATATTAGCTAAAGAGTTCCCGTATTTTAATCTAATTACCGATCCTGCTTTTTCTGCAATCAAAATCAATAATAAAATCTTTGATCCAAGTATATGCATCATTCGTAACTCAAGTTTTAACCCCCAAGATGATGTAGCTTGTATTGCTAGCTTAACTGAACCTAATCCTTTTAGTGAAAGAACTCGTATTTGCTCACTGATACTATATTTAAGCGTACATAATAATATGCCTACTTATGACGCTGCTATTTATTGGTTTGAAACATATCTATCTGTTGCTATTACTCCTATTCTATGGCTCTACTCAAAGTATGGGATTGCTCTAGAAGCCCATCAGCAAAATTTACTAGTTAAGCTAGAGCATGGCCTACCCATTGAGAGCTATTATCGTGATAGCCAAGGGTATTACTATATAAAAGATCATTTTGGGCTGAAGGAAGCTAACTTTGGAGACATTAGCAATTTATGTGAAGGATCTAGGGAGTTTATAGATCATCATTTTTGTTACTATTTTATCGTTAATCAGCTTATGTCTGTTATAGAAGCTATTGCCAACACTGGATATATTAGTGAGCGAGACTTAATCAAAGTCACAACTTCCTTTCTTGAAGGTTTTGCGGAGAAATATCAGGCTTGCAATAAATTCATAAACAAAATTCTAAAGTTAGATCAACTCCCACTAAAAGCTAATCTACGCACACGACTAGATGGTCTTGATGAGCTACAAGCCCCGCTAACAAGTCAATCTATTTACGTTAATACTAATAATAATCCTTTTAAGGAGGTTATATGAAAATCTATGATGTTATTGGAGTAGGTATTGGTCCATTTAATCTAGGATTAGCCGCTCTTTTGCATGACAAACCTATAGATAGTATTTTTTTTGATAAGAAAGAGAGCTTTTGCTGGCATCCAGGATTAATGATGGATTGGACAACATTACAAGTGCCATTTTTGGCGGACTTAGTAACTATGGCTGATCCAACAAATAGATTTACATTTCTAAATTATTTAAACGAGAAAAATCGACTTTATAAATTCTATTTCAAAGAAGATTTCTTTATTCCTAGACAAGAATATAATGACTACTGTTCGTGGGTTACACAAAACTGTGATTCTTGTAAATTTGGTTATGAGGTAATAAACATAGAGCGAATTGAAGAATCTAGTAGTGAACTATGGTCTGTAACAGTTAGAGATACACAAAATAACAAACAACAATATTTAACAAAAAATATAGTACTTGGTTTAGGAACAGTGCCTCAACTTCCACCACAACTTTCTAATCTAGAAAATGTGCATCATAGTAGTGAGTATCTAGATATAAAGACTCAAGCTTTGAAAGATCGACATATAACTATAATCGGTTCAGGACAAAGCGCTGGAGAAATATTTTTAGATTTAATGAGATCAAAAAATGATTCAACCAAAATTACGTGGTTAACAAGAAGTAAAGGGTTTTTCCCTATGGAATACTCTAAGCTTGGATTAGAACACTTTTCACCTGATTATATTGATTACTTTTATAATCTCTCTAGTAGAGAAAAGCCAAAGCTTATAAAAGAGCAGGACTTACTATATAAAGGCATAAGTGCCCAAACTATTTCAGATATCTATGATGTCCTTTACGATCATACAATACAAAATAAAGACTCCGCTGAACTTATTGCTAATGCTGAGTTTATAGCAATGGCTGATAATAGTCGTGAACTTAATTGCTATTTTTATCATAAACAACAGGACAAAGACTTTCTAGTAAAAACAGATAGAGTCATTGCAGCAACAGGATATAAAACAAATATTAGCCCAGCTATCGCTAATATAGATAAATTTATCGTCCACGGTGAGAATAACTGCCTAAAGGTAACAAAAGACTATAAGTTAATAACTAAAAATACTAACTTAAATATCTTCATCCAAAATGCTGAAATGCATACCCATGGCGTTGGAGCTCCTGATTTAGGGTTAGGTGCATATAGAAACACAATCATAGCTAACCAGCTTCTTAATAAAGAAGCTTATAAGATTCCCGCAAATTGCATTTTCTCCTCTTTTGGAGTTCCAAAGAAGTATTTAACACGCAGAACAAACATTGAAGTGGCATAACATATTAGGAGACAAACTCTATGAATAATACAAATTATTATAAAATAGCTAGCACTCGTTTATTAGAGAAGATAATATCTGAATTTAGTTATGAAGAAATTTTCCACCCTCTTCAAAAAGATATAGATCAAGAACTCTATACCTTAGAAATAAACTCTTCTTTACACTATAAATTTAAAGCCTCTAGAAGAATATATGGAAATTTGATTATCCATAAAAACTCTGTCATAAGATATGAAAATAATAAATGCGAAATTGCTAATGATGCTATACAGCTTATCCTAGACACATTACCAATTACAAAAATTGACACCACAACACTTGCTCACTTTATCAAAGAACTTAATAACACTATATACGCAGATATTGCTATCCTTGAGAAAGATAGTCCTAGTGCTAAAGACATCTATAAACTCCCTTATGCATATATTGAAGGAATAATGACTGGTCACCCTTGGTTTGTAATAAATAAAGGACGTATTGGGTTTAATGCACCTGACTATGCGAACTATACTCCAGAAATGCAAAAAATCATAAATCTATCTTGGATAGCTATACACAAAGATCTGGTGACTTTTTCATGTATATCAAACCTAAACTACTCACAAATAGAAGATAAAGAAATTAATTCTGAGATCTTACGTAGTTTTCACAGAACTATCGAAAGAAATGATAAGAACCCTAGTGATTTTTATATTCTACCTGTGCATCCATGGCAATGGAAAAATACTCTAATACAGCAGTTTACTAAATATATTGCTAATAAAGATATTATATTTCTCGGCAAATCAACAGACCAACATTTAGCAATGCAATCAATAAGAACTATGTCTAATATATCCTATCCAGAAAAACATAGTATAAAGCTTCCTTTAAATATATTAAATACTGCTGTTTATAGAGGTTTACCTAAGGATCAAACTATCAATGCACCCATACTCACTGAGTGGGTAAAAACCATAGCTGATAAAGATGAGTTTTTGTCTGATCGTAACTTTATCTTATTAGGAGAGTTAGCTAGTGCATATTGTAAGCACCCCTACTACTGCGAAATCTCAAAAGTCCCGTACTACTTCACAGAGCAGTTAGGAGCAATCTGGAGAGAAAGCATTCAAAGCAGGTTACAAGAGAATGAGAAAGCTATAACTATGGCAGCTCTAACACACATAGATCGTAATGGCAAAAGTGTTATTTGTGAAATGATAAAAGAATCTTCTCTAGATATAGATAAGTGGTTAACAATGTTCTTTGAAAACACTGTACCTCCCCTACTACATTTCTTATACAAATATGGCATGGTTTTTTCACCTCATGGAGAGAACAGTATATTAATAATAAAAGACAATCTCCCTGTTGGTTTAGCGATGAAAGATTTTGTTGATGATATCAATATTTGTCAGAACCCTGTCAATGAGCTAGCATCATTACCACAACAGGTAAAAAATGCTATCCCTCAAGTTACAGATAATTATTTATTACAGTTTATTCATACTGGGCTATTTGTTGTACATTATAGGTATATTTCTTCAATTCTTGCTGATAAGTTAAATTATCCAGAACTATACTTTTACCAAAAGCTAGATGAATGTATACAAGGTTATCAGGCGAGTCAGCCAAAATTAAATTCTCGTTTTAAGCGTTTTGATTTATATAAGCCAACATTTGAAAAACTTTGCTTAAATAGATTAAGAATATTTGAGGTAGGATATAGTGACTATAATGAAAGACCTAAGGTTATCTCAACAGGTCAACTTGATAACCCTTTATTTCTTGCTAAAAACTTCAAAGATATAAGCCATAACATATTTACGCATGGTAGAGTATCTCTTAGAGCCTTTTCTTTAGAAAAAGACTTAGAAACTATTCACTCATGGATGAATAAACCTCACGTTGCTAAATTTTGGAGTTTAAATAAGTCAAAATCAGAGCTTAAAAAATACTTCTGTAATTTGCTATCAATGCCTAACCAAAGTTTATTTGTACTATCAGTAGATCAAAATGAAATAGCATATGCTGAAATTTATAAAGTCAAAGGTGATCGTATTGCTAATTATCTTTCACCTAAAGAGAATGATTATGGTTGGCATCTTCTAATAGGTCCTGAAAATGCTGTAGGCAAAGGATACTCAAAACTTCTTGTTAAAGCTCTTAGTCAATACTGCTTTCTAAAGCTTAATGCTAGTAATGTTATTTTTGAGCCTGATGTTAGAGTTACACCTTTTCAAAAGATCGCCCCTAAAATAGGTTATACAAACCAAGGAGAAATAACTCTACCTGAAAAACAAGCCTATATATTTAGCTGTTCTAAAGATACTTTTATTGAGGGTACTCATTATGATTAAATGTGATATATCAAAATGGCCCATAGTCAATATGCATTTTGGAAGTCATTCAAGCTATGATGACGTTTTAAACTGGCTTAGCTTTTGTAATGAAATATTAAAAAAACAACAAAAATTTTTAATTATAAGTTCTTTCTCAGAAAAGTATCAGTTTGAACATAACGCTAGAGTAAGACAAGCTAAATGGTTTAAAAAATCAAAATTGGAACTTTCAAAATGGTGTCTTGGCATGATTAGGATTACTCAAGACCCTATTATGATTGAGAAAATCAACAACCCGGCTATGCACAAAGGAATGCCTTTTCGCTGTATTGTGGCTGATAACTTTAATGATGCCTCAAAACAAGCCCAACAAATATTAATAAAAAACAATATGATATGAAAAAAAGAAACGTTGATATCACAACACTATATTTAGCCCAAGCAATTTCACTATACTTCTGTACTTATGGATTGCCAACTATCCTGCGATCAGAGGGAGTCTCTCTAGAGAAAATAGGACTTTTTGGTATCTTACTGGTTCCATGGGTTATAAAGTTTTTATGGGCCCCATTTGTTGATAAGAAATATATCAAAAATATAGGACGAAGAAGAAGCTGGTTCTTAGTGATGCAGTTTGTTACGATATTATTATTTTTGGTATTCTCAATTTATAATCCAAGAGACTATACCAACTATATTTTTCTATTGGCCTTTTTACTCTCCTGTACTGCAGCAACACAAGATATTGCCGTTGATGGCTTCTCAATTGAGCAAACAAAGGCTAAAAATCTACAATGGTGTAATTTCTCGAGAATAATTGGTACAACATTAGGTAGCATGATCGGCGGAGCATCGCTAATTGCGCTATATAAAATACTAGGCTGGCATAATATTACCTTATATATGTCTATAATAAGTATTTGCATTTGTTTGTATATGCTTTTTATAAAAGAAGATGATAACAATAGTTTCCTACACACCATACCATCAATAAAATCATTCTTTAAAAGAAAAGAAACTAAAATGTTGCTAATCATCTGCCTATCCTATCGTGCTTGTGAAGGACTAGTAATGGGCATGCAATCATCATTCCTTGTAGATTCAAATATCCCTTTAAGTACAATAGGCGTAGTAATGGGGATAGGAAGTGCTATTATCGGAATATCTGGAGCAGCAATAATAAGCTATCTTTTTAATTTTTTTAGAGAAACAGCCCTTTTGACTTTACTCGCCATAATTAGAGGTTTTTGTTACTTCTCTCTAGGAATTATTAGCTTATACAGTATAAGTAATCAGACGATAATTTTTAGTATTGTCTTATTAAATATGGCTTCACGCCTTATGGAAATGGTTGTTTTATATACTATCTTTATGAAATTTAGTTCAAAAGATCAAGCCGGTACTGACTTTACTATATTAGTATGTGCCGAGCTTCTAATATATATCCTAGGTATGTCTGCTAGTGGCTTCTTAGCTGCAAATATTGGATATTCAATGCTTTTCATCTTAGGGGGGGCTATCTCAATACCAGGTTTCTTAATTGCATTTTTACTTCTAAGAAAATTACCGCTCAACATAGCTATATAAAACATATAAGATATATAATTACCTAACCTTAAATGATATTGATTATCATTATTATTTGGTATAGTATTTGCTTATTCGTTTTATCTTATGACTTATTTATAATGCTATGCCAATATATATAAATATTCTTCCTATAATATACATATTATTTATCTTTATTCTTACTATTGAAATAAGTTTTTCAAAAGCAAAGAATCAATCATCAAATACATTAGAGCAAACATTAGAACTAGAGTTAGAAATACAAAACTTAAAATCTGAGATACAGAATTTACAACAAAATCAAACGACCTTTTCTACGTATAACTCCAAAATTATAGAAACAGATCTATACTCTAGTATTAATGATAAAGACTCTTATGAAATTACTACAAGTATTGATAGTAATAACTCAATTATTGATTTAAGAAATAAATCTATAGGAAATGTCTTTGATCATAATGGTGCAATCAACGTAGGAGGTGCTCCAGCAATTACAACTAGAGGACAAGTAACCTTTCTTGGAGCCTACTCAGGTAACAACAGTATACCAATCGGTATGATATCTGGTAGTTTATTTGCTTCTACAGTAATCGGTCAACGAAATAAATTTGACAGCTATTCTATATTTTTCGGTGGAAAGATTGAGGTTGATGCCCAAACATGGTTTGGCAGTAGTGGAATATCAAATAACAATACTACTTTATCAAATCATGGGCAAAACATATTCCTAACATCATCTACCTTATATTTTCTATCTAATATCGGACACTATGTTACAGCACAATTTGATATTAGTAGCAGTGAGCTAAATAACTTCGGTCTAGGAAATGCCTTTGTTATATTTGGAAACCTAGATACATCACCACTCTTTTTAACTGCCGGGAGAAGTAAACTTTCTGTTGGAGCATTTGGTGGTGGTGGGCCATGGACTGGAGGAATAACAGGATTTCTAGCACCCGGAAGAACAACAAATATATCTCTTAATTATAAAGATGATATATTAAACGCAAATATTGCTGTTTTTGGATCTAACAATAATCAGGCAAATTTTTCAACAGGAATATTCTATGCCGAGAGCTGGACGGAAAAATTAGCTATTGGCTTAAATACTGGATATGTCTACAATATACCTGGAGCTGGTAATGCTTCTATAAGTCAATTTCTAGCAAGCAAAGATAGTCCTAACGATAATATAGGAAGCTTTAATATAAACGGTAACTTAACTTATACTATATACGACGGTTTTTTAAATATTGGAGCTGGTTGGGCAAGTACAACAAATAAAAATGACTTTAATAATATCAATGAAGATGTTTTAGCAGGAGGATGGTATACCGCTGCAAACTACTCTTTACCCAAATCTGGAAGTTAAAAAATAATTATTGTCATAAAGTCTTTTGTTTATAATGTTTTCGAGAAAAAATAACATTCACCCAATAGGTGAAACAAAAGACTTATGGAAATTATACCTTACCAACTATCAACAACCAAAGAATTAATAACACCAAGATCAGGCCTTATATGTTTGGCAGAACTGTTAGATAAAATAGATCTTCAAACCAAAATAGATGAGGTTGGTCGAGTACTTAAAAGTAATAATGCTATAAAACATTCCAAATATGTTTTGTCATATATTCTTGCCCTACATGCAGGAGCAGATAATTTATCAGATTTATCTATTTTAACTAGCGATAAAGCTCTAATGAAATTACTTGGATATACTAGAACACCTAAGCCTAGTGCATTTGGTAAGTGGCTTAAGAAAAATGGAAAGTCTTTATTGCTTGATGAACTTCATAGTTACTTAGTTGGGTTATCTTTAGGTAATTGTAAAAAGGTAACTCTAGATATTGATGCCACATATATTTTGTCTTTTAATGAAAATGCCTTATATGGTTATATAGGTAAAGGATACATGCCAATGATAGGAACGATAGCAGAAACATCTCAAATTATCGCTATAGACTTTAGACAAGGCGATGTTCCACCTTCAAAAAATAACCATGAATTTATTAAAGCCTGTATGTATAACTTGCCTAAAGATATTGAACTGTCAGGTGTAAGGATAGATGCTGCAGGTTATCAGCATGAAATTATTGATTGGCTTATAGATAAAAAGATAGAGTTTGCTATTAGAGCAAAAATGCATAATTCACTACGCGAACAAATATTAGATATAGATACATGGCAAGATAATAAAATCAAAATAGTTCATGCTATGGGTGATAGTAAACATAGCTTTGAGTTAGTCATCCAAAGAGAACTCATAGATAAGGGTCAAATGGAAATTGGTATTTGTGATGAGTCATCACAAAGCTTATCTTGTGGTAGATATATGTATAGAGCTATAGCTACTAATTCCAATAAAAACAATGATGACTTAGTTAAATGGTATAACCAAAGAGCAGATGATAGTGAAAATCGTATCAAAGATTTGAAACTTGATTTCAGTGCAAATAAGATGCCTTGCAAAGACTTTAAAGCCAATGCTTTGTATATCAACATTTGTGCATTAGCATACAATATATTTCAAGTACTAAAAGCTTGTTTTACCTAAAGAATATAACAACGCAAGACTTAAAAAAGTAGCCACTTTTGTTTACCACAATGCTGCCAAAATTATTTTTCACGCTAGACAATGTTTTGTAAAAGTTCAAGAAAGTGCAATTAATGTAATTCAAGTAACTATAAATAACATCAAGAAAAACAATTTTAGGTTACATTTTTTAAAATGAGACAGTCATAAACTAGGATAAGTGTATCTATACACAGTCAAAATATAAAAATATCTTAATTTCTATAAGAAAACTCTCATCTTTTTTAATGTTAAATGATAAAAAACTGAAAATAATAAAAACTAATGAATTTTACGACTTCTAGACCTCTACTTCCAGATTTGGGCTTTAGCATTAAGAGGTAGAAATACTAACTTTGGTATATCATATGGACAAACATATAATGCTGCAAATATACCTATGCCTTTGACAGCATCGCCCCTTTCTCTCGGAAAATCTTCGGTAGGAGTACAAAAACAGTTATTGCTTTCTTCCCAAAGGGCTTATTTCGATAATAATGTACTAGTAGGTTTAGAATATTCGTACCAAGAGCTATATAGTAAAAAACACATGAACACAATAACTCTAGATCTTTCTGTATATATATAGGACTTAAAAAACTATCCCCAATAACCATGGGCCTCAAAACGATCAATAAAATGCTGACTAAAATGCATTTTATTTAACTGAATATTTGCTAAAAGTCTCTTATATTGACCTGCTTTAAAGATATAGTTTAGAACATAAAACACATTACCTTTACCAACGATTTTTTCTACTTTCTTCTCAAAATCAGTAAAGTCTGACTTCTCATCAATATAATCATCAAGTAATGAGCAAAGCTTATCCATAGTTTTCTCATCAGCTCTATCAAAATATTTAGCTGTTTCATAGTGAAACTCATACTTACTATCATGGAAAAATGGATAAACATTACCTTCCCAAGCAGCTTTATAAGCATCATCAACATAACTACTGCTTAAAACATTTAACTTCATAAGATCATAATAAAATTTATTTGTATTTCTCATAATACTTTTCCTATTTATTTAGTTCTTCCTGAACTATCTGGTTAACTTGTTTAGGATTTGCCTTACCCTTGCTTGCTTTCATAGCTTGTCCCACAAAGAAGCCCATCAACTTAGTTTTTCCTGCTTTAAAATCTGCTGCTTGTTGTGGGTTTGCTGATATTATACTTTGGACTAACTCACGTATAGCTGACTCATCAGAAACTTGCTTTAAGCCTAGTTTTTCAATAATACTTTCAACTGAATCTGCTGACTCAATATACTCAGCTATAACTTTTTTACCATTCGCCTGAGATATTACATCCTTTTGCACATTACTAATAATATCTAATAAAATTTCAGCTGGAACAATATCAGCAGAAAACTCTTTTTCAGCTCTATTTAATGTTGATATTAAATCAACTGTAACCCAATTATATGCTGGTTTATGGCCTATTACTAATGCAACTTTATCATAATAATCAGCAATCTCAAGATTTGACAGCAAGAACTCTACCTCTTGCTCTAGTAAATGCTCACGATATACAGCCTCCCGCTCTTCTGGTTTAAGAGGCATCTGCTTTTTGATATCTTCAATATATTCATCTGTAATTATCAAAGGCAAAAGATCTGGATCTGGGAAATAACGATAATCAAAAGCATCTTCTTTTGCACGCATTGAACGAGTTTCATTTGCATCAGCATCATAAAGACGGGTTTCTTGTACAACCTCTCCCCCTGATTCTAATACAGCTACTTGACGAGCATACTCATACTCAATAGCTTTATCAATAAATCTAAATGAATTGATATTTTTTAGCTCCGCACGTGTACCAAACTCAGCTTGTCCTTCTGGTCTAATAGATAAATTCACATCACATCTAAATGAGCCTTCTTGCATATTACCATCACAAATCCCTAGATGCTTAACTAATTGGTGTAACTTTTTCAGATATACAACAACCTCCTCAGCTGATCTAAAATCTGGATATGTCACAATCTCTAAAAGCGGAGTACCTGCACGGTTATAATCTAAACCTGTCTCTCCAGCAACATAACCATGGACAGACTTACCAGCATCTTCCTCTAAATGAGCTCTTTCTATACGAATAGTTTTCTGCCCTTTTGAAGTCTCGATATCTAGTCTACCCTCTTGTACTATAGGATTTGTTGATTGGCTTATTTGATATCCTTTCGGTAAATCTGGATAAAAATAATTCTTACGTGCAAAAAAACTATTTTTTGAAATCTTTGCATCAACAGCTAAACCAAACATCGTTGCTTTACGAATAACTTCTTTATTTACTACAGGTAGAGTCCCTGGTAAACCTAAATCTAGAAATGCTGCTTGCGTATTTTGATGTTGTCCATACTTTGTCGCAGAAGTTGAAAACAGCTTAGATTTAGTACTTAACTGAATGTGGACTTCTAGTCCTATTACCATTTCCCAATTCACTATTAAATCCTCGCTTGCTCTAAAATAAATTCTTCTACATTAGTATGCTTTTGATACTGTGTTACAATCTGCGTTAAAACATTATCATTAAATGCTCTTGCCATAAGCTGTCCACCTACAGGTAAACCATTTGCAAAGCCAATTGGGAACGATATAGCCGGTAAGCCTGAAATATTTGCCGTAATTGTATAAATATCTGACAGATATGCTGAAACAGGGTCAAGCTTATCACCTTTTTTGAAAGCTTCACTTGGTGATGCTGGCATAAATATAGCATCAACTTCAGTAAATATCTCATTAATTTGATCTGTCATCATTCTACGTAACTGCTGAGCTTTGTTGTAATATGAATCATATTGACTAGAAGCTAGTACATAGTTACCTATCATGATTCTACGTTTAACCTCATCACCAAAGCCATCTGTACGTGATTTTCTATATAATTCATCTAAGTTCTTAGCTTCAGGGTTACGATAACCATATCTAACACCATCGTATCTAGCTAAATTAGCTGCAGCCTCTGCCGGAGTGATAATATAATAAGTTGATAAAGCTTCTTTTAAATCTGGGACTTTTACAGATTTAATCTCTGCGCCTAGCTCTTTAAGAGTTTCTAGAGTTTTTTGTACTGCTTCTTGAACTTGTGTAGGTAAATCTTTAATTAAGCTCTCATCTATACCTATCACCTTACCTGTAATCTCTTTTTCTAAGTCTTTAGTAAAAAGATTTTCTTCTACTCCAACACAAGTAGAATCAAATTCACACTCTCCAGCAATAGTATCCAACATAATAGCTACATCTTCAGCATAGTGGCCAAATATCCCAGCCTGATCAAAAGATGATGCAAAAGCGATCATACCAAATCTAGATGTACTACCATATGTTGGCTTCATTGCTGTTAAACCACAAAAACTAGCTGGCTGTCTAACAGAGCCCCCAGTATCAGAACCTGTACTGACTGGTGCAAATCCTGCAGCAACAGCAGCAGCAGAACCACCTGATGAACCACCAGGCACTCTTTCTAAATCCCAAGGATTACTCACAGCACCATAGTAGCTATACTCATTAGTAGATCCCATAGCAAACTCATCCATATTAAGTTTACCTAAAGTTACCATACCTTGATCTTTACAATTTTTAGTTACTGTAGAGTCATATGGAGCGACAAAGTTATCTAGCATTTTTGATGCTGCTGTAGTTCTTATATCTTTAGTACAAAAAAGATCTTTATGTAAGATAGGAATACCTGTTAATAGTCCTTGCTTACCTGTAGCTATAACACGATCAGCCTCTTGTGCTTCGTTTATAGCTTGCTCTTCACACAAAGTGATCACAGAGTTTATCTGTTTATCTTGATCTTTTATCTTAGCTAAATACTGCTTAGCTAAATCAACTGAAGTTATCTCACCACTATCTAGGCGAGCTCTTAATTTTTTAATATATGACATAACTAAACCTATTTAACAACCTGTGGCACCATAAAATAATCATCAACAACTTCACAGGCAAATTTATCAAAACTTGCTCTATTATCCTGATCTTGAGGAACATCTTCACGAAATTTGAAATCCATATTAATAGGTGAAACCATAGGTTGTACACCTTGTGCATCAAAATCTTTGACTGTATCTAAAATCTCACAGATATTTGTAAGATCTTGCGTATATTGCTCTAACTGAGTATCAGTTAAATCAAAGCTAGATAGCTTAGCAATATGCTCTACTAATTTTTTATCCATTTAAAACACCTAAATAAATTATCTAAAAATACCTTTAAAATTATAAGATACTCATAAAAATAAAGAAAGGTATACAAAAGTTATTTTATATTTGATGGTTGACTATTTACTTGCTCTTTAATAGTCGTAGGCTTTTTAACTGCCTTATTTTTATCAACTCCAATATGAAGTTCGCTACTATTTAGATTTATTGGGAAGCCATTATATCTACGCCATAGCTCATAGCCTAAGCTTACATCATTTAATAACACCCAACCATGTACTTTTGTACCCAATCTAAGCACATCTGGAGACGGCCAGTCACGGTTGCCACTTTGTTTTACAAAAATCTTAAACTGTCCTTGAGCATTATTCTGTGGTGAAATAAATATAATTTCTCCCTCAAATGTTCCGATCGCAACTTGAGGCCACCCACTAAACTGTATCGCTGGCCAACCTTCAAATTGGAGCATTACTTTATCACCAATATTTACTAATGGAATATCCATGCTGTTTAGCCACAATTCGGCTATTCGAGATTTACTATCTGGAACGATTGTTGCTAGTACATCAGTATCTTTAACAATGACACCTCCAATACCATGGATACGATCAACAATAACTCCATCAACAGGCGCTCTTACTAGACGACTCTGCTGACGTGCTATTTGAACTTTCACTTTAGCTAAATCAACATTTGCTTTAGCTAAGTCCTTAGTATAGTTTACCATCTCCATCTGAGCTTGCTCATAAACCCTCTGCGTACTTGCACCTTTTGTCACAAGATACTTATGTCTTTCGATATTTTTCTTAGTGTTCTTAATAGCTAACTTTATCGACTTTATACCTAGCTCTATAGCAGCCTTTTCATCCTCTAATCTAGATACAACCTCTGGGTCTAAATCTAGAACTTCGACTATAGGATCACCCTTTTTAACTCTATCACCCTCAAAGACATACCACTTACCAAGCCTTCCACCAATAGGAGCAGAAATATTTTGTTGTCTTTCTGATGGTGATAAAGTTGTAACATCTCCATAACCATCAACCGTTTGCTGCCATGGAATCATTCCTAAAATAACTCCAACGACAATAATACTTAATAGCACTAAAAAGATTATCTTCTTAAAACTAGGATCCTTTTTTAGCATTGCGTACGACTTTAGCTGCATTGAAATAGTTATCCCCTTTATTCAATAGATATTATTAATGTTGGTATATCCAACTTCTCTAAAATTTGCGTAATCGTTAAGTTACTATCTTTACTAGCTAACCCATAGGTATCAATTAATACTAGAAGTTTTGGATCTTTAAGAATAGCTCTTATAATATTCATTTTAAGAACAACTTCGCTATCAAAAACAACATTATATTTTATTGTCTGAGAATCTATATATTTCTCAAATTTTTCTTCTAAAAAACGAATTTCAAATATCTCTAACAACTGATTTAGATATTTTAACTTTTCTTGAGAGAAATCATCACATAAGTTATCTAACACTGTACCAGCAACCACCTCTATACCACTTGCAATATGGATATTATCACTAATATGATCCTTCCTATAGTTTCTAATACAAACTCCATTAATCTTAACTGTTTTATCCAATGTGTCGCCAAAAAATGAACCTAAAAGTGTTTGCGCTGCTTGTGTAGATAGAGAAAGCTTATTAAAATGACTCTTATTAAAATCAAATGAGTATTCCTGAGAATTCCCTAAATTAATTTCTAAAAGATCAACTTTCTCAGTAAGCTCCGCGCTCTTATGTTCAGATGTAATTTCTTGTTGATCTGATATTTCTAGAAGGTCTAGTATTTTTCTAGTCGCTACTAAAAAGCCATAACAGTCATATAAATATTGGCTAAACTTTAGTAACCCTAATAAAACTATATTTACTAATAATTCTGCGGCAATCAACTGACCTATAGAAAGCTGACCATTAATTATCAAATAACTTCCTATACCTAAAAGTAAAATATTTATAAAAATATAAGTTAAACCTATATAAACATGCTGTCTAAAGATAACACTAAAAAATTTTTTCCTACTATCTATATAGCTGCATAATTTTGTATCGACTTTACTCACAGAACTATCTTCTGGGAGCTGGCGGAACGATAGAAACTCTGCTGTTTTCTCCTCAAACCAATATACAACATCATATACCGCGTTAGATTCTTTAAGACCAGCTTCATAGCCAGCTCTTAATGGAATAAATATAGTAAGTAAAATACATGTAACAAGCAAAATATCAAAGACTAAAAATAAAGGATGATAAAATGCCAAAATAATCACACAGAATAAAGTCTGCAAGAAAATATCAAGTAAGATAATGAAAATTACAGCTACTGATTTTTGTAAAAACTTCAGTTCAAAAGTTCTATTAATCTTTTCTCGAATATTTATCCTCTTGAGCTTATCAAAATCCACCTTATGAATAGCTGATACAATCCTAAAAACAGTTTCAACAAAAACTTTACGCTGAATATCCTCAACTAACTTCAGCTGAAAAATCCTTACAAAAAAAGCTGCTGTAAGAAGTATAAATAATATAGTAATAAGAGATATAACAGGTCGGATAGATAAACTAACTCCGACTAAGTTAACCAAAGTCTGCACTGATACAGGAATTGTAAGAGATAAAAAACCTAGCAATAAACTATATATAATAAGTGTATATACAGTATGTCTTGGTATTTTTAGTACAGTTTTTATTTGTTTATATAACATAGTAAATACTAGTCATGAATTATACTTCTTTAGTATAGTCTATATTATAATAAAATCTACTTTGAAGAATTAATTTTTGTTAAGAAAACAATTTATTTTGAGCTTATATTTGAATAGTTACTTAGTACTACGTGCAAATACATTATCAATTTCTTTTAGATAAGTCTTTTTGATACCTTCAAAATCCATCTCTGGAATATCAAGAATAATATTATGCTCATCTTGCATAACTTTTTGTAAGCTTTTAGAGAAAGACTCTCCTGACTTAAGGTCAAAGGCTACTTGTTGAACAATTTTATAACAATCTTCACGCATAAATGGAGTATTTGCTACCAAGAAATGCAAGTAGAAACTTGATAAATAAGCACTAGTACTTCTAACTCTATCTTCGATAATATCTTTTTGAACCACTAAGTTATCAATAGTATTTTTCATTCTACGTAATGCATAAACCATTATGCCGAAATTATCTGGAAGATAAAAACGCTCTGCTGATGAATGTGAAATATCTCTTTCATGCCATAAAACACAATTTTCTAATGCTATAGATACATGTGATCTAAGCATTCTCGCCATACCTGTTAAGTTCTCTGTAGAGATCGGATTTTTCTTATGTGGCATAGTTGAAGAACCTTTTTGTCCTTTAGAGAAACCTTCATACACTTCAAAAACATCACTTCTATGCAGATGTCTAATCTCAACTGCTAATCTCTCAATAGCTGAAGCTATGAGTCCGTGGATTGAGATTAGTTTAGCTATTCTATCTCTTGGTATAACTTGAGTAGAAACTTCTTCAACAGGCAAACCTAAGATATCTGCTGCTTTCTTCTCATCTTCTGTTGTTAAAATACAATAGTTACCAACAGCTCCTGAGAACTGTACCGTTAATCCATCTTTTTGGAACTCTTTAAGATCTTTTAATCTACGTTTAAATTCAACATATGTGCTTAAGAACTTTTGTCCAAAGCTCATCGGCTCAGCAAACATACCATGGCTTCTACCCATAGTAATGATCTCTTTTGTTTCTTGTGCTTTTGCTAATAGTGAATCGCATAAAGCTTCTAGATCTTTAACTACAAATTCTAAAGACTCTCGTATCTGTAGACTTAAAGCTGAATCAATAATATCTGATGATGTCACACCAAAATGGAAAAACTTACCAGTTTCAGCAGTAAACTGCTCTGCAATTGAAGTACAAAAAGCAATAATATCGTGCTTTGTTACCTTTTCTATTTCATCAACTCTATCTGGTTTAATTTCTGCTTTAGAACGAATCTCAGCAGCTGTTCCTTTAGGAACCATTTTATCTTCTAAAGCTTCTAAAATAGCTAATTCAACTTCAAGCATCTTACGATATTTATTTTCATCTGCCCATATTTTTGAAATTTCTGCTACATCATACCTTTTTATCATTACACTATCCCTATTTGATAAATCATAAGCAAGCACATACCTGAACACTTTAGGCAAAAATGACTAAAAGCACCAGCATACAACTAAAATCTTGATAAACTATCTAAACCAACGTTAAATATACTTTTAATTCTCTCAAATAGAGCCTTATTGTCAACCCATTTATTATATTGCTAAGACCTAGATAAGAGATTAACCACAGCACAAATTCTCTTATAAATTTAACTTATTAAGCAAATATTACTGATCAATTATTTAGTTATAAATACCGATTTTATAATAAATATGATAAAGTCAACATTAGGTAAATTAGGAAACAAAATTATATGAAAAAACATATACTTATTTCTACAGTTCTTATTGCAGCGATATCATTTGGATATAGTTCTACACTAAAAGGAAGTGACTATATTTCAACTCAACCAGGTACAACTTATATCTATCAAAGAGTTGAAGCTAATGACAATGATAACTTCACGATCAGAACTAAAATAAAAGACTGTAATGATGATAATACTCTATGTAGATATGTTAGTAGCATAAAAGACCATGTTAAGAAGAAAATAGACGGTTCTGAATCTAAGTATGCATATGATATAAAAAATGGTGCAGTTTACATCAAATACCCAAATTCAGATAAAGAAACATTATTACTCCCAGCAAATATTGAGTTTAATAAAGTTAGAAATGAAGATAACTCGAATGCAAACGGTAAGTTTACAAACTCTTATGAGTTTACTAAACAAATTCCAGAGATAACTGTAAACGGTAATAAATATAAAAACTGTATTGAGCTTGAAGCTAAATCAGATATGACTATAGATAACAAGCCAGTAAAAACACAAAGCCAAGAGATTTATTGTAAAGGAGTTGGTTTAGTAAAAGAAAACTTCAAAGAAACAGATGCTTCAGGAACACCTGTAATTTATAAAAGCATATTAGTATCAATGAAGAAACCATAAATTTTAACCTATGAGAAACTTATTAGCATTATTACTAGTAGTTTTTATGCTAACAAGCTGCTCAACATATAATGGTCCTACTTTTAAAGGAAGTGATTACATTTCTACAGATGTTGGTACAACATATCACTATAAAAGAGTCGAACTCAAAACCAAGAAAAGCATTTCCATAGACATAACAGTTGATAGCTGTAATTCAAACAAATCAAAATGTTCATACACTACCAAGATTTTTGACTCTTCAGGCAAGATGATCAGTAAATATAGTATGCACTATACAATCAATAAAGGCTCTTTTTTCATTAAAGGATCTGTCCGAGTATCAGACAACTTCTATAAAGATAGTAGTATCTTGCTTCCTGAGAAATTACAACTTAAACATGAAGTAGATATGCAACACCCAGAGAGATATGGCGATGTTAGAGAAAGGCTAATTGTTCACCAAGAAGTTCCTAGTATTAAAATCAACAATCATAAGTATGAAAACTGTCTAAACATAATCTCTGAAACAGTCACCCCTCTTAACGATAAAAAGATCAAAATTCTCACGAATGAGATAGACTGTAAAAACATAGGCGCCGTAAGAAAAGAAATGTCTATCTATTCGCTTATCCCTGTTAAAAACCCTGAGTATAACAATTTTGCCTTAAATGGTAGCTATATAGAAACTCTTCAAAGTATTACTCATAAAGATAGCTAAGCTGAAGATCCAATACTCCTATCTCTAAAGTAGCTATATACTCCATAACCACTGATTACAACCCAAGCTCCTTCTATGATAAAAGCAGGTAAATTCCAATTATACATTAATGAAAATAGAACTCCTAGAGATCCTAATATGTTTAATACTAAATAACTTAAGTCACTAGATTCTAGTCTACGTGTTTGTAGTAGGAAGAAGGCGATTATTACAAGAATATCCCCACCAACTCCTAAGGTGTTAGCTAACACAATTTTCTCCTTTTTCTGTTGTTTTATAGCTAATTTATCAAAAAATACTATGCGTTTTTATTTCAACACTTTATGGCTAATATTTGACTACTGATATCGGAAAAGCTCCAAGATACCAAATAAAAATCTTTTTATTATTATATCTCAATACGATATAACAAAGATTAATAACCCAACTCTATTATATACGATATCAAAAAATTTTGCTGTGGATCTATATACTTATAGATACTCAATAGCTACATACCTACTTAGATGAATTATTATTGAAAGTACAGCTATTTAGTTCTATTTTTGATCTAGTAGAAAATTATAAGGAGTTTATATAGGGCTAGATTCCAAGGTCATTCTACGCTTCCTTGCTATATTTATTTTATCATCAATTATTGATGACTTTGGATCAAGCATGAACATAAAATAATCTTGTTTTGGGTACTTAGCATCTCCATCATCATAAAATTGATCATGTATCATCTGTAATACATGATTACACTGTAATAATAAAGCATACAGCGCTTTATATCTTTTAGTATTTGGACGTTCATAAAAAATTTCTGCTATTAAATTTTTTATTTCTATTAGATCATGCACAAGTTGTTCAGGACTATTTATATTTACGCCATCTATATACCTACATGCATGTATTTTCTTTAAAATTTTATCTATTTTTACCAGTTTTTGATATCTATGTGACATCTTTGAAACATATGACTGATTATAAAATTCCTCTTTAGTCCATAATAAATTATCTGAACTCTGTATATTTTCTTTAAGCAAAGTAGATTTAGATCTCTTTAATGCTTTTTTATTAATTGCTATACGCAATCTTTTAGCATAATCCGCTATATCATAAGGAGTCCATACTACTTTATTTTTAGTAAAAAATTTGTCAGCACCACCAGCTTTGAGTGCTTTTGCAATAAAAAAACAACAATTTTCTTTTGCATAAGAATACTTTAGTCTTTTAGTATTATTTATATTTATCCACCAAGCAATAATTTTATTATAATCTAAACCTTCAAAATCTCCTTCAGTAGCAGGTATCTGAGTATAAGGAATATCATTTTCTGTTTTAAAGTTATACAAAAGTTTACTTTTACTATTTCTATCCTCATTAATATATGTGTTATAACTAAAAAACTCCTGTAATGCCATTACCAAAGATTTTTTGATAGATGAGTCTTTGAGCCTTAAATGACCTTTGGATATGTCTGAGCTCCGAAAACCATAGTTAAAGCTATGGTCTTTATCAAAGCCATAATTAGATGCATCCCTTTTCTCAGTAACCACTGTTAAAATAGGTTTACTAGCATCATCTCCCGGCAACCATGACAAATAAGCATCTATATTAATTTTACTAAGGCTTTCCATAAGCTCTTTATAAATATGATCTTCTCTTATCATCTGTACTATATTTCCAAAAACTAGTTTTTCTAGAAATGAATCAAGACGTGACATTATAGTGTCTTTATCTTCTTGAGAAAGTATTCTCGTAGGCCAATATCTACAGATTAGGTAATTTACTTTTGCAACTATATTTTCATCAAATGGATAAAATGGTACATTAGTAGCATCTTCTTTTCTAACCTTATAAACTAGTAACGCAGCATGACCAGCTAGCTGCTTCATAAAACCTTTACAAAGGCTAGCTGGATTGTACCATTTACTATTTCCATAGTAATGAAACTTCCAATAAATTGGTACTATTCTTTTGTACGTATTTTTCATTACAATCCTTATTTATAGAACATAATGCTTAGGATTTAATACTTATATAACTTGCCTTATTACGGTAAACTAGACTTACATAATAATGGATAAATTTATCTGAAATATTTATTATATGTAACAATATGTAACTTTGACGTTATCAAGTAATTGGATTAATCTAATAGCTTAACTTAATATCCAAACTCTATTGTATACGAACGAGAGAAATTTTGCTGAGGTTCTATATCAACGTTACCTATACGATACTCAATATCAAGATCCATGCCTAATGTATCACTTCTACCACACCATGGCTCGATACATACATACGGCGCATTTGCTTTAGGTTTTGACCATAGACCAAGATATTCAAAACCATCAAACGACACTTCAACATATCTATCGGAATCCTTCTCAGCTAATCGAACTTTTTTATCTGTGAAACCACTATATACTAATGCATCATTATCAAATGTATGATTATCTAGCTCAATTTTAGATAGCTTGAAATGCTTAATTTCTCCAGTATAAAAAGCCTCTGGTGTAATGGTATGGAAATCTAGTTTCTGTTCTGAAAATCTGATTTCATAATCACTAAACTTATGTTTCTCATCAAAAGGACAAGCAAATGCTGGATGTGCGCCAAAGCCACATGATGCAACACTATCATCTAGATTTATAATATTATACTCGGTGATAAGTTTATTAGCCTCAAGAGTATATGTAACCTCAAACCTTAATCTAAATGGATAATTATCTTTGCTAGTCTCCATAGCTAAGATGACGCTATTTTCACTATGTAAAACAATATCAAATACAGTGTGGCGAGCAAGGCCATGATTACCCATAGGATATTCTTTACCTTGATATTTGATTTTATTATCATGAGATTTGCCCACTACTGGAAATAGCACTGGCGACACTCCAGCCCACACTCGGCCATCTCCTGACCACATATATTGATGATCTGTCTCGATATTTACGACAGCCCTGACTTCAGCGCCTAGCTCACTAATCTCTACTAATAAGTTATCATTTTTGATTCTAATCATAAGAATTCCCCTTCGTTGTTAGTGAAGAGGGTTTTTGTATCAAGAAACATTGTCATCCTCGTGCTTGACACGGGGATCTCTCAACCATTTAAGAGATTCCCATCTTCATGGGAATGACTGTCGTTATTAAATCGATAATCTTTACCGATACATACTCAACAATTCCCTCTTCAGGGTTAACTTCAATATCTTCAGTAAGAATGAGTAGTTCAAAACCTATGATTTAAAATACTCTATTAGTATTTTAACACAATATAAATGAATAGATTAAATAGTAAACTCAATTTTAACTTACAGCAATTCCCCTTCATTTATGAAGGGGAATTTATGCTCTTCGAGAGCATCTTATGCCCTTTTCATCAAAAGCATCATTAATAGGCTTAAATATATCTTTCTCAGTATAAAATTTATCAAACCCAACAACATCTTTTCTCCACAGTGAAGCTTTAATCTCCTGAGAATCAATCTCGAAGTTCATCACATTAACTTCAGGTTTTGAAATACCTTCTTTTTTAGATAACACTGTTATTGCACAGTATAATGCTGTACCACCTTCAATAGACTCATAGATTGTTACAGCTCCTTTATCATCACTAATTTCTGAATTGCATGAAATAACAACACGTTCTTCTGGTTTAACTCTAATTTTTATTTCAGTTAGGTTTTTTAAATTTCTATTATTTGAGAAACTTCCTATATTAAGCTGATAATTAGATGTGTATATATTTCCATATAAGATGTCATCTAAAGCACTATCGAACCTGCACACTAGATGATTTCCCTTTATAACTGTGTAAATTAGCGGATAAAAGCACTTCCTAGTACTATGATTTTGTATATATTTAGAAGGTGTTTTAATTCCATAAGTTTGTTGACACCAGTCAACATGTCCTTCTTTAAAAATTACTTCTTTTTTAGGATTATTACTAAAAAAGCCCCATATTGTCACTATACTAGCTAAAACACCTAAAAAAGTAGCAAACTTATGATTTAAAAACCATTTCAATTTTACCCAACCCACTTCCTAGCATTTCTAAACATTCTCATCCATACAGAATACTCATCATACTCTGCTGGAATATGCGAGTTTGTGATAGCTCTATAGACACGCTCTGGATGTGGCATCATTGCAAGGACACGCCCATTTAGTGCTGTGACAGCTGTTAGTCCATTTACTGCACCATTTGGATTATATGGGTACATTTCTGTTGCTTGGCCTTGCCCATCGATATATTTAAGAGCTACTTGTGAGCTTGCTAGCATTGCCTGTTGCTGACTATCATTCTCAAATAATGGACGACCCTCTCCATGAGCTACGGCAATTGGTGCTTTTGTGCCTGCCATATCAGCAAACCAAATAGAGTCAGATTCTTGAATCTCTACCATAGAAGCTCTTGCCTCAAACTGCTCTGATTTATTCTTAATAAATATCGGCCAGTTTTCAGCTCCTTTGATTAGTGATTTAAGCTGTGCAAGCATTTGACAACCATTACACACACCTAACGCTAGAGTATCATCACGACCAAAGAATTTGCTAAACTCATCTCTTAGCTTCTCGGTAAATAGGATGTTTTTAGCCCAGCCACCACCAGCACCTAAAACATCACCATACGAGAAACCACCACAAGCTACCAATACTTTGAAATCTGCCAAAGTTACACGCCCAGCATGTAAATCTGACATATGCACATCATGGGCCTCAAAACCAGCTGTAGTAAATGCTGCTGCCATCTCAACTTGACCGTTGACACCTTGCTCTCTTAGGATTGCAACTTTTGGCTTCTCAACATTGACAAACCTAGCTGTAACATCCTCTTCAAGATCAAATGTAGCCTCAACATGGATACCTTTATCATCAGTATTTAATATACTATCAAACTCTTGTTGAGCACATTCGCTATTATCGCGGATTGATTGAATTTGATAAGAAGTCTCAGCCCACCATCTTTGTAAATTTACACGTGTGTTTGAATATACCTTCTCACCATTTGCAAAGATATTTAACTCATCGCTAGAGCTTAGCTTAGCTATTGCACATAGGTGAATTTGAGTGTCTTTAAACATCTCTTCAACTAGTACTACATCGCTATTTTTAACTTGGATAACAGCCCCAACTTCTTCAGCGAAAAGTTTTGCTAGTATATCTTGAGTTTGTAGTTTAATATCTAAACCTTTACGCCCAGCGAATGACATCTCTGCTAAAGTTGCAAATACACCTCCATCCGATACATCATGATATGCTAAGATTTTATTTTCAGCTTTTAGCTTAGTGATATTTTCAAATAGCACTTTTAGCTTACTTGCTTCAACATCTGGAGCAACATTACCAACTTGGTTATAAGCTTGGGCTAAACATGAAGCTCCAAGTCTACCGGCACCATTAGATAGATCAATATGCAATAAAGTTGTATCATTATCATCTACTAAAACTGGCGTAAGAGTCTTACGAGCATTTGTTACAGGTGAGAAACCTGAAATCACTAATGATAATGGCGATGTTACTGATTTAGCTTGACCATTATCCGACCACTTAGTTTTCATTGACATTGAATCTTTACCAACTGGTATTGCGATACCCAACGCTGGTGCAAATTCCATACCAACAGCTTTTACAGTCTCGTATAACTTTTGGTTTTCATCGCCTTGATTTGCAGCAACCATCCAGTTTGCAGATAGGCGAATATCACTCAACTTTTCAATATCCGCAGCTAATAAGTTTGTTACAGTCTCAGCTATTGCTAATCTACCTGAGGCAGCTGCATTAATAGCCGCAACAGGAGTTCTCTCACCCATAGCCATAGCCTCACCTGCTTGACTATCTACTGTAGCCGTTGTCACAGCACAGTCTGCAACTGGCACTTGCCATGGACCAACCATCTGATCACGAGCAACCATACCTGTAATACTTCTGTCACCAATTATGATTAGGAAAGATTTAGAAGCTACAGCTGGTACTTTTAGCACTCTTTCAATCGCATCATCAAGTTTAATAGCGCTTGTATCAAATACTTCTTGCTCAACTTTTACAGTTTTTACATCAATATGCATTTGAGGTGTATTACCAAATAATAGCCCCATTGGTAAATCAACTGGCTTATTATCAAAATACTCATCATTTAACGTAATATGCTTCTCAGAGATTGCCTCACCGACAACTGCAAATGGACATCTTTCTCTATTACAAAGTTGTTCAAAAAGCTCTAATGACTCAGGATCTACAGATAGTACATATCTTTCTTGTGACTCATTTGACCATATCTCTAACGGAGAAAGTCCTTCCTCACCAACATTTACTTTTCTAAGCTCAAAATGACCACCAACATTACCATCTTTTACAAGCTCAGGAAACGCATTTGAAATACCACCAGCGCCAACATCATGGATAAATGTGATTGGGTTATGCTCACCCATTTGCCAACATCTATCTATCACTTCTTGGCAACGACGCTCCATTTCCGCATTATCACGTTGTACAGATGCAAAATCTAACTCTGAGTTAGTATCAGAAGATACAACAGATGACGCTGCTCCACCACCAAGACCTATACGCATAGCAGGTCCACCAAGACAGATTAGCTTAGCACCAACATTAATATCGCCTTTCTCAACATGCATTCTCTTAATATTACCCATACCACCAGCAATCATAATCGGCTTATGATAACCGAACATCTCTTTACCTGCAGATGTATTGACTTCTTGCTCATAAGTACGGAAATAACCATTTAAGTTAGGTCGACCAAATTCGTTTGAATAATGAGCTCCACCTATTGGTGCCTCTAGCATTATTTGTAGTGGGGTTACAATATGATATGGCTTACCATACTTGCTAGTTTCCCAAGCTTGCTCAAAACCTGGTATATTTAAGTTTGATACTGTAAATCCAGTTAAGCCAGCCTTTGGCTTAGCTCCAAGACCTGTAGCACCCTCATCACGAATCTCACCACCAATACCCGTTGCTGAGCCACTAAATGGCGCTATCGCTGTAGGATGGTTATGTGTCTCAACTTTCATCAAGATATCAACCTCTTCTTGATTAAAACTATAGATACCCGTTTGAGTATTTGAGTAAAATCTCTGAGCTGTTGCACCCTCTATCACAGCAGCATTATCTTTATAAGCTGAAAGCACACCTTTTGGAGATTTTTCAGTAGTGTTGCGAATCATTTTAAACAATGATTTATCTTGCTCTTGACCATCTATAGTCCATTTAGCATTAAAAATCTTATGTCTACAATGCTCAGAGTTAGCTTGAGCAAACATATATAGCTCTGTATCTGTAGGATTTCTGCCAAGCTTTGTATATTCATCAGCTAAATAATCAATCTCTTGCTCACTTAGAGCTAAACCTAGCTTCTTATCAGCATCTTTGATAGCTTCGGCACCATTCTCTAAAACATTGACAAACTCCAACTCTTTAGGAGCTGTAACATCAAATAAACGCTGAAGATCTTTTTCACAAACAAAAACCTCTTCAACCATACGATCATGGACAAGGTCTTCTATCTCTTTTAATTCAGTCTTAGAGATATTCCCCTCTACACCAAAAAGAACTGCTCTTTCAACTCTTTTAACTACATCAATACCAGTATTTTTGATAATATCAGTAGCTTTTGATGACCATGGTGAGATTGTGCCAACTCTTGGAGCTGTAATAAACGTATGTCCCTTTGGCTCAACTGAGCCATATTCTTTGTTATAATTAAGCAGTGAGCTTATAATCTCAACCTGCTTGTCACTAAGATCTTGAGAACTTTCAACTATATGAATATATTCAGCAGATATAGACTCAACTTTACTAGATATTTTTTTAGCATCTGCTAAAACCTTCTCTCTTCTAAATGGAGATAATGCACTTAAACCTTTAAAAATCTTAATCATTAGCTATCAAACCCTTTGTATTTCTTTTCTAACTCTTTTAATTCTTTTCTATGTCTCTCAAGCTCATCTAAATAAGCCTCATCCACATCTCCTGTAATATAGTTACCAGAGAAGACACTATCTTCAAATTCAGTAATATCAGGATTTTGCTTTTGAACAATTTCTTTTAGATCTGATAATGGCAAGTATATAAGTCCATCAACACCAATCCATTGGCGTATCTCTTCTAGAGACTTACCATGAGCAATAAGATCTGATTTAACTGGCATATCGATACCATAAACATTTGGATAACATACCGCTGGTGATACAGATGCTAAATATACTGATTTGGCACCTAAATCTCTGATCATCTCGATAATACGTTTAGATGTTGTACCACGTACAATAGAGTCATCTACTAGTAGTACATTCTTATCTTTAAACTCTGCTGGGATTGGGTTTAGTTTTCTTCTAACAAAGTTTTTTCTATCGACATTCTCTGGCATTATAAAAGTTCTGCCAATGTATCTATTTTTTACAAATCCTTCTCTATACTCAACACCTAAAGCTGTTGCTATCTCTTGTGCTGATGCTCTACCAGTTTCAGGAACTGGTATTACAATATCAATATCCTTGTCTTTCCAAGATTCAATAATTCTTCTACTGAGTGCTTTACCAGCATCAACCCTTGCTTGATAAACACTAACACCATTCATAATACTATCTGGACGGGCAAAATATACATACTCAAATAAACAAGGCGCTAAAACAGGCTTCTTAGCACATATTTTTGAATGAACCTTCATATCCTCGGTTATAATAACTACCTCCCCAGGCTCTACATCGCGTAGCACTTTAAATCCTGAGATATCAAGTGAAACACTCTCACTAGCTACCATATAAGCTTTTTCACCAGTCTCATACTCTTTGACACCGAGCACTAACGGACGAATTCCATATGGATCTCTAAAAGCTACTAAGCCAAAGTTAGCAATCATCGCCGTACAAGCATAACCACCTTTAGCATGCTTAAACACAAACTCACATGCTTTGTACACAGCTTGGGTAGTTGGACCACCTCTGGATTTATTCATTCCACAAGCAAAGAAGTTAAGTAAAAGCTCAGAATCTGAACTTGTATTTAAATGACGCCTTTCAATATCATGTAGCATTTTTGCTAACTCAGGTACATTAGTCAAATTACCATTGTGTGCAAAAACAATTCCATGAGGGTTATTAACATAAAAAGGTTGGCTATCTGCAGCACCAAGACTACCCGCTGTTGGATATCTTACATGACCAATACCCATATTACCCTTTGACTTTTCAAGCTTCTCATCTGTAAAAACATCACTAACTAAACCAGTATTTTTACGTATGAAAAAATGTCCCTGATCCATAGTGGCAATGCCTGCAGCATCTTGACCTCTATGTTGTAACAGACTTAAACCATAAAACAATGCATAACTGACCTGATTTGGTCCAGCAACCCCAATTACTCCGCACATAATTCACCAGAAAGTTTAATTACCAAACAAAAATATTATAACAATATTTAATCGACTCTGGGGTAACAAATTTAATTAAATTAACTTCTATTATTCTTCTTCGAAACAACTATTCCAAAATATATTTTGTCAAATATATAATTATAAACAAAAGCATATATAAGATAGAAAACAACAAAACCAATATCCGTAAGCAGAGCCTTCCATATACTCATATGTAACCAATACGCGACCATTGGTAAAGTTACTACAAGTAACCCAAGCTCAAATAAAACGGCGTGTGCCATTCGCATAAACAATTTTCTTTTTGATCTATGCCCACCAAAGCTACTCTCTATAAAGTCAAATATATAGTTATAAATAAGATTCCATACCATTGCTATTACAGATATAACTATTGCTAAAAATCCTATCCTCCAAATATTCTCATTTAGAACAAGCACTGCAAATGGCGTAAAAATGACAACACCAAAAACTTCAAAACCAACAGTATGGATTACTCGAGCTAAGAAGCTCATATTCATAGTGTTCAATTGTAACTCCCTACAATATCCTTTTCTTTATAGAGCCTAGTGTGAAAAACTAGCCCCATTAGTTGTACTTTTGCCCTCAAGTGAATCAATCACTACTTTTAAATCTCGAAGCATTAGCTGAGCTAAGTCAAAAGTAAAACCTCTTCGAACCAAGACTCTCATAACAACAAGATCTTGTCTATCTTTAGGCATTGAGTATGCTGCTATTTGCCAACCTTTTGCGCGAATTTTCTCAGAAATATCAAACAAAGTATAATCCTTAGTATCCTTAAGAGACCAACTAACCGCAGGAATCCCACCCTGACCACTATGAATAATCTCAAAGATACCCATATCATCAAGCTGTCCAGCAATATACTTTGTAACATCATAACTAACCTGATGTACTTTTCTATACCCTTCAAAACCCAATCTAACAAAATTATAGTATTGCGCAACTATTTGCCCACCAGGTCGAGAGAAATTCAATGCAAAAGTAGGCATATTGCCACCCAAATAATTTACATTAAAAACTAAATCATCAGGTAAATACTTTTTATCCGACCAGATAACCCAACCAACACCTAATGGAGATAAACCAAATTTATGCCCAGATGCATTGATTGACTTAACTCGAGGTAGCCTAAAATCCCACTTAAGCTCAGGATCTATAAATGGAGCAAGAAAGCCTCCAGAAGCTCCATCTACATGTACCGGAATATCAATACCAGTTTCTTGCTCAAACTTATCTAGAGCTTTACAAACTTCTTCAACAGGCTCATACTGCCCTGTAAATGTAACACCTAATGTCGGAACCACACCTATAGTATTTTCATCACATCTTTCTATAACTGCTTCTGGAGTCATTATAAGACTTTCGTTAGACATCGGTATTTCCCTAAGCTCAATATCCCAATATTTTGCAAATTTATGCCAACAAACTTGAACAGGACCTGTAACTAGATTTGGTTTTGAACAGTCTTTGCCTAGGGCCTTCATTTTATCGCGCCAACGCCATTTCATTGCCATACCACCAAGCATCGCCGCTTCTGATGACCCTGTAGTTGAACAGCCGATAGCATTTTCAGCCGAAGAGTTCCACAAATTCGCCAAAATGTTTACACATCTAGACTCTATTTCAGCAGTTTGAGGATATTCATCCTTATCAATCATATTCTTATCAAGACAATCATCCATAAGCTTATGAGAAAAATCATCAACTTGGGTCTGACAAAAAGTAGCTAGATTTTGCTTTGAGTTACCATCTAACATTAACTCATCTTTTATCTCTTGATATGTTTGTAATGGATCTTGTGACCCTACTGGGATTCTAACCTTTGGTAATGATTCTTCAAAAAACTCAAAATCATCTGTGACATTCTTTTTACCATGTAAAGCCATAACTTCTCCCTCTATCTTTTTATCTCTCTAAACTCAAAATCTACGATCTCAAATAAACTAAAAGTCTCTGTTTTAATATTACTAGAGCAAATTGACACTACCAACTCTTCATAATAGAATGTTATAAAGTCATTAGGATAATTTTTACTATCCCAATTACCGTTACCAATATCTTTAAATACCGCGCTATCTAAGCCTTTTGCAATTCCTAAAGAACTTCTCTTAACTTGAGCCTCTTTTAGTGTCCACAACGTATAAAAATCCCTATATAAATCACCGCTATTTTCCAAAGCTAAAAACTCATTTTTTTTAAAATATCTTTGTGCAATCTTTAAGATTTTACGAGATTCAGATATTTGTTCTGCATCAACTCCTATAGGCTTATCAGATGTAACCATTATTACTTTATTACTTGTATGGCTGATATTGAAGTGAATATCACTATTACATAAAAAAGGCTTACCATCTTCAAAAGCAAATAATGGCTCAACTACAAAAAATTTTTCAGATAAAACAAAGTATCTGATAAATTGTGAAAATATTTTTTGCTTATTTGTAAGTTTTGATTGGTCAACTCTACTACTTAACCATGATAAGACTTGCTCTATTTGATATTTTTCAAAGTCTAAAATAAAAACTGAGACTTTGGACATAATGATAGGCCTATTCTGTTGCTATCTCAGATATAATATCTGTCTTACCTAATATGGCATTAATATAAGCTACATCTTTATATGTAAGACCACCTTGATATTGTTTAAGCGCGACATAATCCTCAACATAGTTAAATATCGAGTCTGCAAAAGAAAGTTGCGCTTGGACAAGAATAGCCTGACGGTTAAGTAAGTCAACGATTGTCTGAGTACCAGCTTCAAAACCTTCTAATATAGCTTTTACAGATGCAATACCTGAGTATACTGACTCTCTATATGCTTTGATCTTCACTGCATCTAGAACTACTGTTTGATACGCCTGAACTGTACCTGCGTATACTTCCCTTTTTGTTTGTAGTAATGCATAATCAGCCGCTTGATTGTCATAACTTGCTTTTTTAAGTTTCGCATAATCAGATCCACCGCGTAGAAGATTCCAGTTAACACTTCCACCAATACTAGCAACATCAAACTTTTTAGGAATTCTATCAACTTGTGCTGGATCTCCAGAGAGGTTATTTCTTTGCATATTTATCCCACCAGTTAAATTAACTTGAGGGAAGAAGTTACCCCACTCGATACCAACACCTTCTCCAGCTGCTTGATACTCAAATTTTTTCTGGGCGATATCAAGGTTATACTTTTCAGCTGTATTCAACCAGTAGTCAATATCATCTGGAACAGGGTTACCAAACTCAGTATCTTTTGAGATATACAAAATAGAGCTTATACGCTTACCAATAAGCTGGGCCATCACTGCTTTTGCATTAATAAGACTTCTTTGAGCACTTACCCTATCTGCAATTGCTTGACGATATTGTGCATCTGTTGTTTTAAAATCTGCATAAGAAACCATTCCAGAGTTATACTGATACTTTTGGGTTAAGTATAGTTTTTTATTCCATGCTTCGTTTGCAAACTGGAATTGTAACGCCTGCTCAGCTCTTAATAGCTCAAAATACGCCTGAACTGTATTTACAATCAAAGTCTGTTCAGCTTTAGCATAAATCATTGCATAAGATTTTTGTAAATAAGTTGCTTGGGTATAAGTTTTCCATTTACTCCAGTCAAAAAGCACCTGTGAACCTTGGAAGTTAAAGACATTAGAAGTATCGTCGACTTGACCACCAAACTGGTTATATAAGTCTCTTCTTAAGTTATACTGAAAATCAATTTGTGGTAGCAATGCACCTAAAGCAGTAGGCACAGTTTCAACATTTGCAGCAAAAGTTGACCTTGCAGCTTGATACTCAGCATTATGTTTAGCTGCTAGTTCATATATATCAATTAAACTATAGAATTTATCCTTGGTTTTACCGACCATTGCAACTTTATCAGCTTTTTTAAGGTCATAAAATTGATTATCTTTTTTTATTTCATCTGCTTTAGCGTACTGCTTCTGTACACTATAAGGATCTGATGCTATATCAGTCCCTAAAGGTCTACCTGCATTATTATATGTAGGGACAGCAGTATCTTCATTAGCCAAAGCTAAACTAAAGCTAAAAAGAATTACAAGATAAATACCAAGCCTTTTCATAATTACTCTTTACTTATTGTATGTATCAAAAAGAAAGCTTTTTTCAAACTTCTCATTAGCTGTTTTAGTTATTTTATAAGCTTTATCACATACATTATTACGAATAACAAAAACAATCCTGCCACCGACTTCTAAAAGCTCAAGTAAGGAGTTATCTATGTCATCTTCTTCAACAATATTTGATATATATATACAGCTATATTTCTTTTCGTTCTTTTTAATATTAGTAAGATATTCAGCACTATTAAACTCAATATTATAAATACCAATATTTGCAAGCTGGCGTCTTACTTGACTAAGTCTTTGCTCATCATAATCTATCAATTCAACATTTTTAGCTAATTTTGCTAAAAGTGCTGCTGGATAACCGCATTCAAGGCCTAGTTTTAAAACATTGTCACTAGATTTAACATCTAAAGCCTCTATAAGTCTTGCTGTAAGCATTGGACTTCTTAACAACCTATCATCAATCGTCAATGCAGTATCACAGTATGCTAACCCCTGTAAATGCTTTGGTAAGAAAATTTCCCTAGGAACATCTGCCATAACTTTAGCAACACCATCTAAAGAAAGCCCTTCTGTAAGGACTTGCTGTTTAACCATATTCTCTCTAGCAAGCTCGAAATTCATATTTGACCCTATAAAAATTTAAGAAGTAGTTTTCGTCTACTATTTTAGACAAAAGATAATACCATAATACCACAGCAAAAAAAACCTTGCTACTTTTGCATCAGCTATATTTTAACTATCTTCAAAAAGTTCTTTAATGATATTAAGTTTATCATCTTCTTTGCTACGATACGCGTAATAACTGCAAATACTACTCAAAGAGACTCCTTTATGGATACGTACAAGATCCTCTTTCTCATCAGGTCGTAATGGGAACGTTGGCAAAAAACCATAACCAACACCTTGAATAATAGCATTATAAACACTTAGGCAACAATCAAAGCTTATGATATTTGATAAACCAAATTTATTTCGATGCTTACTCTCTAGAATTAATGCCGATTCTCTAAGCACAGCTTCTAAATCATCGTAACGTTTTAGAAGCTTTTTAGATGCATACATTTCAAAATCAATCTTGTGATACGCCTTAACACAAAACCCCTTATTTTTAAGATCTTGTACTTCATCTTCACTTATTACAGCTAATATAACATCTATATCATAATTTTCTAACATTTCTATCAGTCGAGGCTTTTCATAGACTTTTAAGTCATACTCAAATGAAAATCCACTATCTATACATCTATTAATTCCATCAAAAACATTCTGTTCAAAGATTGGCGACATTCCTATTCTTATATTTGACTTCTTACTTCTTAGCAAAGGTAGCTCTAGCCTATTAACCTCATCAACCTTGTCCAATATTGGTTTTATGAGATCATAGAAGCATTTACCCTCTCTATTTAAGCGAAGACTATTATTTTTTCTTTCAAATAGCTCTACTTCAATAATATCTTCTAAATTTTGCAGTTGCTTAGTTACAGCTGGAGGCGTTAGGAAAATACTCTCAGCTGCTTTTCTAACACTTTTATTTTCAACAATAGATGCAAAAACTCTAAGCTGATGTAATGTATACGACATAAAATACCTTTCCGCTCTTTTATCATTAACCATAAGTTAACAGATCGGTGAAAATTATTCAATTTAACTATTCACGTATAATGTCTAAACTTATTCTTAAAATAAAACTAAAAAGGAACTTAAAATGAGTAAAACTAACCTTGAAATAATTAAAGATTTTCTAAACTTCCAAAAAACTGGACAACCTGAAAAGGTTATAGAGCTAATAGATAACAATGCTGCTTGGCATAGTGATAGCATTGAAGGACCATGGAGTGGTAGCCATCACGGTAAAGACGCTATTATCAAACATTTTACTAACATTAAAGCTTCTGTTTCAGAGTTTAAAAAAACTCCTATAGACTTAGTTGCAAGTGAAGAAACTAATTTTGTATATGAGTATGCTTATCTAGAGTGTACTTTCCAGCATAATAATGAATTCTTCGAAACACACCTGATCTCAATATATGAAGTAAAAGATCAAAAAATTGTTTCTTACAGGGTTTTAGAAGATTCAAATAACCTATATCAAACTTATCATAAACAAGCTTCAGGAAAATAACTTCATGAGTAAAAATATTAAGGTTCTTACTTATACACTAGCTTTTCTATCAATTCTAACAGCTAATGTATATTTACCAGCAATGCCAGTGTTGCAACATGTGTTTGCAACAACAAAGGCTAGTATGGGATTAACCGTTAGTTTTTATATGCTAGGACTTGCTATTGGAATTCCTGTGTATGGAACTCTATCAGACCACATTAAGACCTCGAAAGTTTTAGCGTTTGGCCTTGCTCTATACATTATCGCTAATATTATAGCTATTTTTTCACCCAACATTTCAACTTTCCTTATAGCCCGTTTAATCCAAGGATTAAGCGCCGCTAGTGCATTATGCTTATGGCAGGTTCTAGCATTTAGTTATTTTGAAAAGCAAGCGACTCAAATCATTAACTCCGGTTTTATTCTTATTGGATCAATGCCTGCTTTAGCGCCAATATTTGGTGGAATGATTTTAACATTCTCAGCATGGTATGGAATTTTTATCGTCCTAGTTATAATCGCCGCTATACTATTTTTGATAACTGTTAGACTACCCAACCCACCAGAAAGTATTCATAAAAAAGAGCACAAACTTGAACAACAACACATTATCCTAGCTATATTACATCAATATAAGCATCTACTTAAAGACTCTAAGTTTATGATTTTAGCTCTAACTAGTGCTTCTATGTATATTTCTGTATATGTATATTTATCTCAGGTACCATTTCTATTAACAAAGCTTCATTTTGCAACAAAAGAATTTAGTATGTTCTTTATTCCAATATCTGTTGCTTTTATATTAGGCGGGATAATATCTAAGAGATTGTTGAAAGGCGGAGCTAAATTCAAAAAAATGTTTATGCTTCCTGTTAGCTTATTTGTCATCGCTACAATTGTAGTTTTAATAGCTAAATTTATTAACATACCTCTCTCTGGATGGTTATTAGCTATACCTTTCTTCATTTTCACAATAGGTTCTGGAATCGGTATGCCTAATATAATTAGTCAGGCTTTATCACTACATCCACATAGAAGAGGTACAGCAGCTTCTTTTATGGGCTTACTACAAAATCTTGCGGCATTTTTATTTAGTAGCCTTGGAGCTTATTTAACTCAATATGGCTATAATGGGTTAATAATATCTTATATTATCTTAGCTGGCCTACCTCTATTTTGGTTTATAGTCTATATTACCAAATATAAGTAAAAGCTCCCTAAAATAAGAGTTACAAAAGATATGTTTGACTTCTGACTATCTTATAATTTTAGCCATATCATTTAAAATCCTCTAATATCGAAAGCTCTACTTTTTCTTCTTAAAAGCTAAATATCTATAATGTCTTTTATAGGTTGAAGCTACTTAATTACAAAAGCTCTAACAAATGTGGCTTACATAAATCCTAAAAAGATCCTTGGATTTTTTATGATCGCTAGACTTCTGCAAGGACTAAACGTTGCTAGCGTTCTTTCATTATGGCAACTATTCACATTTATATATTTCGAGCAAAAAGCAAAGCATATTATAAACTCAGGATTTATGATAATTGGCTCAATGCCAGCCCCTGCCCCTCTTATTGGTGGAATATTGACATCTTATACATCTTGGCGAGGCATCTTTGTTTTCTTGACAATGCTAGCCATAGTAATGTTTGTTTTAACAATCAGGCTAGAGCTTCCATCAGAAACTCTTTGAAAGAAGATTTGCATAACCAACGCCATATTATCTTATCTGTGTTAAAACAATATGGTCATGTTTTTTCTAACTTAGAATTTGTTGTTCTAACAGCTACTAGCTCTTTTGTATATATGCTTGTTTATATCTACTTATCAGAAATACCATTTCTATTAGCTAAACTAGACTATTCAACTAAAGATTTTAGTTTATTTCCCATTCCTATATCTATCGCATTATTATAGAAGGCTTTCTTTCCAAACAACTTTTAAAAGCAAAAACACCTTTTATTAAGATATTTCTTATTATAAATATTCTTTTTATTACCACTCTTATTATTGTAATAATTACAAAAATAACAGATATTAACCTATCAGGTTGGCTTCTAATGACTCCTTTCTTTATATACACAGTTGGAGCTGGAATAGCTATGCCCAACCTAATGAGCGAGGCTCTTCATAAACATCCACTTAGAAGAGGGACTACAGCATCTGCTATTGGGCTTACACAAAATCTATTAGCTTTTATTTTTACAGGTATCGCAGCATCTAACTCATTATGGATATAATGGGCTTATAGTAACTTATTTTATCGTTATTGGGCTACCTGTTATCTGTTTTTTCATTTATTCTCTTATCAAAAAATAAGACTTTATAGATAAACAATAAAAAGTTAAAATCCTTAGTGTAAATTATTCACAGTCTAAAAATTAAATTAATAAATACTAAATCAAAGGATAAATAATAATGAAAAGACCTGAACTTCTATCTCCAGCTGGAACTTTAAAAGCTATGCGCTATGCTTTTGCATATGGTGCTGATGCTGTATATATTGGTCAACCAAGATATAGTTTAAGAGCAAGAAATAATGAATTTTCAAAACTAGAAACTCTTGAAACAGCGATAAATGAAGCTCATGCACAAGGCAAGAAAATAATGCTAGCAAATAATATTGCTCCACATAATGCAAAAATTAAAACTTACATAAAAGATATAGCTCCTGTTATGGCACTAAAACCAGATGCAATGATTATGTCAGATCCAGGGATGATCATGCTTATCCGTGAGCATTTCCCTGATCAAGAAATACACCTATCTGTCCAGGCAAATGCTGTAAACTACGAGACTGTAAGGTTTTGGCAAAAATTTGGCATCACCAGAGTAGTTTTATCTAGAGAGCTATCATTACGTGAAGTAGCTGAAATAAAAGAAAATGTTCCAGACATGGAGATTGAAACTTTTGTTCATGGCTCACTTTGTATGGCTTATTCGGGTAGATGTCTACTATCTGGTTACTATAGCCATAGAGACCCTAATCAAGGTGTGTGCAACAACGCCTGTAGAAACAACTATAAAGTTGCAGAGGCAAAACAAAATGATTGGGGCGATTTTGAGCCTACTCAAACACAATCGACTCTTGGTATAGGTCAACCTTCCGATAGAGTTGTGCTAATAGAAAATGATAAAGAGCCTGGACAGTATAACCCTATGTTTGAAGATGAGCATGGCACATACATCATGAACTCAAAAGATCTAAGAGCAATCCAACATGTCGAAGCAATGACAAAAATGGGAGTTGATTGTTTCAAAATAGAAGGACGTACAAAGTCATTCTTTTATGCTGCCAGAACTGCCCAACTTTATGATCAAGCTATCAAAGATACATTAGCTGGCAAACCTTTTGATATGACTCTTATGGATAAGCTTGAAGGACTTGCACACCGTGGTTATACCGAAGGCTTCTATCGTCGCCATGTCCATGATGAATATCAAAAATATGAAAATTCTGACTCTCGTAGCTCAACGCAACAATTCGTTGGTGAAATTACAGACTTTGATGAGCATACAGGTTATGCCAATGTAAATGTCCGTAATAAAATGAAAATTGGCGATAGTATTGAGTTAATGCTACCATCAGGAAGTCGTGAAATTACTCTAGATAATATGCTTGATAAAGATGGCAATCATATGGAAGAGGCAAAAGGAAGTGGCTATCAGGCTAAAATCAAATTTGACGACGTTTCACCTGAAGATATGAAATTTGCTCTAATGATCAAGAATCTTAAACAAGACTAAATTCTTAGCTTTTTCTGAAGAAAACCTCATAAATTATTATCAGCACCATTATAAAAATACCAAAGTATCTTATTGGCGCTATGCTTCTCCAAGAATCTATATACCAACTCCAGTAAGAACTCAATATAGATTTAACTTTAGTAAATATAGTTTTCAGTACTTTCAACATAATTAACTTCTAGAATAAAAATTAACTTTCACAATTTTTTATTTCACTTTACCTTTTATTAAGAAAAGAAGCACAAAACATACTACTGACATAATAATCATAGTAACAGCAATGGGCAAAGAACTTGTTGCTGGGAAAAGCATAGCTATACTTCCTATAACACCACTAATTGCAAACTCCATAGTTCCAAATAATGCTGCAGCAACTCCCGCGATCTCATAAAATGGCTCTAGACTACCACTAGCACCTGTACCAGTAGTAAAGGCCGCTCCAAAAGTAGCAAAGAAACATGGTGCAAAAAATCCCCAAAGTGTCAAACCATAGATCATATATATAGTTAAAGACGTTATACCTGCGACAAAAACACAAGCTACTCCAAATATTGCTGTATTATAAACACCAAGCTTATTAACTATTGCCCCAGATAATAACGATCCCACTAGAAAAGCTATCCCTGCAGAACCAAAAACAACATATATCTTTGAAATTGAATAGCCAAGATAGTTGATAATATAAGGAGTCATTGAAAATAGTATAAAAAATGAAGCCATTCCTGAAACAGCAGTCAATGAATAAGCCCAAAATTGTAAAGATTTTCCAACATACAAATATCTTGCAAAAACATCCCATGACATTTTTTTACGCCTTTCAACAGGCAAACTCTCTTTCACAAAGATAACAACTATTAAAAAAGCTATAATTGCCAAACCTGTTAAAAATATAAAAGCAGACTGCCACTGGAAATGCGTAGCTAATTGAACCCCAATAAGAGGCCCTATAATTGGTGAAACTGATATTATTGCGTTAATAAAACTATATATCATCGAGCTTGTTTTACCTGAATAGGCATCTCTAATAATAGCAAAAGCACATACAGATAGACCACAACAGCCCAAGCCCTGAATAACCCTTGAAAATATTAGAATATCAATAGTAGATGATAGCGCACATAGAACAGACCCTATAACAAAGAGTATTGACGATAACAGAATAACTTTAAACCTACCAAGTTGATCAGATAGTGGCCCTAAAAATAATTGCCCAACACCTGTAATAACTAAGAATAAAGATAGTGTAACTTGCACCATTTGTTGAGTAGTATTCAACGCTTCACGCATTTCTGGTAGAACGGGCATATAAACATCCATAGCTAATGCAAAAGCAAAAACCATAGGCCCTAAAATAAGAATTGTCTTTAATGGAGAATATTTCCACATAAGAACCTCCATATTGGTATTATTATTGGATAACGGAGTATTATAACAGAATATTTAAAATATTTTACTAATTTAGAATTCACTCTGTTTTCATGCTTTGTTAAATAAACTAGCGGTTTATTTTTTATAAATTAAATAGTTCACAATGTTATAATAATCGTCATAAATAACTCCTTTAGATAAATAATGTTTAAAAAACTCATATTAACTCTATCAATATTAATACTACCGCTACTATCTTTTGCAAATGATAGTGAATCAACACTTAGTGCTGTTAGTGTTAATGCAACGAGTCACCCTTTAGCAATCGCTGCAATAGTAGTATTTATCCTTGCTTACTTATTGGTTATGACTGAAGATTTCACAAAGCTTAACAAATCAAAGCCTGTAATAGTTGCAGCAGGTATAATCTGGGTTTTAGTAGCTATTGTTGGCGAGTCTGTTGGTGCAGATAATATTGTTCACAGTAACTTCAACCATATTATGACTGAGTATGGAGAGCTATTACTTTTCTTACTAGTTGCAATGGCTTATATAAACCTTATGGAAGATAGAAATGTCTTTGCCAAGTTAAAAAGCACTCTGCTTCGAGCTGGATTTGGCTTTTTAGGAACTTTTTGGCTAACAGGGATCATATCATTCTTTTTATCAGCAGTTGCTGATAATCTAACTACAGCTTTAGTTATGAGTACTGTTGTTATCTCAATAGGCAAGGATAATAAGAAGTTTGTTACAATGGCCTGTGTAAATGTTGTAGTTGCCGCAAATGCAGGAGGAGCATTCTCACCTTTTGGCGATATCACAACATTGATGGTGTGGCAAAAAGGGGTGGTTGGCTTTACAGAGTTTTTTGATATTTTTATACCATCACTTGTTAACTTTTTAATACCTGCAATTATTATGAGTTTCTTTTTACCAAAAATGGAAGCTCAATCAATAGTTGAAGACAAAGTGGAACTAAAGCGTGGAGCTATACCTGTTATAATTTTATTTATACTTACAATAGCCACAGCTGTTTTATTTGAACATATTCTTCACTTACCTCCTTCTCTAGGTATGATGACTGGTTTTGGCTATGTTATGATTTATAACTATTTTTATGGTTTAAAGATAGCTTATGAAAATAGAAACCCTAAGGGTCACAAAATGCCACCTCATGCTTTTGATGTTTTTGATAAAGTTAAAGATGCTGAATGGGATACTTTGTTATTCTTCTATGGTATTTTAGTTTCTGTTCAAGGTCTTGCTGCTCTTGGATATTTAGGGATAGCCTCTCAATATATATATACAGATATGCAATCTATGGCTCCTAGTATATTCTCTGCTCATACACAAGCAAATACAATAATAGGTATACTTTCTGCCATAATAGATAACATCCCTGTAATGTTTGCTGTACTTAGCATGAATCCTGTTATGGAACATGCACAATGGCTATTAATAACTCTTACAGCTGGTGTCGGTGGTAGTCTGCTAGCTATTGGTTCTGCTGCTGGTGTTGCAGTAATGGGTAAAGCAAAAGGTAAATATACATTTATGGGACATCTAAAATGGACGTGGGTTATTGCTATTGGATATTTTGCTAGTATAGCTGTTCATTTACTAATTAATCATTAGTTAGCTCAACAATCTTATTATGATATTCTTTAACTCTTCTATTATGACTAACAGAAATATAAGCTATTTTCTTAGATTTTAATAAAGAATATATCTTTCTCTCAGACTCTGCATCTATATTCGATGTAGCTTCATCTATAAGTATCAAGTCATAGTTTTTAGTAAAGATCTTACAGAAACATAACTTTTGCTGCTCTCCTGATGAGAGTACATTACGCCAATCATGAATTGTTCCTATAAATTTTTCTAAATATCCAATACCTAAATAACTCAATATTTGCCTAAACTCATCATCTGTTGGAATACTCGAGAAGGAAGGGTAAAATACAGCTCTTTTAAAATCATCTTCGGGAAAATACGGTCTTTGTGATAAAAAAAGCATCTTAGGAGCTCTATTGAAAATAATCTTTCCTTTAAAATTATCACTATGTCCATTTATGACTCTTAATAAACTAGTCTTGCCTATACCTGTTTTACCATGTATAAGTAAACAATCATTGTTATTCAAAGAAATATTAATATTTCTAAGCATTACCTCTGAGTCTTTCATTACAGATAAATTATCTAAAACCATAAGATGATATTGAGAATGGTCTATCTGTCTAATGCTACTTTTATTTTTAGAGTTAATTATTGATTTTTTAAGCTCCGCAAGCCTTGAAACATTAGTTCTTAACTCAGCTAGCTCTTCGTATCCAAATACCAAAAATAACATCGGTGATATAACATTATAAAAAGCCGAGTTAACCTGCATCACCTGCCCAAAACTAATACTTTTTGCAAAATATCTTGGCAATGCCAATATAATTCCAGTTAAAGAATAAATCTGAATAAAAAAGCTCCTTACAATATCAATCTTAGCTCTTCTAAAAGTTACTTGATAAAAGTTTTGTACAATATTATTCAAGTGCTTTCTTGATGTAATAAACTCCTTTCGCTCTGACTGATTATCATATATTGCAGTCTTATTATTTCTAACTACTGAGAGTCCATATCTAAAGTCAGCCTCATATTTCTGTTGGCTATACAATAGACTCTTTAAAGGTCTTCCGACTCTAAAAACAAATATCACATTAACCACTCCTAATATAACAGATATTAGAAATAAATAACCTGGGATATAAAACTGATGTCCATATAATGAAAATGATAATACTCCCGATAATTGCCATAGAATAATCGCAAAACAAATAAGCGTCACAATACTATGAACAGTTTTTAAGAAAAGATATTTTGATAAGGAAATGAATTGTAAGATATCATAGCTTATACGCTCTTCAGGATTATCATAGCTTCGAGAATAGTTCAAATAACTCTTAGAGTTCAACCATTCACTAACATAATTTTCTGTTAATGGTTTACGAATAAATATAATTAAATATTGCCCCAAAAGATAAGATAAAAAACTATTGATTAACATCCCTGACGTAATCAATGAAAAAACAATAAGTTCACGTATAAGTGTTGGTTTATCATACTGTTCAATAGCATTATAAAAACCAACATACCAATGATTTAGATAAACATTTAATCCAACACTCGCAAGCTCAAAAACAACACAGACAGATAATAATATTACAGCAACTATCCCAGCCTTGCTTTTCCAAAAATCTTTAGAAATTGCCCAATAGTTGATAAAAAAGGCTTTCATTAACTACTCTGCTTTATAAGGCACCGAGATAACTACTCTTGTTGCAGTTTTTTTATCTTTCTTATCCATTGCAGCAATTGCTAACTTAACCATACGAGAATTTTGGTTATGAAGTAAGAAGTGCCACCATTTTGTATTAACAACCTCAGGAATAACTACTACAGAATAGCCTCTTTCAGGATCTCTTAGATCATTTTTATGCAAAATCTGTAATACTGGGGTAATAAATGAGTTATATACCGGTCGCATTATCAGAAGTTTTTCTTTAAATGCTAGGTTTTTCCATTGAGATTTTATCTTCGCTATTTTTTTCTCATTAGCAGAAACAAAAACAGGTGTGATATCATCAGATAGATTTCTTGCTAATCTTAGAGCCTCTATAGTTCCACGGTGAATACGAGATACTAAAAGTACAATTTTAGGCTTGGCATTTTCATGTACACAAGCATTTACAATTGCCTCATCCACACTTAGAGCTAAACTCATCTCTCTTTTAATGTAGTGATTTTTAATTGAATACAAACCAAACATAATCACCAATATAGCGATTATAACAATCCAGACACCTTCAAAAAATTTACTCTCAACAATCGTTATTAGTACAACGAATGTAGCCACACAACCAAAAGCATTTATAAAAGCCCTAAAGCCCCAACTTTTATATTGTCGTTTATTTCTATACCAGAATTTAACTAAACCAGCCTGACAAAGAGTAAATGCAATAAATACACCAAATGCATACAATGGGATAAGTTTACTAACTTGCGCTTCAAATATAACAACTAAAACAGCTGATAAAATTGTCAGCATAATAATTCCATTTCTAAAGGCAAATCTATCTCCCACACGCTGAAGTTGCTCTGGTAGATATTGGTCTTTACTCATAATTGATGCTAGAGTAGGAAAGCCCGTGAAACAAGTATTTGCAGCCATCAAAAGTATCAGACATGTAGATGCCTGTAAGAAGTAGTATAAGATACCATTTCCTAAGACTTGGTGAGCTACTTGAGATAGTACACTTTCTGAAAAGCCTGGATATATTTTTGTTTTAGTTGCAATAAACGTAACACCAGCAAACATCACAATAGATAACAATGTCATCATAATAATACCAAATATAGCTTTTGACATTACTGGTGACTTATATGCTGAAACACCATTCGCATAAGACTCGATACCAGTCAAAGCAGCACTACCCGAAGAAAATGCTCTCAAAATAAGAGTAATTGTTAATACACCTATTGATGTATGCATTTGGTCAAAATAGTTCTGCGTGTAGACAAACTGCTCAAGGGAACCATTACTATACTGATAAAGTCCTACAACTATCATTATAAGTATTGAAGCAATAAACATGTAAGTTGGCCATGCAAAAATCCTTGCTGTCGACTTAACTCCTCGTAAGTTTATAATCATCAAGAGCACAAGTAATACTAATGCCAATTCAACAATATAATCATTTAGCACAGGAAATGCTGAACTAATGGCAACAGATGCTGTTGATACAGATACTGCCACAGTGAGTATATAATCAATGATCAATGATGCTGCTGTGAGTAAGAGGAGCTTTTCACTGAAGTGTGATTTTACTATCGAGTATGAGCCACCACCCTCAGGATGAGCTTTTATAACTTGAGCATAAGAAAAACCCATTAGTAATATTAGCAAAATCACCATTAGCCCAACGCCAATAGCATACTTTGAGACTGCAGTAGCCCCAGCTATTGCTAAAACTATAAAAACCTCTCCTGTTGCATAAGATACCGATGATAATGCATTTGAAGATAAAATCGCAAAGCCTGAAAAAAGACCTATTTTTTGTTCATCTTGCTTTGCTGTAGGGATTGGTGAACCAAATATCAGATTTCTTATTTTCATCTATATTACTCTTGCTTTTGTAAGAATTCATTTAATTTTTTAGCTAACTCTTGTGTTCCTTTTTTCATTGCCGCTGATATTACATAATACTTATCTTTATAACCTATACTATTAACAAACTCTTGACACTTTTCATCTACCTGATCAGCTAATAAATCTATCTTGTTTATAACTAAGAATCTTGGTTTGTTAAAAAGCTCTTGGCTATATTTTTCAAGCTCTTTTTCAACAGCAAAATAGTTCTCAACAGGATCTGAATTATCAAATGGGCAAATATCTACAACATGTAGTACACATCTAGCTCGAGTTAAATGCTTAAGAAATCTTAAGCCTAGACCAGCCCCTTCAGCAGCTCCTTCAATAACTCCAGGAATATCTGCCATAACAAAACTATCTACACCAACTTTAACCACTCCAAGATGCGGATACATCGTTGTAAATGGATAATCTGCAACCTTCGGTGTTGCTTGAGATACTGAACGAATCAAAGTTGATTTACCTGCATTTGGCAATCCTAATAAGGCGATATCAGCTAATAAGTTTAGCTCTAAGCGAACCTCCCTATATTCACCTTCTTCGCCTAATGTAAATTTTCTAGGTGCTTGGTTTGTACTACTCTTGAAATGAGTATTACCTATGCCTCTTTTACCACCTTCAACAATCTTTAGAGTTTGATTATGGCTAAGTACTTCACCTATTTTTTTATTTGTCTCAGCATCAAAAACACTTGTCCCAACAGGTACTGTAAGATACAGATCTTCACCAGCTTTACCATAACAATTACGCCCCTCACCAGGACGCCCATTTTCTGCCTGATACTCTCGCTTATAGCGATAGTCGATTAAAGTGTTTACATTTTCATCTGCTTTTAGATAAATACTTCCACCATGTCCTCCATCACCGCCATCAGGCCCGCCTCTAGGAACATATTTTTCTCTACGGAAGCTAACACAACCGTTACCACCTTTACCTGCTTGAAGCTTAACAACTACTTCATCTACAAATCGCATAATTAGACAAATCTTATATTTATAAAAATCCTAATAGTACATTATATACTTTAGTAGTCAATTTATCATTTTTATCTTTGATAATTTTTTTTAAAGAATTCTTGTTTTTATATGATTTTAATTTAAACCTTACTAACTACAAACTCTAAATAACATTATCTCCAAGACCTCTAAAAGCTACTATTGTCTCATGATTTTCACCATTTAAGTTATAAGTAAACCTTAGTCCTCTAATTTGCTTGTACCAATCAGACATTTGCGGTGGGTTAGCACTAACTCTTACCCATTGGCCATTAGAGTCAAAATAACTAATTTGCAAATCACTAACTCCAGCTAGTAAAAGTGTTCTAATAGGATCTCCAGTACCATCATAGCTTAGTTGAACAAGATCATCTTCGATATTACCTTGATTATCAGTTTCTTCTTCAATATAAATAATTCTAACGACATAATCAGTATATAATGTCGTGCCCACAGGAAAGTTCTGATTAATCACCGTGCTCCCTGGTAAGCTAATAGTAGTTGAACCACTTGCTACATCATTTCCTGATACTATTAAATTTTGATGACTTTCACTTGATAGTAGCATATATCTTCCCGCCGTAATCGCTGAAGCTCCATCAGCTGGACGAGTAAAAGAAGATGCTCCTGATGCTATAGCTGTTGTGAGAATTTGTGGCTGATCTATAGTTTGAACAACTAGTAAATCTGTGCCTGCTTGAGCATCATCTGGTACACCTGTAACCAATGGCACTCCTTGAGCATAGACTATTGGATAGTTAAGGGGATTTATTTGCGAGCCATTTACTTGAGATGATGATAATTTCCAAGGTGAATATGTCGCATTTCCTGAAATATATGCCCCATCAATTAAATTTCTAAAAATATTATCAGCTTCAACAACTTCAGTATAAGAGTGCAGAGTTTCAACAGATTCAAGGTTTTGCTTTCTCATCTGAAAAAAAGATTGTACGATCATAACCATAACAATCGTTCCAACTGCTATAGTTACTAATACCTCTACTAATGATACTCCACAATCTTTACGTCTCATTACTGTGATAAATCCATATTTATACTTAGAGTTGAATCTCTACCACTTGTAAAAGTCCAGTTATCTGTACTTTGAGAGTTAATAGTAACAGATGTCCCACTCGGTACAGTAGTATCTAAATTTCCCGTAATTAAAAATTCATTAAATTTATTATCTGCCGTTCCAACCAACTCGGCATCATTGACCAGAAGACTCTCAGAGCCTTGGGCTCTATACAAAATAATCTCATATGATAATACTGCTATAGATATAACTAACATCGCTATTACTAACTCAATTAGTGTAAATCCTTGTTGCTTTTTTGACAGAGACACTTTTTTTATAAAACCCATATTATTTATCAAATACAACTATATTTAGTTTAAAGTACAACTTTTTATTTTATCATTAATTAACTCAAATTATATCAACTATTAGTATTTATATTGACTTAGACTTTTTATATAAATAATTCCACTAAAGGAGCAATTGAAAACTTAAGATACTAAAAATATGCTACAATAATTTTATGGATAGATACTTGCTAATGATCTAATATGAGAAATATTTGTAGTGTAACTAAAGGTGTAATATTATTTTTTTGCATTTTTATTCCTACAACTTTATTAGCATTTGTTAATGTCAGTTTTATACCTACATCAGGTAGTACTCTTAATTTAGTAACAACAAGAAGCTCATCAGCAACAGATAGCTTAAACTTAGAATTAAAACGACTTGAGGATAATGGCCAGTTCACACAAGAAGGTACCCCCGCTGAGATAGCTACTGGATTTGTTAGTCCAGCTACAGTATCAAATGCTGTAGTTCTCCCAATATCATTAGAGAATAATCAAATAACCGATAAAATTATTGTAATACCTCTTAGCACAAATAATATTTTTTCAACGATACATGCACTAAATGCAGATCTTAGTCTTCCTACAAGTATTAGCCTAGCGACTCAAGAGACGCTTATTGTACCACCTATAATAATAAGCAATAATTCTGGTGTTTTTGTAATTCTTGGAACTACAAATACTCTAAGAATATATAAACTAAATACAACTGATAACACTCTATCAGAATTTGATAGCCACTCATACAATGGTACTATTTTGGATATCATGCCTATCGATGAAAATATAATAGCAATTATATTTAATCAAATAGCAAATGGAACAACCCAAGTACGTGCTGATATCCGTAGCATAATTACAAATACATCAATGGGAGAGTATAGCCTCGACTCGGCTAACAATATCCAAGTTACTTATGACCCTAGTAGGTTTAGAACATCTATAGGTCCATCAGGAAGTCAAGTTGATATCAGCAATGCACCATCACCATATGGAGTAAATAAAGTCTTTAGTCAATAATCTAACTTAGAAAAGGGTTTATATCAAAACATAAGTTAAAAACTTCAAAGAGAATCACAGCACTTCCCATAGCTATAACATATACATGAGAAAAGTTCACTTTCAAATTTTTACTTGCACTAAGAAATGTTGGCGTATAGACAAATATTATAACCGCAAATATCGCAGCATATTGTAACGCTAGAATAAAGCCTCTAGGATAAAATACTGTGAAAATCAATGGCGGAATAAAACATATAACTGTTAGAGTTAAATTCTTTATATGCTTATTATATCTGGCAAATATATCACGAATATAATGCATCAAAGATATTCCCACACCGATAAAAGATGTTATCACTGCAATATGGATAAATAGATTTAAAGCAAGCTCCAATGTATTTGATCCAGATATAGCTTTAATCTCATTAACTAAACCACTTGGAGTATCATTGCCTAACTTAAATAATGAGTGATAACTGTGTATATTGTGCTGAGGAACAACACCTAAAGCTAAAAATATCCATATAATATAGACGACTAAGACACATATACTTCCAATAAATATGCTTTTTTTGATACTCTTAATATCGCCTTTTTGATACTCATAAATAACGGGGATAATATTATGAAACCCAAATGCAGGTAAAAGAGTCGGCCATGCATATATAAATGAAGAAACTCCTGAAGGTCCATCATCTAAGTAATCTACATTTATATAAAATAGCATAACAACCATAGCTATTATAAAAAAAGCAAATTTTAGTATAACAAAAATCCTATTTGTATAATCACTAGCTTTATAACTAAACATAAATGCCACAAAAATTAGGATAAAAATAATAGATGATATGCCCACTTGAGATTTACTTGAGTTATCACTGACATCTGCTAGCATAGATATAAGTGATGAGCCTTGAGTAGTATACGCAGCTAACAAAGAATATAATAAAAGTAAATAAATAATACTAAAAATTATCAAATAAAACTTTGAAAAGCTTTTATGCATCATTGTTGTAAAATTTGCCCCTATAGGATATCTTTCACATACACTTAGAAGCTTCAAGGCTGTGATATACATCACACTCCATGACAAAATCAAAAGTATAACTGCACAAACAAAGCCACATGATGCCACAATTAGCGGTAACGATAACATACCAGCACCAATAGTAGTACCAATTATAAGAAAAATTGAGCCTATAGTTCTAGAATTCATAAGTTATTTTTTTATCGCTAAGGCCTCCAATAATATCTTATTTTACTAACTAAAGAAATATGATCTATAATGTTAAATAAAAATACCTAATAACTATAAATATGGACTTATTTTCTCGACTAGCAAAAATAAACTGTTTTGAATTTGAATCATCTAGCGGTGAAAAATCTCAAACAGGTTGGAATGGAAGAGCTAAAGGAAATGTAACGATAAAAGTAGAACAAGACTCAATATATTTTAAAGAGCAAGGTCGCTTCACGCTAAGCAATACTGACCGAGAAACTAAGATCGAAAATGAATATATCTGGCAAAAAATAGACTCTAATCGTATTAGATTATTTCATGCACGTTTTGGTTATGACAACCTTGTTACACTATTTGATCTAATACCGAAAGATGAAAACACTTGGCATAGTGAGAATCAACATGTCTGTGTCGATGATTTATATGCTGCAGAATTATATATTCTAGATAATTCTATTGAACTTATATGGCAAATTTCAGGACCTAAAAAACAAGAAAAAATAAGATATTTCTATAATTAAATGTTTTATTCTACAGTTGCATCTACTGAAATAGAGCTACCATCATCAAGTATTAACACAAGAGGAATTTTATCACCTGCCTGTAGTTTCTTATTAAGACCTTCTAGCATTACATGCAACTCTTGGAATGATAATGCAACAGAGTTATGAGGATATACTTCTATATTTTTGATCTGCTTCATAACCTTTTGACCTTTACTATTTTGGACAAAATGATGTAGTTGTGTTTCTCTATCAATTGGAGAATATGCCGCAATAATATCCGCAGTCTTATCACTAGAGTTTTTGATACGCATCTTAACTTCTGCACTAGAATCTTTTAGAAGTTTAACCTCAGCTTTTGTTACAGATAACTGACATGACTTATTATATGAGTCAGCTGTGCAACTACTTTTACTAGTTACATTAGCACAAAATCCAACTGATACAGCCATAGTAGCTAACCCTATTCCCATAAAAACTTTTTTCATTTTAAATATCTCCTGTATTTTGTTTGAACCTTTCTAATCTCTGTTAATAACATGATTTTTCTAAACTAATTAAAATCCAAGTATCGTACTTTTGCAAGGTATTTTTATAGAAAAAATTTTCAGATATTTTTTACTTAATAAAAGAATCAGTTTCTAAAAAACAAGCATTCAACTTTGGTTAAAATAAAACTAATCTACTTCAATAAAACGATATCCCACAGCGTTTTCAGTCGTTATTAGAGGTTGCTTTTTACATGCAGATAATTTCTTTCTTAGCTGTCCAATATAAACTCTAAGATACTGCGCCCCATCTCCATAGCAATTACCCCAAACTTCATTTAAGATCGTATTCTGCATAACAAGCTTACCTGCATGGCTTACTAAATGAGCCAAAATCATAAACTCTTTTTTTGATAAGTGGATTTCCTGCTTATCAAGTACAACCTTATGATCATCAAGATCTACTGTTAGATTCGCAAACTTAAATAAATTAGATTTTTTCTGAGATCCTTCTAGAACAATTAACTGTCGTCTAACTCTAGCTATAAGCTCTGGCATATCAAAGGGTTTTTTAACATAATCATTAGCGCCACTTTCAAGAGCCTTTACAACCTCTTCTGTATCATTACGTGCTGAAACTACTATCACAGGAGTAGTATTATGTACTCGTATAGATCGAAGCCACTCTTGTCCATCTTGATCAGGTAAACCTAAATCAAGCACTATAACATCAGGGATATAGCTACCTAAAAGCTTAGTAGCTTCACCTGCTGTTGTAGCAGATTCAATATCATACCCTAAGACTAAAAATGTTTTTTCTAATAATTTTCTTATCTGAGGTTCATCTTCAACTAGTAATATTTTTTGTACCATTTCCTATGCCTCATATTTAGATTTAGTATCAACTATTTTTAATACTCGAAACTAAAGAAAGGCTTATTTTAAACACACTTCCTTTACCTTCTCCATCACTGTAGGCACGTATTTTGCCATTATGTGCTGAAACTATACCTTTACATATAGCAAGACCTAAGCCATTACCATGAGTATAACTATCTTTTTTCTCTATCCGATGAAATATTGTAAATATTTTTTCTAAATCGAACTCGCTCAACCCTATACCTTGATCAACGACTTCAAAAAGACAACTATTATCATTTTTTCTTTTTAGGCTAATAACTATTTCTTTTTCAAAATCAGCTGTGAATTTTACGGCATTATCAACTAAATTTAGGATAACTTGCTGAAACAATACAGGATCCATCTCTATTTCAAATGGCTCTTTTGGTGCTATAAACTTAAACTTCTGAGCCATATAAACACGTGAGCAAATATCTTTAATCTCATCAAGGAAAATATTACTATTCACACTCTGGATCTTTAATGAGAGTTTACCTGAATCCACCTTTAGCATTTGCACAATATTATCAATATAATTATCTAGCCTTTTCGACTCCGTTAGTGCTAAATCTAACATTTCATCTTGTTGTTGCTGACTAAATGAATCTTTAAAAGATTTAACACTACTTAAAGCTCCCATTATTGATGCTAAAGGAGTCTTAAGATCATGTGATACTGATGATAACATTGATTTTTGCAACTTGCGTTGCTCATCTAAAAGTAACGATTTCTTCTCTTCTTTTTCTAGGCTTCTCTTAAGAAGTAAATGCGAAATATGCGAAAGCATATTACTCAGAAGCACACTGTCAGAAACTATCCTCTCTATAGTTTCTTCAGATTTTAAATATATTGCAATAACTCCTAAAACCCTATTTTCGATTACTAGAGGTTCTATAGCCCAATTTAAGCCAGCAAAAGTATTTGTTCCCTTGCCACAGCTGACTTTATACTTAAAGCTCCATTTTGCAGCGGCTAATTCTTTTTGATTAAAGTTTGGATGTTGGGGAAATGCAGCAGAATCAAGTTCAGAATCTGAAACACTTAGAAAAACAAAATCACATTTAAAATATTCTTCTAAAGCATGTAAAAAAATCGAACGCAGGTCTTTATCTAGACTCTTTTCATTAAACATTTTGGTAAAACGATATAGTATTGATATATTATTTTCTCTTTCTTTGAGAAGGATAAAAGCCCTTTTTGTCCTTAGAATCACATGGCTAGAAGAAACAACTATTATCATAAATATAGCCAAGGTAATTAACTCAGCCAAACTAGAGATATGTAAAACAAAATTTGGCTCTAAATATAAATAAGTATATAAAAAGAACCCAACTAATGATGTTACTATCGAAGAGACTAAACCATATCTATAGGCGCATGCCGCGATTACTATTAAAAAACAAAGGGTTTGCGATACAAGTCCTGCAAAATCCAAACTAAAGAATATGGCAATACCTGCAAGAGCCGTTATAACCGCAGACTTTAATGTATCAACAAATAGATCTTTAAATTTATGCTTCTTAGTTTTTGGTGCTACTTCAAGCTTATGATCTTTTTTATTAATCGAAACAATATGTATCTGCATACCATTATTATTACGAATAATATCATAAACAACTGAGCCAAAAATTTTATCTTTCCACTTTGGTCTTATAGATTTACCGATAACTAAATCTGTGGCTCCTATTGAGTTTGCATACTCAAGTATCCCATCAGATACTCTATCTCCTAAAATATGGTCTATACTATAACCTAAGCTACTTGCTAACATTTTATAACGTCTGATCACACCAAAACTTAACTTAGTCGCTATCTTATTTGGTTTTTGCACAAATACTGCCATCAATCTAGCATTTAAGGTTGTAGCTAAGAGCTTACCTTTACGTAATAAACTTGGAGTAGCCTCATCATAACCACAACAAACTAATACATATGGTGATGTAGCAATAGCACTGCCATTTTGATAAAGTTTTCTATACTGTTGGATATCTTGACCAACATGGTTTGCCGCCATTCTAAAGGTATAATCTCTAAGTATAGTTAGATTTGTATATTGAAAATATCTTTCTAAAGCTCTGTCTATAGCATCACTTTTATAAACCTTGCCTTGTTTTAATCTTTTTATTAGCTCTTCAGGACTAATATCTACAACAACTAGTTCATCTGCTGATTGTATAAAATCATTTGGAACTATTTCATTAACATTCGCTTGGGTTATTTGTGTAACTTCATAAGATAAACTAGCAATATGTTGAATATTAATAGCTGTATAAACAGATATGCCTTCATCAAGGAGCTCTTCTATATCAATATAGCGCTTTTTATTTCTTGATGTCGCAAGGTTTGTGTGTGGTAGCTCATCAATTATAACAACATCTGGTCTTCTAGCCTTTATCGCATCAAGATCTAGCTCTTCAAAAATCTTACCTCGATAGTTTATTTTTTTAAGAGGCATAACCTCCAAACCATCAAGTAATGCTTGAGTCTCAGCTCTTCCATGAGTTACTAAAAGGCCTACTACAACATCTTTATTATCACGCTGTAGAGATTTTGCATTATTTAGCATTGCATAGCTTTTACCAACACCAGGAGCATATCCAAGGAAAATCTTTAACTTGCCTTTCTTTGACTCTTGGCTTTTATTTGCTAAGTTTAATAATGCATCTACTTTTTGTTTATTATCCATTTAAGTCTCTATAAGTGAATTTGAAAAAGCCTAAAAACTTCTAAGAAAATTATATCAGAGAAACTGATTAATAATTTACATCACAATCATTAAAACCTATAACTAAGAAGCTTTTTTATTTAGAGTTTTAAGCAGATCAATATTTAAATTAAGAACATTTACTGTATCAACTCCCAACAAATGCTTAGTCGTATTTTTCTCTATTAGCTGTTCTATTTGTTTGACTGATAAGTTATTTTTCTTAGCGACATACTCAGCTTGATAGTTAGCTGCTTGTAAACTTATATCAGGATCAATACCACTAGCTGAGGCAAAGACCATATCTTCAGGAATAGTCTTAGATCCGTATCTACCTTGTAGCTTACTAACTCTTTCTTTAACATCTTTTAGTTGAGTTTTATTATTAACAGCATAGTTTGTTCCACCCGTTGCTAGTGGATTATCATTTGATGCTGATGGTCTTGTTTGGAATAAATTTGTCGGCATAACCTGACCAATTAACTTAGATCCAACTAACTTGCCATTATAGTACTCTTGAGATCCTGTTGCTGTACCTTTTGATATAGTATAACCAACCGACATTATAAAAAATGGATAAGCTACTCCTAATACCAGAGTAAATAAAAGCATTGCCTTAAATGATTTAAATAAATTTAACATTTTATATTCTCCCTACCTAAACCAAATGAATAGCTGTAATAAACATATCAATCAGCTTAATGCAAATAAACGGCACTATTACTCCACCTAACCCATAGAATAAAAGATTCTTACGTAATAAAGTTTGCGATGATGCAACGACATTTTTTACACCTATTAATGCCATCGGAATCAAAAATATAATAATTAAGGCATTAAATATCACTGCTGATAATATCGCACTTGTAGACGAATGAAGATTCATTATATTCATAGCACCCAAACTTGGGAAGGCTGTCACAAACAGTGCTGGAATCACTACAAAATATTTTGCGATATCATTAGTCACACTAAATGTTGTTAGAGCTCCTCGAGTAACAAGTATCTGCTTACCAATTTTAACGATTTCTATGATTTTCTTAGGATCTGAATCTAAATCAACCATGTTACCAGCTTCTCTAGCTGCAGAAGTTCCCGTAGCCATAGCAATACCGACATCAGCTTGTGCAAGTGCAGGAGCGTCATTTGTTCCATCGCCACACATTGCTACAGTTTTGCCTTCTTCTTGAGCTTTTATAATATAATCTAGCTTATCTTGAGGTGAAGCTTGAGCAACAAAATCATCAACACCTGCTTCAGCTGCAATCGCTGCTGCAGTTAGAGGATTATCACCTGTGATCATTACAGTCTGTACACCCATCTTACGTAACTCTTCAAAACGCTGTTTAATCTTTGGTTTAATAATATCTTTAAGATGTACAACACCTAAAAGTCTATCTTTTTGAGCTACTGCTAGAGGTGTACCACCTTGCTCAGATATTTGTTCTGTAACTTTTTTAAACATCGCAGCTAAACCACTATCAAGTTTACCTTCTAGATAATTCTCTACAGAAGATATAGCCCCTTTTCTTATCTCTAAATTTTGATAATCTATACCACTCATTCTTGTATATGCTGAGAAAGGTATAATTTCTGCTTCTGATAGATCTACTTTCTTTTTATCAAAACCAAAGTTCTTTTCAGCTAGTTTAACTATTGATTTACCTTCAGGTGTCTCATCTACTAAAGAACATAACCATGCAGCATGAGCAAGCTCCTCTGGAGAAGCAGCTCCTAATGGAATAAAATCTGTCGCAAAGCGATTACCTAATGTAATAGTTCCTGTTTTATCTAAAAGTAATAAGTCAATATTACCTGAAGACTCTACAGCCCTACCTGACATTGCTACTATATTAAACTTTAATAATCTATCCATACCCGATATCCCAACAGCTGAAAGCAGACCTGCGATCGTTGTTGGTATTAAGGTAACAAATAAAGCTATCAATACTACTGCTGATAACTGAGTATTACTATACATTGCCATGCCATATAAAGAACATATTGCAAATATAAAAATCAACGTCAGCCCTGATAACAAAATAGTCAAAGCAATTTCATTTGGTGATTTAAGTCTTTTAGCATTCTCAACAAGATCAATCATCTTATCTAAGAAACTCTCACCAGGATTAGATGTAACTTTGATTTTGACATTATCAGATAAAACTTTTGTACCAGCTGTTACCGCGGAGTTATCTGAACCTGCCTCTTTAACAACTGGTTCTGATTCACCTGTTATTGCTGATTCATCAATTGTTGCCATACCTTCAATAACATCACCATCACATGGGATAAAATTATTAGTATCAACAAAGACAATATCACCGATTTTAAGACTCTCTGCATCAACTTTTGTAAGATTTCCTTCACTATCTTCCTTCATAGCAAAGAGCTTTGATTTAGCTGCTTTTAAAGTATCTGCTTGAGCCTTACCTCTACCTTCAGCAATACCTTCAGCAAAGTTGGCAAAAAATATTGTAAACCACAGCCAAATAACTACTTGTAATGTAAAGCCAATGCTTTGGCCAGAAAAAAGCTCTGTAATTAAATATAATGTACATAATAAAGTAACAACTTCAACACAGAACATAACTGGGTTTTTGATCATCTGACGAGGATCACATTTTGTAAAAGTTTTTGCTAGAGCTGGCACTAATAGCTCTTTTGATAATAGACTAGGAGATTTTTTTGTACTCATAACTTCAACCTATAAATAAGTTAGATTTAATTGATCTAATATTGGACCTAAACCTAATGCCGGAAATATTGTTAAACCACCAATTATTAATATTGTGAAAAACACCAATACTGAAAATATAATACTTGTAGTATCTAATGAACTGATTTCACATATCTGTGAGCTACGCTTTTTCTTAACTAAAGAACCAGCTAACATTAGCACTGCAAAGATTATGCCAAATCTACCGATAAACATACTCAATGCTATAGTTATATTTAGATAGCTAGTATTTGCTGCTAATCCTGCAAAGGCACTACCATTATTATTTGCTCCTGAAATATAGGCATATAATATTTCAGAGAAACCATGAGCTCCACTATTTGTTAAAGATGTATGCACACTTGGTATAACACTCGCTATTCCAGTAAATACCAATACACAACATGGCGAAACTAATAGAGCTAGCATTGTCCATTTCATATCGTTGGCTTCTATACGTTTACCTAAGAAACTTGGAGCCCTACCAATCATTAATGAACCAATAAACACAGCTAACATTAAGAACATAAAGAAACCATAAAACCCAGCTCCAATACCTCCAAATATAACTTCACCTATTGCCATATTTAGCATAGCCATCATCCCACCAATAGCAGAATAACTATCCACTACACTATTTACACCACCATCTGAAGCTGATGTAGATATTGTGTTGTACAGCGTTGAATTAAATATACCAAAGCGAGTTTCTTTACCTTCCATATTAGATAAATGTCCTACTTGACCATATATATCTTGGATATGCTTGCTATCAAGAAAATCTAAGCCATGAAGCTCTGAGATTGTCATAATAAGTAAAGAAATAATAAATAAAACCAACATCACTCCAAAAATTGTCCAACCTTGCTTTGTATTTCCAACCCACTTACCAAATGTATAAGTTAAAGCTGCAGGTATCGCAAATATTGAGATCATTTGAATATAGTTTGTTATTAGTGTTGGATTCTCATACGGATGCGCTGAGTTAGCACCAAAGAAACCACCACCATTAGTTCCAAGTGACTTTATTGCCTCTTGTGAAGCTACTGGACCTTGTGGAATAATTTGCTCACTGCCTGCTAGAGTATGAACATGTAAATATGCCATTATATTTTGTGGTACTCCTTGAAATACATATAAAACCGCAATAACTATTGATATAGGTAGCAATATCCAAAATATACCTTTACCAAGGTCATTCCAAAAATTACCAACTGTTGCTGTTTCATGTCTAGCTACCGATCTTATTAAAGCAATTGCTACAGATAATCCAACAGCTGCTGAAACAAAATTTTGTACCCCAAGAGCTATCATCTGTGAAAAATAGCTAACACCTGTTTCTCCAGAATAACTCTGCCAGTTAGTATTTGTCACAAAGCTAATGGCTGTATTAAATGCCTGAGAAAGACTCATACCTTTTATTTCCTGAGGGTTTAAAGGTAAAACTCCCTGTAAAACCAGTATTAGAAGAACAAAGATAAAAGCCATTATCGAGAAGCTTAATAAGCTAAAAAAATAAGCTTTTGCTGTTTGCTCTTTTCTTGAGATTTCTCCCAAAAATAGTAAGTATAATCTCTGGAACGGTCTAGCAAACCAATCTAAATTAGTTCTTTCATTATTAAAAACTTTAAATATATAGTTTCCTAATGGCTTTGTTAGCAAAGCTATTATTACTATAAAGATTACAAATATTATAAAGTTTAGATACATAACCTACCCCTACCAATTAAAATTTATCTGGAAAGATAAGAGTCAAAGTCATATAAACCGCTAAAGTTATCATTACAACTGCAGAAAGAAAAATCATATCAACCTCTTTTTATATTTTAAATTTATATCAATTTTTCAAAGGTGATAGATTATAGATTCTAGTGGTATAAAAGTTCTATTAGGAAATAATAAAGAAAGTATAAAATTTTCATAAAATTTTGTATTCTAAAAGACGACTAAATCATGAGCACGATCTTCTAAACTGACTAATTTAACATCAATATTAAAGGCTTTTTGGATATTATGTGTCGTCAAAACATTTTTTGTTTTATCAAAAGCTATAGTTTTACCATTTTTAAGCAACAAACTATCTTCGTAAAATTCTAAAGCAATATTTAAATCATGCCCTATGACTAATATAGCTAAACTATTCTGTAATATCAGACTCTTTAAAATCTCAAGAGTTTGACGCTGATAATATATATCCATGTGTGCGCTATATTCATCTAAAAATAAGTAGCCGCTATACTCTTTATCATCACTATTTAACTGTACTAATGCCCTTGCTAGCTGGACGCGCTGACGCTCACCTCCTGAAAGCTGCTGATAACTTTTTTGACAAAATATCTCTGCTTCAAAAATCCTTAGAGCCTTCATTGCTTTAAGATAGGCATTTTCGTTTAATCTACCATGGCTATACGCTAGCGTTCCTAGCAAAACATAATCAATAACTTTTATATCTGTAGATACTGATTCATGCTGTCTAACTAAAGCTATTTGTTTACTTAGTTGATTAGCAGGTATATTTCTTAGCTGTTGATTATCTAACAGAATTTCTCCAGTATAATTATGAAAATCCCCACATATCAACTTTAGCAGTGTTGACTTACCAGCACCATTTGCACCTAAGATACCTGTAATAGAACCTTTAGCGACTTTAAATGACACATCATCTAGGAGTCTTTTTTTGCCGATACTCAAGGAAATATTATTTATCGATAGCATTTAGTTTCCTCCATTTTGAACTTTTTTACTAAATAAAAGATATACAAAATATGGTGCACCAATAAGAGCTGTCATTAAACCAATCGGCAACTCTGCTGGTGATAAAATCATTCTTGATAAAACATCTGCAACTGTTAATAACAAAGCTCCAAATATCGCTGAAAAAAACATCAAATATTTATGCTCATTACCTATCAAAAAACGCATAATATGAGGTACAACAAGCCCGATAAAAGCGATTGGCCCAGCCACAGCAGTACTTGCTCCAACTAAAAGTGCGATTATAACTATACTTTTAAATTTATACTGTTGAATATTTATCCCCAGCATTCTTGCATACTCTTCTCCGGATATCATAGCATTTAGATATTTTGAAATATTTCTCATAAATAAAATTGCCACAAAGACACTAGCCAATAGAAATACGACTTGCCCCCATGAAATATTAGCGAAACTTCCCATACTCCAAAAAGTAATATTACGCAAGATTCCATCATCTGATAAATATGTCATCACACCTATCAAAGCACCACATAGAGCATTGATTGCAACACCTGCTAAGACCAATATACCTAAATTGCTTCTTCCTTTTGTAACCGATAATAAATAAGTCATAAGTGTAATAACTAAACTGCCGACAAATGCACTTATACCCATTCCCCATGTAGCTACAAAACTAGTTTGAATAACATTCTCAGTCACCAATAAAAATATTATCGCGAATAAAGAAGCTCCACTAGTCATACCTAAAAGAGCAGGATCTGCCAAGGGGTTTCTAAAAAGTCCTTGCATCATAACTCCTGATACTGCAAGCCCAGCCCCTACAACCGCTGAAGCAACTAATCTTGGCAAACGTAGCTGTAAAACAACTTGCTCAACTAAAGCATTATTCTTATCAAAGATACTATCAAGACTAAAACTTAAAGCTCCTAACTTTATTGATAAAAAGCAAACTACAATTAATAATGCTATTAGAATTATACTCCACAACTGATACTTTCTTCGTTGAGTAACAAATAGTTTCCTTGCAAAAGCCTGTGTTGAATCCATTATCTCACCTATAAATAAATCTTCTGAGCCAACTGAAGCTCCGTACTTCCAAAAGTGCTACCAAAATTATCTAGCCTAACCGCATTAATCCTAGCAATCTTAGTACCATATTGACTATGTAAGAAATTAAGCTGCTGCTTATAAGGGATAGATGCTTTTTTATTTGCCTGAGCTACAATAACTACTGATGGTTTTAGGCTTAATAGTCCTTCTTTTGATACGGGTCTCATCCCTATAAAATCTAAAATATTATCAGTATCAACAGACTTCAACCAGATATCTCCTATCGTATTTTTACCCAATAGATAAGCGCCATTGCCTGATATCTGTAGTAGCATTAAAACCTTAGGCTTATTGTTAGGCCTGTTTTTATGATATTGTTTAATAATTTCTTGTGTCTTATTTTCTTCACCCTCTAACTTCTCAATCAACTTATTCGCGGCTTTTTTAGAGTCTGTAATACTAGCAATAGTTAAGATATTTTCTTTAACATCATTTATATTTTTGGTTTTTCTTAGATGTACAGTTTTGATCCCAAAATTGCTAAGTCTGCTAATCACTGAAGCTGGAGAAGCTGATGGATCAACGATAACAATATCAGGCTTCAGAGCAATAATACTTTCTATAGTTAAGGCTCGCATATAGCCTATATTTTTCACATTAGTATTGCCATGCTTACTAATCTTTTTCACACTTTCTAAATCACTACCAATTATATCTTTATTATCAAATACTGAAGTTATTGAGCTTGCAGTAGGTCCAATTGTAATAATTGACCTTGCAAAGCTATTTGAGAAAGTGCATAGGAGTATTAATAATATAAAAGTATTAAACTTATTTATTCTAAGCATTTTGTTGTTCCTTTAAATTAAATGATATTGTCTGCTCAACTGTTGTTGCGACATTTGTAAAACCACTTTTCGCTGGTGTAAAAACTAACTTCTCAAACCACTTAATCGCAGCCTGATCTAGGTCATCAAAACCACTAGATTGTAAAATATGAACCCCAATTACTTGACCTTTTGAGTTTATATTTGCTTTTATTCTTACATGTCCTTGTTCGTTATTTTTAATTGCCGAGCTTGGATAGCCTAATTTTGGTGGTGTATATTTTAATTTTGGCTGCTGGGTTATTTTAGCTATAGCTTTATTCTCTTTAACATCAATATTTGCAGATTTTTTATGTACTTTAGATTCCTCTTGCTTATGAGGTTTATTCTTAGTTAATTTAGCTTTAGTATTTTTTGTTTTCTTAGCTGCTTTTGTTGCATGTTTTAGCTGTTTAGCAGCAACCTCTTTAGAGCTAGTCTTTGGTTGACTAACTATATTTATTTTCTTAACTATCTCTTCAATCGACTGAGATTTTAGTTGAGTTTCACCAATATACCACTCTGTAGATTTTGACTGATTTAGTGTAGCATAAATACTGTAATCAACGAATATCGAACCAACAACTGCTACTGTAAACTTAAGTGTCCTAAGCATATATATCCTCTCTAGAAATTATAACTCGCTTGCAAATAGAAATTTCGTCCCATTGCTGGTACAAGATTTTGTCCATCATAGTTTTGATAATATCGATTAAAAACATTATCAACCCCAGCACTTACATTTAACCCTTTAAAGCGTTTAGGTTGCCACTTATAACCTAAGTTCAGTAAAACATAACCTGGAACACTACTAATTGGATGCTCACCTCCAGGTGGAACTCTATTTTGTGTTAAAGCGTAGTTAATACTTGTTTGAAAAGAGCTATCTATTGGTTTAATGGGAATATCAAGAGTTGCTATACCTTTTGCTCTAGGAATAGGTAATGGACTTCCTGAGGGTACTAGGCTACCTCCAGATCCTTGATAAGCAGATAAACTTTCCCCTCTTGTATAAGTAAAGTTTGTACCAAAATCAAACCAAGTATTATGATATTTAAATGCCAAACTATAGCCAAACAGTTGAGCATGAGAGATATTTATATTTTGAATTTTTAAAGGGTAAGAAGCAGCATTAACTTTGGAATCAACGATAAAATTACTTACATCATTTAAAAATATATTACTATTGAAATAAAAACTTTGTGTTGGAGTTAGTTGCTTATTAATAGTAATACCAACAGATTTGTTATGGCCTATTTCTGGTTGTAAGTTAGGGTTTGGAACAAATTGTAAGAAACTCATCCCAGGATGACTGCCACCTAAAAATAAATCTTGAAGAGATGGAATTCTATAGCCTTCTGTATAAGCAAAATATACTTTTAGGGGTTTAATAACTTTATAACTAATACTTCCTTGCTTTGTGAAGAAAGCTCCACCATTTTGCATATTGCCACTTTGACTATGATAGCCATTAACACGACCACCTAGAGTTATATTTAATTTAGAAGTAATATCCCAACTATCTTGTAAATAGCCACTATAAGTTTGCTGATTTGCTGTAGGAAAACTTAAGCTATTTTTTCCAACATTAAAACCATTAAAAAATTTAAATTCTGTACCGTAAACCAAATTTTGTTTTAGAACAAAAGTCTTATTCGTTACCCTAAAACCTGTGGTATTAATATTTATATCTTGAGGTACTGCAAAGCCTTTCCCATCATTTATAGGGTTAGAATTATAATGATTTCTGATGTAAAAAACCTTAGCCTCTAAATTAACGTATGGGTTATTAGGGTTTAAATAATATTCCAGCATTACTTGCTGTTGTAAGAAATTAAACTTTGAAGGTGGATTATATTCTCCTACAACATCATTTATCGTCGCTGGATAAAGTCCATTATTTTGCATTGATAGCCAATATGCTTTAAATGTTTGTATCTTTGAAATATTCCAAACACCTTTTAATAAGAACTGTAGATTATTACTTGCTGAGTAAGGTAAATTAGTATGATTTCCTAAACGAATATCATTATTACGACCACCAACAATATCAAATAAATAGCTAAAATCACCCGCTTTAAAAGCTACAGCAGTATTACCATTAACTCCTAAGTCACCAGTTTGTCCTCCTACACCTAGCTTAGTAGCAAATGATCTACCTTTTAATAAATCACTAGGATCAATAGTTTCAAAGTTTACAGCACCACCCAGCGCGCCGTTACCATAGACTATATTACTCCCCGACTGATCTGCTGTAACCTGCTTATAGAGAGACTCACTAGGTAACTGACGTGTTGAATTATGACCAAAGGAAGCAAAGTTATTATTGATACCATCAATACCTACAAACACTCTATTAAAAGCTAAGCCTCCCATACTTATATTTTGGGAGATTTCTCTACTTCCACTAAATATCTGCACCCCTTGCAATTTATTTAGTTGATCTGCCGTTGATAAGATCAAAGAGTTTTTTGATTTAGATGTAGATAATGGTGGCGCAGCATTTGCACTTTGTTCTACAGACTCTTTTTTCTTTTTATCCTTTTTTACGCTCCCAACATCAGCTTTTTTTACAGCTGCTACCTCAATCTCTCCTAAATCAACAGTATCACCATTATTTACCTGCTGATTTTGTTGAGCATATGCACACGAGAACATAGATAGTGATAACATAATTTTCACTAATATATTTTTTTTCATTTTTCTGATCTTAGTTTAAGGCTATTTAGTTACTTGAATATCTGCTGTAGTTAGTCCTAACTCTTTTATAGCTGCAAAAATCTCAAGCATATTTTGTAGTGATATTTTCTTATCTGCTGCAATTTCTATCTCTCTTAAGTCCTTATTTTTTTGTATGCTTTTAAGGTATCTTTGTAGATCATCAAGAGAATCAAAATGATTATTATTGACAAGAAAATTCTTTGAGCTTTTAATATATACTGTCATTTTCAACGCTTTGCTTTGTGATACCGCTTGACCTTTAACTTCTGGTAATGGTAACTTAAGAATATGTTGAACAGGTCCAGCTAACAGCACAAACATCACTAGCAACACAAGCATAAAATCAAGTAGAGGAATTAAGTTAGGTTCATCTAACTCAAGGCTACTATTATGAGATTTATTTGTACTTGAAATCATGTCTAAGCCTGCTTTTTCACATATAGGTTATCTGTTAAATACTGTGTTTTATTCGCTATTTTTTGACGTTCTAAGCCTAGGGCTAGATCATTTAAAACTTCTTCGGCACGAAATAGATAGCTCTCACTATAGTGTCTAAAGCAATAAAAAGTAAACATACTAAACAATGCTAAGATAATACCTAGTGCTGTAGCGTACATAGCCTCAGATAGATATAAAATCATATGCTCAAGACCACTACCATTAAGAGACTCAGCAAGAGCTTTAAATGAATGACTCATGCTCCAAATAGTTCCTAATAAACCTAGCATTGGTGACACTACTGCAAAGAAGTTTAGCCAAACTAGTGGTTGCTGTAGGCGCTGACGTTCTTTACGCATCATTATGCTAACTGCATTCTCTGCTATATCTTTAGATTCTAAAAGCAATGGTGCAATATACTTAGAAAGCTTACTACTAGTATTATCTATCCTATTTTTTATAGCATCGCTATCACCTTGGCCAGCTAAAGTTATTAAGCTCTCAATCTGTAATGATTTAAACCTTGGTAAGAAAATAAATGTGATACATCTTTCAATGCATATAGCTGTAAGTATCAAACTTACCAATAGCATTAAATAACCTACTAGTCCAAACTGACTCAAAAAATAGCTAATCATAATTAATCCTGACTTTGTTGTTCTCTAGCTCTCTTGCCCATTTCTATAAACGCTGTCTTAAGACTTGCAAGCGTATCCACAGGCTTTTCGAAATTGATATAGTGATTTTTATGCTCACTTTGTAGCC
>NZ_CP041030.1:2057500-2139666 GCF_012224145.1 Francisella sp. LA112445
CGACAGCCGTGCAGCACCTGTCACTGCGTTCCCGAAGGCACCAATCTATCTCTAGAAAGTTCGCAGGATGTCAAGACCAGGTAAGGTTCTTCGCGTTGCATCGAATTAAACCACATGCTCCACCGCTTGTGCGGGTCCCCGTCAATTCCTTTGAGTTTTAGCCTTGCGGCCGTAGTCCCCAGGCGGAGTACTTAACGCGTTAGCTGCGCCACTAGATCCTTTACACCGAATCCAACAGCTAGTACTCATCGTTTACAGCGTGGACTACCAGGGTATCTAATCCTGTTTGATCCCCACGCTTTCGTCCCTCAGTGTCAGTATTGGTCCAGAATGTTGCCTTCGCCATTGGTGTTCCTTCTGATCTCTACGCATTTCACCGCTACACCAGAAATTCCCCATTCCTCTACCATACTCTAGTTTGCCAGTATCAAATGCAGTTCCAAGGTTGAGCCCTGGGCTTTCACATCTGACTTAACAAACCACCTACAGACCCTTTACGCCCAGTAATTCCGATTAACGCTCGGACCCCCCGTATTACCGCGGCTGCTGGCACGGAGTTAGCCGGTCCTTATTCTTTGGGTAACGTCCTTCTCATAAGCTATTAACCTATAAGCTTTCCTCCCCAACTAAAGTGCTTTACAACCCTAGAGCCTTCTTCACACACATGGCATTGCTGGATCAGGGTTTCCCCCATTGTCCAATATTCCCCACTGCTGCCTCCCGTAGGAGTTTGGGCCGTGTCTCAGTCCCAATGTGGCTGATCATCCTCTCAAATCAGCTATAGATCGTAGCCTTGGTAGGCCCTTACCCCACCAACAAGCTAATCTAACGCAGGCTCATCCATCTGCGGCAGCACAAAGGCCACCTTTAATCCGCAGATATTATGCGGTATTAACAGTCGTTTCCAACTGGTATCCCCCACAGATGGGCAGATTCCTACGCGTTACTCACCCGTCCGCCACTCGTCAGCAAGAAGCAAGCTTCTCCTGTTACCGTTCGACTTGCATGTGTTAAGCATGCCACCAGCGTTCAATCTGAGCCAGGATCAAACTCTTCAGTTTAATTCTCAAATTCTGACTCTAACTACTGATACTCAAATTCTTTAACAAAGTGTTTGTATATAATATATCTATTAAATATCTCAAAAGCCTTAGCTTCCTACCGTTGACATCACTCGTCAGCCGGTGAAGACATATAATACGCATCCTCTAACAAAAACGCAAGTACTTTTTTGAAAAAAATTAAACTTTTTAAACTTTTTATTTATTACACTCAAAATACTCAAAAAAAACACCCTAAAAACACCCCTATCAAGTACTTAATCACCAAAAATACCCCCTTTTTGCAGCAAATATGCAAAATAATAATAAATACAAAAAAACTATTAAATGAAATTATTTATAAACTATATAAAGCTATTTAATAAAAAGTATTAAATATAAAAGTGAAAAATAGAATGATCTACTATAAAAGATGAAATATTAAATATTATTTGCAAAATTATCTGTTGCTCTTACTAAAGCATCAATAATCCCAGGTTCAGTTGCAGAGTGTCCAGCATCACGAATGATTTCTAATTCCGCTTCTGGCCAAACCTTATGTAAATCCCAAGCACTAGCTGTAGGACAAACCATATCGTAACGACCTTGTACAATAACACCTGGAATATTTCTTATCTTATGAGCATTTTTAAGCAGCTGTGCTTCCTCTAAAAACAACTGGTTTATAAAGAAATGATTTTCTATTCGTGCAAATGCTAAACTAAAATCTTCTCCTGCAAATCTCTCAATTGATTCATCATCAATATAAAGCTTACTTGTTGAACCCTCCCAAATACTCCAAGCTTTAGCTGCTTTTTTCTTAAGCTCTTCATTATCGCCAGTTAGTAATTTATGGTATGCAGCCAAAAAGTCACCTCTTAACTCCTGAGGTATTGGAGCTATATAATGCTCCCACATATCTGGAAATACTTCACTTGCTCCATGCTGGTATAACCATGCAATTTCTTTACGTCTACCTAAGAATATTCCTCTAAGCACTAATTCTGTAACAACTTCTGGATAAGCTTGTGCATATGCTAGACCTAGTGTACTACCCCAAGAGCCTCCAAAAATCATCCATTTGTCTATTTTTATTTTTTTTCGGATAGTCTCAAAATCATTAATTAAGTCTGAGGTAGTATTTTCTCTAAGCTCTGCAAATGGTGTACTTTTACCACACCCTCTTTGATCAACTAATATAATGCGATATTTCTCTGGGTTAAAATATTGTCTAGCACCAGGACTAATACCTCCTCCAGGACCTCCATGTATAAATACAACAGGCTTACCTGTAGGGTTACCACATTCTTCAAAATATATAGTATGAATTTCTGAAACTTTTAAGAACTCTTCATTGTACGGTTCAATATCTGGGTATAAAGGCATAACAAACCCTCGTTTGACTATCTGTTAGCTAAATTATTGAACAAAAGAAATAACTACTCAACTTAATTTATAGTACTTATTGAAATATTTGTTTGGTTTTCCTGCAGTTGTATTAAAAACTCATCGGTTATAATACTTGTTTAATGGAAGTTTTTACTATTTATTTAAACTTCCATACTGAAATATTATATATTAGTAATCCGATGCATATATATGCTTATAGAGATACCACTAAGTAATTGACTAATTTTTAAACCCTGTATATTATGATTTATGAAATTATTAAAAACTTATAAGAGGTTTAAACCATGAAAATGAAAAAAACATTAACAGCTGCATTATTAGCAGTATCAGCACTTTCACTAAATAGTTGTTGGCTTATTGTCGGGGCTGCAGCTGGTGCTGGAACTATTGCTTATGTTCAAGGTAAATACTCAATGAACATGGATGGTAATATAAAAGATATCTATAATGCCGCACTAGAGGCTGTGCAAAACAATAACGACTATGTTATTACTAAGAAGGATATAACGCCTACACAAGCAACAATAGAGGGTAACACAAAAGTTGATTCTACAGACTTCTCTATAGAAATTGAGAAACTTACTAGCAATGCATCAAAAGTTAGCATTAAGTTTGGTACTTTTGGAGATAAGACAGCATCAGCAACATTAATGGATCAAATCCAAAAGAATGCAAAATAAGATAGAGGATAAAAAATGAATTTCCTAAAAAAACTTTTTTTTGTATCATTAATTTCTTGCTCTCTAATAGCTTTGAATAGCTGTATCCTTGCTGCTGTAGCTGTTGGTGGTGGAACAGTTGCATATATTGATGGGAACTACTCTATGAACATCCAAGGAAACTATAAGGATGTTTATACAGCGGCTCTTAAAGCAGTCAATGAAAATAATGATTTTGTTTTAGTTTCTAAAACTATAGATAATGTAAATAATAATGCCGATATTGAAGGTGCTACAAAGATAGATAGTACAAGCTTCTCTATAGAAATAGAGAAACTCACAAATAATGCGTCAAAAGTTACTATAAAATTTGGTACTTTTGGTGATCAACAAATGTCATCTAGTTTAATGGATCAAATCCAAGCCAACGTACATCAAAAATCTTAAACTAGCTTATGTATAAAAAGCTTCGCTTACTAATATTATCTATTTTTGTTATTCTTTGTCTTAACAGCTGTGTTCTTACAGCTATACTAATTGGTACCGCAGTTGTTGCTGGTGGAACAGTCTACTATATGAATGGAAACTATATAGTTGAGATACCTAGAGACCTAAGGACAGTATATAATGCGACAATTAAAGCAATACAAAGCAATAGTAAGTATTCTCTTAAGAAAAACTCATATGCAGACAAATCTGCCAAGGTTGAAGCTTTCGACTTTAAAACAGGTAGCAATATCTCTATAGATTTAACGAGTATCAAAAATCGCACAACTGAAATAAAAATTAGATACGGTGCGTTGGGGGATGAAAAAAAGTCTGCAAATCTAGTAAATGAAATAACTAAAAATCTGAACTAATATGCATTAGTTTTACTTTTTACTAAAGATCCTCTTTCTAATTAGTTTTAAAGATGTATAATTTGTCGCAATAGTCAAGCCAAATTTAATATCCCAATGAGTAACAAAGTATTAGATAGATATTATACCAACAACAGGCATATCTGGGTACTAGTATTATGCGGTGCTCTTATTGGAATCTTTATTGGGCTAATAGCAACTTCTTTCCAACTACTACTAGATCTTATATTTAAATATAAGAAAATACTCTTTTCTCTTTGTGGTAGTCACAATATCGTATTACAAATATTAATATCTATAGCTATTACAATTGTTATGACAATAATATCTATCCTTATTGTCAAAAAGTTTGCTAAAGAAGCTGGCGGAAGTGGTATACAAGAGGTTGAAGGAACTCTCAAGGGCTGTAGAAAACTACGAAAGCGTGTTGTCCCTGTGAAATTTGTTAGTGGTCTTTTCTCTTTAGGCTCAGGTCTAAGTTTAGGAAAAGAAGGTCCTTCAATTCATATGGCTGCTGCAATTGCTCAGATTTTTGTTGATAAGTTTAAACTAACTAAAAAATATGCAAATGCTGTAATATCTGCTGGTGCTGGTGCTGGTCTAGCTGCAGCATTTAACACCCCTCTTTCAGGAATAGTTTTTGTGATAGAAGAAATGAATAGAAAGTTTAGATTTAGTGTCTCTGCTATTAAGTGTGTTATCGTAGCATGTATTATGAGTACAGTTATCTCAAGAGCTATAATGGGTAACCCACCTGCTATCCGAGTTGAAACTTTTAGCTCTGTACCACAAAACACTCTTTGGCTTTTTGTTGTTTTAGGTATCGTATTTGGATACTTTGGATTATTCTTTAATAAGTCTCTAATCAAAGTGGCAAACTTTTTTTCCAATGGATCAAAAAGAAGATACTGGTGTCTAGTTATAGCTGTTTGTATAATCTTTGGTACTGGTGTTGTTCTTGCCCCTAATGCAGTTGGTGGTGGATATGTTGTTATTGCAAACGCCCTTGATTATAACCTTTCCATAAAAATGCTACTTGTTATGTTTGCTCTACGTTTTGCAGGTGTGATTTTCTCTTATGGAACAGGTGTAACTGGTGGTATATTTGCTCCGATGATTGCTTTAGGTACTATTTTTGGTCTTGCATACGGCCTTGCAGTTAACCAACTCTTCCCATACTATAATGTTGAAGCAGGTGTTTTCGCTGTTGCAGGTATGAGTGCACTATTTACAGCTACTGTTGGAGCACCTTTGACTGGAATCACTTTGGTGATTGAGATGACTTGGAACTACCAACTACTATTACCTCTTATGATAACTTGCCTTAGTGCTTCTATGCTGACATATATCCACCATCAAAAACCAATATATGATACGCTATTAAGACGAACTATTTCAAATGAAAGAAAGCAGCAGGAAAAGTTAAAGAATGAGCGAAATCAAAAAACAACTTCAGATACTTCAGAACAAACTATCACAAAAGAAGAAATATAATCACGCGATATCTCTAATGCATTGGGACTTAGAAACAGAAGCCCCAAAAAACTCAGTAAAAACAACCTCAGAAGTTCTTGGTTTTTTCAGTGAAAAAGTCTATGAAACCATCAATAATGATGAAATAAATAATTGCTTAGATTTTCTAAATAAAAACTACTCGGAACTTAATGAAACTAGTAAAAGAATAGTATATCTAACAACTAAAGAAAAAGATAAACTTAGTAAAATACCTAAAGATGAATACGTTGAATATAACAAGATCTTATCACAAGCACAAAATATTTGGGTAGAAGCCCGTGCAACTAACAACTTCGAAATCTTTGCTCCATTTCTAGAAAAAATAGTAAACTATCAGAAAAAATATATTCAACGCATAGGATATTCAGAACATCCTTACGATGTACTATTAGATGAGTATGAAGAAGGAATGACAGTTGCTAAATTAGAGCCATTTTTTAATAGCCTTAAAGAGAAGATAGTTCCTTTATTAGAGAGGATCAAATCTGCTAAACAAGTAGATACAATATGTATTGATCAAAATTATGATATTGATAAACAGAAAAAATATTCTCATAAAATTGCAAAACAACTAGGTTTTAACTTTGAGAGTGGTATTTTAAAAGAAAGTGCTCATCCATTTACACTAAATTTCAACAAGCATGACGTTAGAATGACAACCCGCTATATAGAAGATCTTTTCACATCATCTTTATTTAGTACGATCCATGAAACAGGTCATGCAATGTATGAGCAAAATATTGGTGATGACATTTATGATAGTATCCTTGGCACAGGAGTAAGCCTTGGTGTGCATGAGTCACAATCACGCTTCTATGAAAATCTAGTTGGTAAGAACAAATCATTTTGGAAAGCCAATTATCAAGATCTTCAACAAACATTCCCTGAAAACCTCAGTAAAGTCGATATCGATAGTTTTTACAAAGCAATAAACAAGGTCTGCCCAAGTCTAATTCGTGTAGAAGCAGATGAGCTAACTTACTCCTTACATATACTTGTACGCTTTGAGATAGAGAAAGAAATATTTGGGAAGAATATTCAGATTAAAGATCTACCAAAGCTCTGGAATGATAAATATCAAAAATACCTAGGTATTCACTCAGATGATTATACTAATGGTATTTTACAAGATGTTCATTGGGCAGCTGGATTATTTGGTTACTTCCCTACTTATGCATTAGGTAGTGCCTATGCTTCTCAAATATTCCATTATATGAATAAAGAGTTTGATGTTAACCAAGCAATACAGCAAAATAAATTAGATATTATTCTTAGATTCCTCAATGAAAACATTCATAAATTTGGTAGCCTAAAACCAGCAAATAGTGTCATACATAATATGTGTGGAGAATACCTAAATGCAAAATACTATATTGACTATCTTGAGAATAAATTCTCTGATATCTACAAACTTAAATAATATTTAATCTTACCCCACTATCTACTATAGCCTTTGAGCAAAATATTAGAGATAATATAACTAATGAAATTAGTTAGTTATATTTGATAATGTCAAAATTAAATGCTTATTTTGGTGAGTTTGGTGGTCAATTTGTACCTCAATTACTCGTGCCAGCTCTTGAACAGCTTGAACAAGAATTTATAAAAGCACAAAATGATGAGAGCTTTAAAAAAGAATTTAAAGAGCTTTTACAGGAGTACGCAGGCCGTCCAACAGCCCTAACTCTTACAAAAAACTTAGTTAAAGGCACTAAAACTAAATTATACCTTAAAAGAGAAGACTTACTTCATGGTGGAGCACATAAAACCAATCAGGTTCTAGGTCAGGCTCTCCTTGCAAAGAGAATGGGCAAGAAAGAGATTATTGCTGAGACTGGTGCTGGTCAACATGGAGTAGCTACTGCATTAGCATGCGCTCTACTAGATCTAAAATGCAAAGTTTACATGGGTGCAAAAGATGTTGAACGCCAAAGCCCAAATGTCTTCAGAATGAGGCTAATGGGCGCTGAAGTAATACCTGTTCACAGTGGCTCTGCAACACTTAAAGATGCTTGTAATGAAGCTCTAAGAGACTGGTCAGAAAGCTATAGTCGTGCACACTATTTACTTGGTACTGCTGCAGGACCTCACCCTTTTCCTACGATCGTTAGAGAATTCCAAAGAGTAATTGGTGAAGAAACTAAACAGCAAATATTAGCTAAAGAAGGTAAGCTTCCTGATGCAGTAATAGCCTGTGTAGGTGGTGGCTCAAATGCTATTGGCATGTTTGCTGATTTTATTGACGAAAGTAATGTACAACTAATTGGTGTAGAGCCAGCTGGTAAGGGTATAGACTCTGGACAACATGGAGCCCCATTAAAGCATGGTAAAACAGGTATCTTCTTTGGCATGAAAGCTCCGTTAATGCAGGATAGTAATGGTCAAATAGAAGAGTCTTATTCAATATCTGCAGGACTAGATTTTCCCTCTGTTGGACCTCAGCACGCATATTTACAATCAATCGGACGAGCAGAATATGTCTCAGCTACAGATGATGAGGCTTTAGATGCATTTAAACTTCTATGTCGCAAAGAGGGAATTATCCCAGCATTAGAGTCCTCTCATGCTCTTGCATATGCACTAAAACTTGCTTTTGAGAATTCTGATAAAGAACAAATACTCGTTGTAAATCTCTCTGGACGTGGAGATAAAGATATCTTTACTGTTCATGATATTTTAAAACAAAAGGGAGAGGTGCAATAATGAGTAGATATTCGAATTTATTTGAAAAATTAAAATCAAAAAACGAAGGGGCTTTTATTCCATTTGTAACTGTTGGGGATCCAAATAAAGAGCTATCCTTTGAAATCATAGATACTTTAGTACAATCAGGTGCTGATGCTCTAGAGTTAGGAATACCATTTTCTGACCCTTTAGCAGATGGTCCAACAATACAAGAAGCAAATATTAGAGCACTAAATAGTGGTATTACTCCTGATGATTGTTTTGAAATTTTAGCTAAGATTAGAAGTAAATATCCAGATATCCCAATAGGATTACTTTTATATGCAAATCTTGTTTATGCAAATGGTATAGAGAATTTCTATAAAAAATGTCTAAATGCTGGTGTCGACTCTATACTTATAGCTGATGTACCTGCTCATGAATCTAAAGAGTTTCGTGATATCGCTGAGAAGGTTGGTATATCACAAATATTTATTGCTCCTCCAGATGCTGATGAAAACCTATTAAGACAAATATCTAAACTTGGCAGTGGCTATACTTACCTGCTTTCAAGAGTTGGTGTTACTGGAGCTGAAACTGCAGCAAATATGCCTGTTGAAAAAGTACTAGAAAAACTCAGAGAATTCAATGCTCCCGAACCAATACTCGGTTTTGGAATCTCGACTCCTGAGCAAGTAGCAAAAGCAATCAAAGCTGGTGCTTCTGGAGCAATCTCAGGCTCAGCAACAGTTAAAATAATTCAAAACAATCTATCAGATAAAAATGAAATGCTTAAAGAACTTAGCTTCTTTGTTAAGGGTATGAAAGCAAAAACTATAAAATAAACATGAGAAAATTTACACTTCTAACCTTCGCATTTTGTATATTTATATATAGTAATCTAAATGCTCAAAGCCTTCATAAAGTTAATTATAAAGTAATTAAAACTATCCATGATGACAAAAACTTTAATTATGTAGCTATCTCTAGAATATATAAAAAATACCCTAATACGATGTTCCTAACAATGCGTGGTGGTGGTGTTACATCACTTGATATTAGCACGCCTTCTGAACCTAAGATTTTAGACCATTGGCAACCTAAACAAAAAGTAATAAGTGATGTTGAAGGTCAAGATCTCATCAACGATACTCTAGTAGTTGCAGGTAGAAATGGTTTTTTATATTTATTAAATGTTTCAAATCCTAAAAATATTAAACTTATAAAAAGCTATAAAGTGCCTGGCTTTAATGGGGAGTTTTCTTTACTCCATGATAAGATCTATGAGCAGAATAAAAAGATATATGTTGCTGCATCATCAGCGCTTACTAATAAGCTAGTAATAATAGAAATAACAAACAATAATCCAAAATTAATAAACTCTATAAAAACTGTCAAAGGTATAGAAGGTATATATATTAAAAAATATAATGATCACGTATATGCTATAGTTGGTGGTTTTTTCAGTAACTCGGTTGAAGTTCTTGATATCACAAACCCTAAAGATATTAAACATACAAAAACCATTATAGAACCTTATTATTTACAAATGTGTCCTAGCACAGCTAAGAATTCTGATGTTTTATACATGGCTCTTTGGGGAGGTAAATGTGGTGGACTAGCAAGCTTTAATATAAAAGATCCTGCTAATATTAAAGAGCTAAGTCATACATGCACTCAACAATCAGCGAAAGCTAATCGTGTTAGAATAGAAAACAATTATGCATTTCTTCCTCTAGAACAAGAAGACACAGGAGCTTTTAGCATAGTCGACATATCTAACCCGCATAAGTTAAAACAAGTTGCTGTAATAAGAAATATCCCTAATATAAAGAAATCATACACTCTAAGTGTAAAAGATGATTATGTTTATATCTTTGGTTCTAAAGATAACAACCTAACTATCCTTAAGCTAAAAGATTAAATCTTGATTATCTTTGGGGCTGTCCTAGATAACTAAGTTATGTTAGGATGGTTTTGATGAGGAAAAGTAGATTAAGTACATACAAGCAAGACAAATTAATAGAGTTATTTATAGCAGGAAGTACAGCACGAACTGCATCAGAATTAGTATCAGTAAATAAAACCACAGCCAGCTATTATTTTCATAGATTAAGATTATTAATTTATGAAAATAGTGAGCATTTAGAAATGTTTACAGGAGAGATTGAAGTAGATGAAAGCTATTTTGGAGGAACTCGTAAAGGGAAACGAGGTAGAGGAGCTGGTGGTAAAGTTCCTGTATTTGGCTTACTTAAACGTAATGGTAAGGTATATACAGTAATCATTCCAAATGCTAAGAGTGATACTCTATTACCAATAATTAGAGAAAAAGTTAAACCTGATTGTATCGTTTACACTGATACTTTTAGGAGTTATAATGCCTTAGATGTTTCAGAGTTTAAACATTATAGAATTAACCATAGTAAGCTGTTTGCAAAGAAGCATAATCATATAAACGGTATAGAAAACTTCTGGAATCAAGCTAAGAGACATTTGAGAAAATTTAATGGTATTCCTAGAGACCATTTTTACTTGTTTTTGAAGGAATGTGAGTGGAGATTTAATCACAGTGATTCTAAGGAACAGCTAAAGCTAATTAAACACTGGGTTAGAGAGAGTTTAAAGTAAACTTATCTAGGACAGCCCCTTATCTTTTTCTGAGTATTGTAAATTTTTCGCCAACTAATATACCCATAAACAGCATTTATAAGAGCTACAAGCTTGGTAATAATAACAGGAATAATTGCTATTGTAATTACTGAATCTAATATCCCATCAACCCATATAGATATAGTCAAGACATCAACTGTTAACCATAGTATCCAAAACTCTTTATAAAGTAAAACTGTAAGTATAAAAGCAACTATTGAAGTAACCTCAACTATAGCATCTGCAACTAATCCAACATTTTGACCAAAATATAGATGTAAAACAAAATAGCCATATAGAGTCGATACTACAGCTATAAATACTAAAATACTTATAAACTGAACTTTCGTTAGTGTTTTGATTTTAATTTGTTTTTCTTTAGTTGTATTTTTAGGTCTAGTCCAATTATACCAACCATAAAACTGCACTGGACACAAAAATAATATTGCTAAAAGTAACTGACCCCATATCTGATTCTGATATGAAATAGCCGCATACATCACAGCAGCAATAAGGCCTAAAATATAATTAAAAACTTTCCCTTTAGCTGCCAAGATCAAATTAGTAATACTGATAATGGAGAATATTAAGATAAAAGAGCTACTACCACTTAGAAAAGCGACAACTACTGTCAATATAATACAACAAACTAACCAAGCAACTTCTTTTTTGCTCCATCCTGTCAAGGTGTTTTCTAGTATTGTCATATATAAAATATCTCAAAGTATTTAGAAGTAGTTATTTTAAGGGTATTCACAACCAGCAACAAGGAATATTTAACTAAAAATTAGTTATGTTTAACTTGCTTGCAATATATTTAGCCAAAACTTTATGGGCATAACTAGTAGGATGTATTTGACCAGCAAAAAGATACTTATCATATTTACCACTATTGTAGTCTTTAGGAATACACGTTAAAGCATTCGGTCCACTAAAATCACAGGCAGAGTGCCTCACATCCGAAAACTTATACTCTACCCCACTTACTTTTACTTTTTTATTCCTAATGATAGTGCTAAAAAACTTCTGAGAATCAATAATATTTACACCTAACGGTAAAATACCACTTTTAAGTTCATTATTAAAAGCTGTTGATAAAGAGTTAAATAGTGCTATTTTAAAACTATGTAAATCTTTGCCATTATTAGTCGCCATCGGAGTTATCCCTAAATCCGGTAAATTGATAACATATATGTTTTCTGGTTCTGCTCCATACTTAATTAGATAATACACATCATATGCAATATCCTTTGCAGCACTATCCATACCTTTTAATTCTTTAGTTAGTGAGACATCTCCTGTAATGTAATATTTTATGAGTAAATATAATTTTGCTAATGTTGATTGATTATTTGCAAAATCTTGAAGCTGTAAGAAAGCATTGTTAGCACCACCCCAAATAATATAGATAGTGTTAGAATCTGCTTTGTTATCATGTTGCTTCAGATAACTATCAATCTGATTATATTTTTCAATTGTATTATCGCTATCACTACAGTTCAGACCATCTCTTAAAGGTCCTATAGGTGGCGGTATATAATCACCTTTTTTACCAATACCTTTACAAATAGTTGTCGCCCCACCTGCAGCATAATCATTACCTTTTAAACTTGGTTTTACTGCCCTATTTATATTTTGAGGTAAAGTAAATATATTATTTGGTATTGATATATCTTTATTACTCTCACTTAAGTATTGAGGCCACACTGTATAATGGATATCTGGACTAGAGTATGTCGCTTGCTTAAGCATTTTTGAATTTGTTGGTATGGTTGGCCAATCACTATCAATATTATGAAAGTTATTTGCATAGCCAGTATCGCTTAGACTATCACCAAAAATAACTATATTCAGAGACCTATCTGCAAAAGCACTATAACTAAACACAATAAAAATAAAAGATGCTAAAATAATACTCTTGAACATAAAATCAAACCAAAATCATAAAATTAAAATAATAATACTTTAAGTAATTCTTTAAAAGCTATTTTAATGACGAGCTTTTCTTAGAAGCTCTTGATAATTCTCTAAATTATTTTTGCGTGACATATAAATTAGCGACACAACACTTAGTAAAATAGCCAAAAAAACAAAGTCAAAATTTAAAATACAGAATATCAAAGATAAAATTGAGGAACAAAATCCTAGAAAACTTTTATTGATACTTCTACCAAATAAAAAAGGAATTACAGAAAAACAAATAGCAATAACATCTATTAAGAAATAAAACATCCTACAGATAAATTCTCTTTAAAAATTGTCCAAAATAATAACAACATATAGCCTTAAGATATATCGTTTTATAGCAGTTTAAAATATAAATATATCGTTTAGCTACTTGAAATTTTAAAATAAGTCCTTAGATATATAACAGATATATTTCTTAGGGGGAAATTAATGGATATAAATAAGTTTACGATAAAGTTACAAGAAGCTCTTGCTGAAGCTCAGTCCTATGCTTTCCAACAAAAAGCAACTGAGTTTACATCAGCTCACATGCTAAAAGCTCTCTTAGAGCAAAATGATAGTGTTGCAACAGCAATATTAAGTGTTTGTGGAGTTAATACACAGAACTTTATAAAAGCTGTAAATGATATGATTGATGGGGTGGCTGTACTATCAGGAGAGGCTAATCCACAAGTATCACCATCTAGGGATCTAATAGCCACTTTACATAAAATGCAAGATCTAGCAAATAAAAACGGTGATGAGTTTATATCAAGTGAGATCTTTTTATTAGCATCGCTAGAAGATAAAAGTTTAACAGGATTATATAGTAAATTTAATATTACAAAAGAAAAGCTTACAAAAGCAGTCAATGATTATCGCGGAGGGGAAAAAGTGAGTAGTCAAAATCAAGAAGATATGAAAGGCGCATTAGACAAATACACTGTAGATCTAACAGATCTAGCTAAAAAAGGTAAAATTGATCCTATTATCGGTAGAGATAGTGAGATTCGTAGAACTATACAAGTGTTACAACGTAGAACAAAAAATAATCCAGTACTTATTGGTGAGCCTGGTGTTGGTAAAACTGCGATCGTTGAAGGTCTAGCTCAAAGAATAATAAATAATGAAGTTCCAGAAGGTATCAAAGGTAAAAAAGTCTTATCTCTAGATATGGGAGCATTATTAGCAGGAGCAAAATTTAGAGGTGATTTTGAGGAGCGTTTAAAATCAGTGCTAAAAGAGTTAGCAAAGCAAGATGGTAATGTGATCTTATTTATAGATGAGCTACATACTATGGTTGGTGCAGGTAAAGCAGAAGGGTCTATGGATGCTGGTAATATGCTTAAGCCTGCTCTAGCAAGAGGCGAGCTAAAGTGTGTTGGTGCAACAACTCTGGATGAATATCGTGAGTATGTAGAGAAAGATCCTGCTCTTGAAAGAAGATTCCAGAAAGTATTAGTTGATGAGCCCACAGTTGAAGATACTATCGCTATACTTAGAGGTCTAAAGGAAAGATATGAGCTACATCATGGTGTAAATATCACAGACTCAGCTATTGTAAGTGCTGCAACACTATCACATAGATATATAACCGATAGACAACTACCAGATAAGGCAATAGATCTAGTCGATGAGGCTGCTAGCCAGATCCGTATGGAAATAGACTCTAAACCAGAAAAAATGGAGAGTCTATATCGAAGAATCATCCAGTTAAAAATGCAACGTGAGCAACTAAAAAAAGAAAAGGATGAGGCTACGAAAAAACGTTTAGAGATTCTTGAAGAAGAAATTAAAGGCTTAGAATCTGAGTATAAAGGCTTCGAGGAGCTTTGGAAAGCTGAGAAACTTAAAATGCAAGGCACAAGTAAGCTAAAAGAAGAGCTTGAGAAAGCTAAGTTTGAGCTGGAAAAATATCAAAGAGCTGGCGACTTAAGTAGAATGGCTGAACTACAATACGGTAAGATACCAGAACTTGAAGCTCAAATTAAACAAATTGAAAATACTGAAGCAGAACCTTCTGAGAACAAGCTTGTTAGGACATCTGTTACAGAGAATGAGATAGCTGATGTAGTCTCAAAAGCTACTGGAATACCTGTATCTAAAATGATGGAAGGAGAAAAAGAGAAGCTCCTAAATATGGAAAGCTTCTTACATAAAAGAGTAATTGGTCAGGATCAAGCTATAAAAGCAGTATCTAATGCTGTTAGAAGATCTCGCTCAGGCTTATCAGATCCGAATAGGCCAATAGGCTCATTTATGTTCTTAGGCCCAACAGGTGTAGGTAAAACTGAGCTTACAAAAGCATTAGCAGAATTCTTATTTGATGATGAAGATGCAATGCTTAGAGTAGATATGTCTGAGTTTATGGAGAAACATTCTGTAGCTAGACTAATCGGAGCTCCTCCAGGATATGTTGGCTATGAGCAAGGTGGCTACTTGACTGAACATGTTAGAAGAAAGCCTTATTCTGTAATCTTGCTAGATGAGGTTGAAAAAGCTCATGCTGATGTATTTAACATATTGCTACAAGTGTTGGATGATGGTCGTTTAACTGATGGTCAAGGTAGAACAGTAGACTTTAAAAACACTGTAATAGTTATGACTTCAAATCTAGGTTCACACAGAATACAAGAAATGCAAGGACAAGATTATGACACTGTCAAAGATGCTGTAATGGAAATGGTACTTAGCCACTTCAGACCAGAATTTGTAAATAGGGTTGATGATGCTATTGTATTTGAACCTCTAAATAAAGAAATGATAACTGAGATCGCTAAGATACAAATTAAACGTTTAGAAAAACGCTTAACTGATCTAAGTATTGGATTAGAAGTAACCACAAAGGCTATGGATAAAATAGCTGATGCTGGTTTTGACCCTGTATTTGGTGCTAGACCACTTAAGCGAGCTATTCAAAATGGCTTAGAAAATCCTTTAGCACTTAAGTTACTAGATGGTGAGTTTAAAGCTGAAGATCGAATAATTGTTGATGTAGATACTGATAATAATATAGTTTTCTCTAAATAACCCTTTGTTCTAAATTAATTTACAGAAAATTTCTAACAAATAACTGTTATTATATTGCTTATATTAAGCTTTATTTAGAAACAATATCATGGAAAATTCTCTTTCTAATATTAAAATCATGTTACTTGGCTCCGGTGAGCTTGGTAAAGAGTTTATAATAGCAGCTCAAAGGCTTGGTTTATATACTATAGCTGTTGATCGTTATGATAACGCTCCTGCTATGCAAGTAGCTCACGAAAGTTGCGTAATAAATATGCTCAATGACTATGAGTTAGAAAAATTGATACTCGAGAAAACTCCTACACATATCGTCCCAGAGATAGAGGCTATAAACACAGACACTTTGATAAGATTAGAGAACCAGGGTTTTAACATTATCCCATGTGCAAAAGCTACTAAACTAACTATGGATCGCCAAGGTATAAGAGCTCTAGCAGCACAAGAGCTTAATTTACCAACATCAAAATTTGCCTTTGCGAATTCTGAAGAAGAATATCTAGATGCTGTTAGTAATATTGGTCTTCCATATGTTATTAAGCCTGTGATGAGCTCATCAGGTAAAGGACAGTCTATTGTTAAATATTCTAAAGATATTAAAAAAGCTTGGGACTATGCCCAAAGTGGCTCACGAGGTCATGCTAACGGTGTAATTGTTGAGCAATTTATAGACTTTGACTATGAAATCACACTTTTAACTGTGCGACACAAAGATGGTACTTCTTTTTGTGATCCTATTGGCCATATCCAGAAAGATGGTGACTATCGTTTCTCTTGGCAGCCTCATACCATGTCTGAGAAAGCCTCAGAGAAATCACAACAAATAGCCAAGAAAATAACAGATGGCTTAGGTGGCTATGGTATCTTTGGCGTTGAGATGTTTATAAAAGGTGATGAGGTATTCTTTAATGAACTCTCTCCTCGCCCTCATGATACAGGTATGGTTACATTAATATCACAGAATATAAATGAATTTCAGCTACACCTACGTGCAATACTTGGATTACCTATACCTCAGATAAAAACATTACAACCATCTGCTTCGGCTGCAATACTTCTTGAAGGAGAATCTAGTAATCCAACTATTGAGGGTATTGATAAGGCTTTAGAGCTCGAAAATGTTGATATCCATATTTTTGGAAAAAAAGAAATACATGGCAAACGTAGAATGGGCGTTGTTTTAGCAAAAGGGAAAACTATAGATAAAACGCTAGATACAACCAAAGATGCTTTAAAACATATCTATCTAGCAAAATAATTTACAGTTTTCTCACTAAATTCACTCCATCACCTATAGAGATGATACAAGCCTCTACTCTATCATCATTATGAATTAATTCATTAAGCTTACGAATAGCAACTGTACTTGATTCGTTATCTGAGCTATCTGCAACTCTGCCTGACCAAAGGACATTATCTATAGCAATAATCCCACCAGAATTCATTAAAGTTAAGGTTTTCTCATAATAGTTTATATAGTTTTCTTTATCAGCATCAATATAGGCAAAATCAAATCTCTTGCCTAGTTTTATAAACTTATCTAAAGTCTCTAATGCTGGAGCTATATTTAAATTAATCTTGCCATCAACACCTGCTTCTTGCCAAAAGTGTTTATATGGCTCTATATATTCATAACTAATATCACAAGCCTCTATCTTCCCCTCAGAAGGTAAGGCTTGAGCCATAACTAAAGTAGAGAATCCACGAAAAACACCTATCTCTAGAATGCTTTTGACATTACTCATTTTTATAAGCATGTTAATCAATTGAAGTTGATTTGGTGAACTAAGCATATTACTAAATTCATCATTTTTTGCTTTATCAAAAAGCTTCGTTGCAACTCTATCTAACTTTACAGAATTATCATCGATATACTGGTTAAGGTTAGAGTTATTAAATAAAGATTTAATTGACATTATCTGATTCTCAATAAACATACATATCAAACACTATAAATCATTGATGCTAAGAAAAAAAGTTATCACAGTATATTTCCCTCTCAACAATAGCAACGCATTTAATTAATCTCAACACCACTAGTTATAAGTATTTCTAATACTAAGAGAGTTCTTCATAAAGCGAATAATATTTACCTTTGGTTTATCTGTGCTATAATTTGTGGGTTTTCTTCAAAAGTATTAAGTAAAAAACGAAAGGATTTAGTAAAATGCCATTTGTAGTTACTGAAAATTGCATCAAATGTAAATATGGTGATTGTGTCGAAGTTTGTCCTGTAGATTGTTTCTATGAAGGTCCAAACATGCTTGTGATTAATCCAGATGAATGTATCGATTGTGCTCTATGTGAACCAGAGTGTCCAGTTGAAGCTATCAAATCTAGCGATGATTTAACAGAAAGTGAAGAGCAAATGCTTGATCTAAACAGAGAGCTTGCTAACACTTGGCCAAATATAGTCGAGAAGTGTGATCCATGTGAGGACGCTGATAACTGGGCTTCTGTACCTGATAAATTAAAATATTTAGAAAAATAACATTTATTTTATCGAGCATCTCCTCCCGTTGTGCTTATCATCATATTAGAAAATTCATACTTTAAATTTTGATTAGATAAGATATGAATCTGGATTATTATTTTTCTACTATGAAAATTTATAGAGTTATCCACTAGATGAATACTATTTAAAAGCTATCACTCTCGCATGCAAAATTATTAGTATAGATAATATTAACAATAGCACTATATATCTATTTACAAACCAACCTACATTTACCCATTCAGAGAAAATAAGCCCAAATAAAAACATTATAAAACCTAAGATTAATACCATATTAAATTTATGATACCTATTTTTTCTTATATATTTAGTAAGCAAATGAAAAAATAAAAAAGTATGATACCAAACAACATTAACCATAAGTACTTCCTTAAGAAGAAAGACATTTTCAAAAGCTAATATGAATACTATATTTAAAAATACTGCAAAGCTGGAACAAGAGAATATAAAATCAAAATGTTTACTATTTAGATAAGATGATATTAGTATTATTGATACAAACAACACTATATAAATAAGCCCTTGAGAAAAGAAAAAGAAGTTAAAATATATTTTATTACTAAGTGATACATACTGTAAAAGATATTGTTGAGTAAGACCATTTATAACACCACAAATTAATAAATATAAAAATAATCTTATTATAAAATATTCTTTAAGAATATTTATTAAGTATACAAAAAGTCTGATTGAAAGATTTTTATAGCTGATTTTCCTTGATTTTTCCCCACTTGTAACATAAGAGTAAAGCATTAGTAGTATAATTAGAAAAGGTGATGTATTGTATAGTATTTCTTCACCATCAATATAGTTATAAGATAACAACACTGCTATTAGCAACATCACCAATTTTAACAAAGGAAAAAAACTACAAAATAATCCTGCAACAAAAATTTTATTTTTTACTCTTAATATAAGTTTATATAAAAGCATAAAGATATTTGTATATAACATTGATAAACATATAACAATAAATAGTATCTTCAATACAGAATCAGTATAAAAATATAGCGCGTATATAAAGTAGGCAAAAAAACCAATAAGAAAATTTACTTTTATTACGATATCTAAATTTCTATGAGAAAAAAAACACAATATTGATGATATTAAAATCAAAACTGGTAATAATGCGCCTACCAAATAGAAAAACCTAAAACATATACAACTATTTGGAAAAACTAAAGGTTGATAATCCATTATTTCAGGAATCATACTTAATATAATTTCCAACGCAATTACGATAAATATTAAAATAATGTTTTTAAAGTGGTAGCTTAACATTAACAATTATCCCATGAGGATCATAATGATTACTTATATCAATATAACCATCATGATTAGTAATAACCTCTTGGGCAATTGTCAACCCAAGACCATTACCTTTTTTCATGCTATCAATCTGATAAAAAGGCCTAAATATATTTTTAATATCTGTTTCTTTTATTCCCACTCCATAGTCTTTAATCTTTATATTTACAAAACAATCAGACTTAATAATACTTACTAGTACCTTATCACTGTATTTCTTTGAGTTTGAAATCAAATTCTCAAAAGCTCTATATAAAGACAGTTTTCTACCCTTTAAATAAACATCATCTTTTAGATCTATAGTTATATTATTGTATTCTTGTATTATCTTCTCTAATAAGGATGTAATATTTATAGTCTCTACTTTTTCGCATTCAAACATATCATTCTTTGCTTCTAACAATATTTGGTTACATAAGGATTCTAGCAAACCAATATCTTCTAAGTTATCTTTATTCTCTGTAGGATTCAGATCATACCTAAGTTTTAAACGTGCTATTGGAGATTTAAGGTCATGAGTAATCATAGATAGAGCTTTCGTTCTCACATCTAATGCTCTAAATAGTTTTTGTTGTATAAAATTTATTGAATTAGCAAAGCGTCCTAAAAAGCTAACTCCATTTACTCTAACGTCTTTCTTCACTAACGACTTTCCAAGTTCATATACACTATCTTCTAATTTTCTTGCAGGAATGACAACTTTTAACAAAAACCAACATAATATAATTATCATAGCAATAAATATAGTAGTCATTAAATTAGCAAGTAATAATTCCTTTCCTTTAGGTAAAGATGGCTTACTAATATAATTTATCCACCCTAATTTAGTACTTAATATAGAAATACAGCTTGCTACATGAAAACTAAAATTTTTATTATCACTACTATATTTATAGAGATCTTTCTGATTTAAATGTATCCCACATATAGGCTTTTTTGAAAAATATGCTTGAACAACATTAAACTTAAAGTCAAAAAACATTTTGTTTCCTATGATATCTCCTTGATAATTAAAGAGTAATTTGATCATACTGATATTCTTTTGATAATTGCTAATCATCTCCTTGTTAAGGTTTTTAGCAACAACATTATCAGATATAGCATATGCTGCTATAGTAACTTGTCCGATAAGCAAAATTAATACTAACAATAACAATAATTTGAAAATCTTATTTTTTAATATTAATCTTAATGTCGACTTCATTGAGTACTCCTAAACAAACTGAATAAAATAGCTTAGTCAAAACTCCTTTAAAATTTGCTTATCACTTTCAGAATATACTACTTTAGATAATTCATTAAAAGTATTTACTATAACTCAAAATATAAATTGTCCTTTAATTTTGACCGAGCTCATTTCTTAATATTTGTATTCTATTTATAAAATGCTCTAATATTTGGTTAGCTTTGTTAGTGTTAACATTTTGATATATTTTAGAAAAAATATTTAACTGCTCTTTAAGTGGAAGACTTAAGTTCTTCTCTAAATTATTACAGCGTTGTTTGATAAAGACTATAGTATTATAAAACTCTTCGACGTTATTACTAGTTGCTAAATAAGACCTAAAAAATGCTCCCTGAGATCTTGAGGTTGTTGTTATCCTACGAGAACTAATATTTGCTCGAAAAGTATGAGCTGCTCTCAATAAGAAGTTATTACCACTACTAGGATTAAACCTAGATTTAGATGATAGTAAATTAATAAAACCAACTAAACTTCTCGTTTTTAGAACTTGTGAAAGCTTAGTTATATCAAATTTGGTATTATCTTTACTCAATGTATCCCATTTTTCAACTATATAATCATGATCAACTTTCCCAAAAAAATGCTCTATCTCATTTCCTTTTTGAAAACTAGCCATTCCATAGTTATATATATGAAAATCATCTTCCATAAGTAAATAAACAAAAATCATAATAGATATTAGGCCTTTTGTATTTAGCCTCTCTTGATTTGTCATTTTTCCATACTCTTTAAAATCCTTTAAACCTTTAGAACAAATCCCTATTATTTCACTATCTTTAATAACAAGTCTTGATTCTGAAGCCCTCTCACCAATCAAATAACGCCATATCTGCGCATAAATCACCTCAGCAAGGCCATCATCAACTTTCTTGTGATAACCTTTAGAAGAAAGATTAAAGGGCTTCATAAAAAAGAAAGTATTATTTCGATCATAAATTTTAACCTCTTTAGCAGATGTCTTAAGGACTTTAATCGGCCCTAATCCAAGTTCACTTTCATTATAGGTAAAAAAACTCTTACCACTAATCTGATTATTTGTGAACAACCTAATAATATGACTTTGATTTCTATTAATAGACTCATAAGCATTTTTTACATAAGTTCTAAGTGAGCTAGTTGTATTATTACCTCTAATTAGTATTTCTGCTTCTTTTTTGACATGAGTTATATTCACTGGCTTAAGATCACTCTTATATGCAATATTTATTAACTGATCTAAAATACTAGGAGACTGTTTTATATAATTTTCCAAAAATCTATCTAAGTCATCAAATTGTGCAAAAATATGCAACCACTTTAAGAGTATCTCAGCTCTTTTTATACCAGACTTACCATGATGATGAAATAATTGTAAGTCGAAGAGCTTAGCTTTATTTTGATTATATATATATGAATCAATGGCTTGTTTGATAACATCTTCATTAAAGCTTATAGAATCCTCTAACATTTTACACATCCTTATAGCTTTTAATTTATATAGCTAATAACCTATAAGTACATTACAAAAGTAACTTAAATGTTTCTCAGATGTAAAATATTGTAATAATAAGTTAAGAAAATAAGTAAATAGTTAGGGCTAATTATAATATTAACCTTATATGTTATATGCTTATAAGAAACAACACCTTATCAAGTATTAAATGGTATCTTTATTTACCAAGCATCACTATTTCCATTAAATCTTATCAGATATTCAGGATACCTTTTTGGATCATCTTTTAATGCATATAATTCTATTTCATAAGCTTTCTTTATAGACCTAGTTAAATCTGTTCTTGTAACGTTTTGTTTAAGTGCGGATATACCTAGGTATTTTCTAACCGGATCATCTTTCGCCAACTTGCTTAATCCAGATGCTAACACCTCAGCAGTTTTTGAGGAGAATGAAATTGATCTGCTAGGAGCACATAACAGGTGTAAATATATTAAGAAATCCATACGTTCAAATATAGATAAACTCTTAAACTTATCCATAAAAAGATTTTTAATTCTATCTTTTTCAGAAGGAACTCCAGGTCTTGATTTTACATCTTTTCCTCTAGAAAGAACAATTCGAAGAATAACTAGCTGAATGCTATAAATGGTATCTCTTTCTTTTATAATAGGATAAAAATTATTATTTTGTTTATCAACTGCTACCACCCTTTGAAAACCTTTTATATTACGATGTATTATTTCCTCAAACTGCTTTGCTAAAAGAACTTCATCAATACTTAAATCCATACCAAAATAATTAGAAAAAGATTTATTTTTAAAAGGACATTGTCCATTTATTCTCATATAAGTTTTTTTCACTATTTGGATACTTTCTAAAACTACATCACATATACTATTTACTGATGATGAGTTAATCTTATTTATATAATAACAAGCATAGTATGATAAATAACTTTTTAAGTCCGGTATTCGAATATAGTAGTCTATATAATTTTTATCGATAATCTTATGGCACCCAAATCCTCTATACTCATGGGGAAATAATATATTAACAGGAGAGTTTTTAGCAAAATCCCTAAATGCAGCCCCACCATCTATTTTTGCAACTTTCATGTCATCATCATATAGTGCAATATTACTCGAATGAAGACTATAATCACCAAAGAACGCTACTGATTGTAATATACACATAGCTAGAGAAGCTTTAATAGTTTCTTTATTTACCGGCCTTTCTGCTAGTTCTCCCTCCACAAATTTGCGATAAATACCTCTATTTGTTATTTCTTTGACATTATCTCTTTCTTTACCATTACTTTTTGCTGTTCCTAAATATTTAAAAAGCTCTTTAAATTTTGGTAGTATAAATATACATAAAGCTAATATTTTCACTCCCGCAACTTCAACTATAATGCCTTCAGCTCCTGAAATATAAGGCTTTTCAATATTCAAATAATCATTTAACTTAAGTTGAGTTGTTAATGCTCCGTGAAAAATTTCACAAAACATTTCATTAGAGTTCTTAGGTACTTTGATATAGTATTTATTACCTTTAAGATCTATATATAAGCCAGGAAGAAGATTTGCATTACCTCGCATATTCCTTCCTCCTATATTTTGTTTTTCCCCTTTTCTTTTATATAAAAATCTTGACTCTATTGCTTTTGCTTCATCTTGATCTGTTTGTAGGCAGATATATTCTCCATCTAACCTTAGATCTCCATACTGATAATTGATTTCAATTTTAAGCTTATACTCTTTTATCATTACTTATACTCTTATTTTAATTATATTAACTATTATTTTTATCAGCTAAGTCATATAACTCTTTTTAGAATAGTCTCAAGCTTCCTTAGGCTTTATAGCAATCAAGTACATATAATATAGAATAGATACAAACCAATAATTTGTAGAATAATATTTACACTTCCACTTATAAGCTCTACAAATATTTTAATTTTATATTTCAAACATACTTTAAAGATGTAACTTAAATATTTCTTATTTGTATATAATTGTAGACTAAAAGTAATGTAGTCAACGAATAAAGTTTTGAGCTAAAATTATAAACGAATAATTAGTAGCTATCTAATAGCTAAGCAAAAACTCAACATAGAATTCATAATATAAATAGTCTTTTTGAAAGCTTTCTAGTAGATATGAATTATAGCTTTAAAAAAAGCTTTGTGTTGAAAACTTATCTCTTGCTTACTAATAATAAATCTCTCCGTTATAAGCCAGATCTCCTGATATTTCAGAATGTTTTAAAACCTCTAAAAAGATAATTCTTTCCCTGCATTTCTAAAAAAATAATATGATTTATAAGCTCTAAAAGTAATTTTTGTAATTTATAAATTTATTTTCCTATCGGCAGATCGCTTCAAAAAGTGTATAATAGTGGAGATAAAATTATACCTTAAATTTTGGTATCGTAGTTATATAAGACTATTTTTTAGAATAAAAAAACATGGAGACTATTTAATGAAATCTTTTCTTAAAAAGATTTGGAACGCCTTAATGTGGATTAGAATGACGGCCTTTCAACTTTACTCTTTTGCAGTAATCGGTGGCTGTAGCATTCTTATAAATATTTTTACTTTTTTCAAACTTCCTATCTCATGGAGAATGGCTGTATGCTATGTATGGACTTATCTTTATTGGATAGGTATGTTAGTATTTCTACAAGTCTATATCCGTGTCACAGGTAGAGTTAATATAGACAAAGACTACCCTTGTATCTACGTTTCAAAGCACCAATCAATGTTAGAAACTTTTATGTTTTATGGTTTGGTTGGTAAATGTCACTTTATTATGAAACAAGAGCTATTTGAGGCGCCAATATTTGGCCCTGCAATGAAAAACTTAGGTAGTATTGCAATTGATAGAGAGAAACCAAGAGAGTCGCTAAAAAAAGTTGTTACAGATGGAAAACAAAGCCTAGCTGATGGCATAAATGTTGTAATATTCCCCGAAGGAACTAGAGTCGGCGTCGGCGAATACCCAGAATTTCAGCGTTCTGCAATGAAGCTAGCAACAGATGCAAATGTTTTTATCATACCTGTGGCACATAATTTTGGAAAATTTTTCCCTAAAAAATGGGGACAAGTTATTAAACCAGGTATTGCTAGAATGGACTTTGGTAAAAGGATTGATCCACATGAGTTTAACTCTAAGGAACTTACAAGCTACTGCCACAAAGTAATAACTGAAAAAACAAAAGAGTTTAAAGGTTAAGGAAAAAAGATGAAGAAATTTATTCATCTACTATTAGTAGCAAGAATGCATATATTTAAAATATATGCCAATGTTGTACTAGCTTTCTGCTGTACTTTAATGAATATAGTTGGTGTATTAGGGGCTTCTCTAAGGGTCCGACTTTTTGTATGTTGGCTATGGTCTTGTTTATATAGGTTAGGTGTCTTTATCCTTTTACAAATCTATGTAAAAATAGAAGGTAAGGAGAATATCCCAGACTACCCATGTATTTATGTTTCAAAACATCAGTCAATGTTAGAAACTTTTGTTTTTTATGGTTTAATTCCTAAAAGCTGTTTTGTAATGAAACAAGAGCTTCTAGATAAACCAGTTTTTGGTAAAGCTAACCACTTTGCTGAAGCAATAGGTATAGATAGATCTAAAGGTCTTTCAGCTATCAAAAAAGTATTAGAAGATGGCAAAGATAGAGTTAAGAATAAAGGGCTTAGCATTATAATATTTCCAGAAGGTACAAGAGTACCTGTTGGCGAGTATCCTAAGTTCCACCGCTCAGCGATGAAGCTAGCTACAGTCACAGATATACCTATAATCCCTGTAGCTCATAACTTTGGTGTTTTCTTTGGGCGTAAGAAAGGTGACTTTATAAAGCCAGGTATCGCAAGAATGTCTTTTGAAAAAGCTATAGATCCAAAACAGTACTCTGTGGCTGAACTAACTGACCTGTGCTATGACATTATAAATGATAAAACAAAGTCATTTGGTGGCTAAATCATTCAAGCAAAAAACTTGTAATAATCGGGTTATGATCAGATATTTTTTGACAGTCTAAGGCACATGCTTTTTCTAGCTTTAAACCTCGATATAAAACAAAATCTAAATGATTATTCTGAAAAGATTTAATTAACTCAGCTTCTTCAAGAAAAGCTACCTTAAAGTTAAACTCTCGGCAAAAATCTTTTATAAACTTAACTCTTTTTCTATTCCAAGAATTAAAATCTCCTGCAATAATTATCGGATACTTATATTTTGTTGGATTTATTACTTCTTTTATCTTCTCAAACTCATACTCATAGACTTTATTACTTTTAAAATTTATTGCATGAATATTTACTATAATAACCTTAGTATCATCAATATTAAAGTGCGTAATTAACGATGCTTTATGGGTATTTATAACAGACTCTCTATGCGTGGTAAGTATTCTGACATTTTTTATCACAGGGTAGTGACTAACTGTTGCCACACCATAATTATGGTAACGCAGAACAATATTCGAAGCGAAGTTGATATCAAACTTATCGATAGGGAATCTTGTTTCATGATGATGGACTGCTTCTTGTAAACAAAAAATATCTATATCATGCTCAGCATAAACTTGATTGATATATGAGTTAAATGTTTGAGAGTCTTTATAATCTATCTTATATGTATTCCAACTCATTAAGCAAAATCTTCTAGAGTAATTGCTCTGTGTTTCTCGATTAAACATTTAGTATTCTTATCTTTATAGTTATCTCTTTATTATATATAAAATTATTAGTAGAGCCTAAATTACTTAGAATTTGTAGCAAAAAACCTTAACACTATATACCCTGTAAGTCCTGATAATATCGATCCAATAATCACGCCTATTTTTATTGAATTTAATAGGTGGCTATCATTAAAAGCTAAAGTTCCTATAAATAAGCTCATTGTAAAACCTATTCCACAGAGTATACTAACACCATATAGCTGTACGTTTGAGAAAGACTCTCCTAACTTAAAAATCTTTAACTTCTTAAAAAGAGCTAATATAGAAAAAATACCAATTTGCTTACCTACAAACAAACCTAATATTATTCCTAAAGTTAGCGGTTTAAAAATGATTGAAAAGCTAATCCCAGAGAAGTTTATACCGGCATTAGCAAAGGCAAAAATAGGCAGTATAAAATAAATAACCCACGAATGAAGAGACTCCTCCATAAACTTAGCAGGCGATTCTGGATCACCATCTCGATAAGGAATACATAGAGCAGTAACAAAGCCCGCTAAGGTTGCATGAACTCCTGATTTAATTGTACAAAACCATGCTAAGAAGCCCAAAACAATGTATATTGAAGATCTATTAACTTTTAAAACAAGGCTACAAAAAATCATCATTAGGAGAAATACCGATCCTAATACTAAAGAAACCAAAGATAAAGATTTTGAATAGAAAAAAGCAATTATAACTATTGCAGCAATATCATCAAAAATCGCTATCGTAATAACTAGTAGTTTTAACTTTGGCGATACTCTTGATCCAAGTAATGCTAGTATCCCAAGCGTAAAAGCTATATCTGTAGCTGATGGAATTGCCCAACCATCGAGAAGTTTGTGATTATTAAAATTTATCAACAAATAGATTAAACTTGGTAATATCAACCCTGCAAAAGCTGCTATAGCGGGTGTTATTATGCTAGATGGTCGAGATAATACTCCAGTAATTACCTCTCTTTTAATTTCTAAGCCAATATACAGAAAGTATATAGCCATTAAGCCATCATTTATCCAGTGTGTGAGGTTTTTATCTATTACTAAGTTTTCAATTCCTAGCTTAACATTAACAGTATCTAACATTCCATAATATAAAGATAGCGGCGAGTTATTAACCAAAATAGCAAGAATAGCAGCTGAAAATAAAATTACTCCACCAACTAGTTCTTGATTGTTAGAATTGACACCCATATATCCCAACTACTTTATATACCTTATCTTTTTATTATCTAATAGCTTGAGGTATAATTCTACTTATGAAAAAAAGATTTTCATTTAAATGAAAAACCTTCCAAAATTTTGGTACGCCATAGCTCATATAAAAGAGATTAAAAATAAGCCTATCAAGCTACAAAGGTTTGGTAAAAATCTCGTTGCTTGGAAATCTTTAGATAATATTATCGTCATGGAAAATCGCTGTCCTCATAGAGGAGCCGAGCTTAGCTCAGGCAAGATCTGTAATAATACTATAGTTTGTCCTTTTCATGGCTTTGAATTTGATACTAATGGTAACTGTACATACACCCCTGAAACAAAAGGTGCAATACCAAAACTAAAAGCAAAAATCTATCCAACAAAAGTAATTGCTGATATGCTTTGGATTAATATTTTTGATGAAGAGATTGATAATAGCTATGCTTTTGAGTTTATCCAAAAAACTCACGATCATTTTAAAGCCCAATACTCACTTCTTACAGATACTTGGCAAAATAATATCCGCCATTGTATAGAAAATCAGCTTGACTATACGCACCTTGCAACAGTACATAAAAAATCAATTGGCAGAGGATATCAGATCCCTGATAATGTAACTTTAAATATTACACCTGAGTATATTGAAGCAATTAAAAATGATCGCTTGATGTTAAAATATCTCCTACCAAACTTTTGGCTTCTAAATAATTCTGATAAGCTAAAAATCTGTGTCTACTTTGTACCAATAAATGAAAACGAAACAAAACTATATCTAGTAAACTATCGTAGTTTTATGACAAATAAGTTTATAAAACCTCTTGCTGATAGATTATTTAGTCTTACAAATAAGATAATCCTCAATGAAGATAAAAGGATTGTCAAAACACAAAAGTTTGATGAAAATTACAATACTAATGACTTTCTTTTACGTCATGATCAGATCATAAAAGAGTTCAGAAAAATCTGGAAAAATTAACAAATGCCTTTTTATAAGAGATATTAAATGCTATAAAACTATTACTACAATAATATTTTTTATAGTATGAAATATAATATTTTTATAAGATTACTTCACAAAATATTAGCAAGTTTAATAATTATCCAGCTAATATTAGGTTTTGCTTTCGCCTTTGCTATATTAGACTTTGTATGGATTATGGTTTTACATAAATCATTTGGTCTACTAACATTTTTCATCATCATAATGCTAGTGGTCGCTCGGATACTAAGTAAAAAACTTCAATACGACCCTCCTCTACCTCGTATTCAGTATATGATAGCCAAAATCGTTCATTTAGGGCTCTACATATCAGCTCTTGGTATGGCCTTATCTGGACTTCTTGGTTCGATGCTAATGGGTTATCAATGGAAAATATTTTTTATCATTCCTTTTCCAGAGATATTTGAAGCTGATTATTCTTTAGGTGCAAAAATATTCAGTTATCATTATCTATTTGCTACTATTTTACTCATATTAGTTGTGCTACATATAGTCGCAGCTTTATACCATTGGTTAATATTAAAAGATAATATTTCAACCAGAATGAAGTAAAAACAATATATAACTTAATTAGTTAAAAGGAATAATATGTTACAACAAAATCAACGCAAAGCGCTTTTTTTATCAAGCTTAGGGGGAATCCTTGAGTTTTATGATTTCATTATTTATGCCCTGCTTGCAAGCTTTATTTCAAAGCTATTTTTCCCAACAGAATCAGCTATAACATCTTTACTGATAGCCTTTAGTGCTTATGCTGTAGGATATCTAGCAAGACCTTTAGGAGGAGTTATCTTTGGGCATTTTGGTGATAAATATGGTAGAAAGAAGACTTTTACAATCTCTATACTTATCATGGCTCTATCAACTTTTATCATAGGTATTTTACCAACATATAGCCATATCGGCTTTATTGCTCCTATTTTACTTGTGCTTTGCCGAGTTGCTCAAGGAATATCTGTAGGAGGTGAGATCCCTGGAGCTGTTACATATGTAGGGGAAATTGTTCCAGAAAAAAAAGGCCTTGTTACAGGGGTGATTTTTTGCTTTCTAATAGCTGGTGTAGCTCTTGGTTTTATTGTTGAAAGTATAATGCTAGAGATCTTTGATAAGCAACAAATGTTATCTTATGGTTGGCGTATACCTTTTATTTTAGGGGGATTATTTGGAATAATTGCCTACTATCTTAGACGTCAGCTAATAGATATCAAAGAGTTTAGCCCTTTTATCAAAGAAGAATACTCTCTACCTATCACAAAGATGCTTCTAACACATAGTTGGAACTTTATTTATGCGTGTATAATAGTTTCATTTGGTGCTCTTGTTTTTGTGACACTATTTTTACTATTACCTTCTTATTTCTCAACAGTATTAAAGCTACACTTAAAAGATTTCACATGGATAAACAGTCTTGGGGTTATAATTATCTCAATATTCTGTGTGGTTATTGGCTTTTTTGCTGACAAGATAAATCGCTCATTTATCTTACTTGTTAGTATTATAGCCACATGTGCTTTTAGCTTTTTTATCTATAAAACATATGTATACAACCAAGATTACTACTTCCTTGCAATTTTCATAAGCGCTATTTTAGTAGCTCTTTGTTGGGGTAATATTCCTGCTATACTTATTGATCTATTCAAACAAGATGTCCGTTATACAGGGATTGGTTTCTCGTATAATATTGGATTTGCAATATTTGGCGGTTTAACTCCGATGATAGTCTTTGGGGCAATTAAAGCCTCTGGTAGCGAATTAGCTCCTGCTTATATACTTACTGCTGGAGCTATCATTACATTAATAGCAATGATTATAAATATCTTAATCCAAAGAAAGACTTCTCAAAAATAATACTTGGTGAATAAATATTCTAATTTATATAAATTTAAACTCTTGAGAATGTCTTGTTTCAGGCATTTTATAGATAAGTAGAAGTGTGATAATAGAAGATATTATTAGATAAAAACTTGGCGCATAACTTGAGTTAAATACTCCTGAAAGCCAAACGCATATCATCGGCGTTGTCCCTGCAAATAGTGCATTACCCGTATTATAGGCTGCTGACATACCGCTATATCTATGATTAGTTGGGAAAAGCTCAGCAACTGTTATTTGGAATGATGCTGTCATTGCTGATATTATAATCGCTAATATAACCTCAGCAATCAATATACTCTCTAAGCCGCCTTTATTAAAGAAGATAAACATTGGATAGCCAAATACCGCTAACAAGAGTATTGGTATATAAAGTAGCGGTTTTCTACCATAGATATCCGATAACCAACCAAATAGTGGCGATAGTGCCGCATAGAAACATGATACTGCAACAGTTATAAACATGATCTTATTTACATCAAAACCTCTATCTGAGATAAGAATATTAGGTAGGAATGTCGCCATCATATAATATGCTATACCAACATAACCTGTTAAAACAAAAGTCCAAACTAATGGCATTTTAGGGCCTTTTATAGCATCTTTAAGAGGGCTTTTGCTTAGCTTATTATTCGCTTTCATCTCTTTAAAAAATGGTGATTCTTTGGCTTTCTTTTGAATAATTGTTGAAGAAATAGCCAAGATTAAACCTATAAAGAAAGCTACTCGCCAACCATAAGCTAGCATCTGCTCTTTTGTTAATAAGCTTGATAAAATTCCTACAGTAGTCGCACTAAGTATCACACCTATTTGCGATGCTAAGCCAGCTAATGCTGTTGTCAGACCACGATATTTCTCAGAAGCGCTCTCTGCTAGAGCTACAAGAATACCTGTATATTCACCACCTACTGAAAAACCCTGTAACATCCTAGCAAATAGTAAAATCAAAATAGCCCATATCCCAGCTGATTGATATGTCGGCATAACAGTCATCAATAACATTGGAATACACATCAAAATCATACTTAGTCTAATAGCATAGCGTCTACCAAATCTATCCCCGATAGAACCAAGTACAAAACCACCTAATGGTCGCATAATATAACTAGCGGCAAAGATCCCAAAGACTGTTATCATTGCGACAACTTGATCTTCTTTGGGAAAGAAAAGTAGACTTAAATAAGTTGTTAAATAGCCATATAGACAAAACTCAAACCACTCTAAAACTGCTCCTAAATTTATTATAGAAACTGTTTTTACTTTCTCTTTAAAAGTTAGTTGCTGTATCATCCTAACTAATGTTTTCTTATATATAAAATTTATTATATATAGATAAAAAATTAATTACATTGTTATTTTCCTAAATGGTTATTATTATCATTCAAAGCCTTGTAAAATAAGGGTTTGCTAAAATTAATTTCTCATATCTAATTTATCTATATGTTATAATGTATACATGATCTAAAGTGTTTTATTTGGTCTAAAAAATGCATGAATTCTCACTCTGCCAAAGTGTTATCAGTATTGCTGAGAAAGCACCTAAAGATAGCTCAAAGCAGATAGCTAAAGTCATAGTTAAAATAGGCACCCTGGCCGGTGTTGATATTGAGTCTTTTGAGTTCTGGTTTCCTGTAGCAGCAAAAGATAGTGTATTAGAACAAGCAAAACTAGAAATAATACATGAACAAGCTATAGCAAAGTGCAAAGCTTGTGAACATGAATTTGAACTAACTAAGCTATATGAGCAATGCCCAAATTGTGGTAGTTTTGAGAAAGATATTCTCAAAGGTAAAGATATGCTCGTAGAGTCTATAGTTTTTAATTAAGGAGTAAATTATGTGTACAACTTGCGGATGTGGAACAGATAGTAATCATCACCACCATCATCATGGTCACGAAGGCGATGCTGTAAAGCTAGAAAAAGCGATATTAGATGCAAATGATCAATATGCTGAGCAAAATAGAAAAGCTCTAGCTAAAGATAATAATATTGCCCTAAACTTTGTCTCAAGCCCTGGTTCTGGTAAGACATCTCTACTTGAGAGAACTATCAAAGAGCTTGGTGATAGCTACCCTATCGCTGTTGTTGAAGGTGATCAGCATACAGATCTTGATGCTGATAGAATTCGTAAAGCTGGTGCAAAAGCTTATCAGATAAACACTGGTAAAGCTTGCCATCTAGATGCTCACATGGTTGGTCATGCTTTTGAACATCTTGGCGATATCAAAGATGGTTTTGTGATGATTGAGAATGTTGGTAACTTGATATGTCCAGCAATGTTTGATCTCGGTGAGAAGCATCGTGTCGCAGTTATCTCAACTACTGAGGGCGCTGATAAGCCACTTAAATACCCTGATATATTTTATTACTCTGATGTAGTTGTTATCAATAAGATTGATCTATCTCCTTATGTAGATTTTGATATCCAAGAATGTATCGCAAATATCAAAAAGATTCGTTCAGATGTAAAAATATTTGAGCTCTCTGTAAAAACTGGTGCTGGTTTTGATAGCTGGTTGGATTGGTTGAGAGGTTTGAAGCAGTAGTAAGTAGTTTAACTATTTTCAAACAAAACTCTATGAACAAAAATTTAATGTATAAGGATTATAAATGACAAACTTAGCTGTAGAAAGAGATCTATTATTACCATCATCACCCGCAGCTGTTTTGCCTACCCTAACCGAATTAACAAAATCTTTAGGGATACCGAGGAATGTATTAGCAAGCGATGAAGAGATTGAATATGCTTGGCGGGACTTACCTAGAGAGTTAAGAGAGATACCAAATCATTTACGTGATGAGTTTATCGCAAAAATGTGTGTTGCCGTAAGCACTGGATTGTTTGATAGTGCAATGAATTATGCTTGGAATGCTGCTATTCTGAATCTTCGTCAAAAAATAAGAAATTTTGGTCTAACAATAGTAGCTCAAATTCAGCAAAATGATTTTGAAGAAAAACACTTATTGGAACTACAAGATAGTAAATTATTAGAGCTATGTTTAAAACTTAACATTATTGATGAGGAGGGATTTTTTTTCTTAGATCAATGTCGCGATGTTAGAAATAATTTTTCGGCGGCTCATCCAACTATAGGCTCAGTTAATGACCGGGAGTTTACAAATTTTTTAAATCGCTGTGTAAGATATGCCTTAGCTGACTCATCATCTCCAAAAGGTGTAAATATGAGTTCTTTCATTTCTGCTATCAAAGGACCTAGATTTAATTTTAATCAATGTAGTATATGGGTTGAAAGATTAAAAGAAACTCATAGCGCTCAGAGACAAATGTTACTAAATATGACTCACGGAATATATTGTGATCGAGCAACTCCAGAACCTTCTCGTTTAAATTCTCTTGATATCTGTTACAAATTAAAAGATCAGTTAACATCCGATATAAAATCAGACTTAATTAATAGTCATTCTGAATATGTTGCTAAAGGTTTAGAAGATAAACATAGTGCATCATTACAATTTTTTGAAAAGCTTGGTTTATTAAATATCCTTAATGAGTCTGAGCAACATATAGTTTTTTCAAGAGCGATAGAAAGATTATGGAATGCACATAAAGGAGTAAATAACTTTTATAATGAGGCGCCTTTTGCTGAGCGGTTATACGAATTATCACAGCATGGGGCAATTCCAGAAACAATACACGAGCAGTTCGTACAAACTGTGGGAGCTTGTCGTATAGGTAATGGTTATGGCGTAGCCAATAGCGCTGTTTCATATTATAACAAAATGATTCAAGGGTTTTCTCCTAGAGAAATTGCCACTCTAATCAGAAGTGCCTGTGATAGTTCAAGTCCGCTTGGTTATAGAGTTAATAGTAACTCTAATTGTAAAAGAAACTTTAAATCATTGCTTAGTTTGATTGAGTTTTCTAGTGTCCCTAGTGGTGTAAAAGCAGCTTATGAACAGTTTATACGTTGATAATGTTAAGTAGAATATAAAATAGGATAGGTGATAAATCAATGAAAACATTAGAACAAGGACAAATTGCTCCAAATTTTAAATTAGAAAATCAAAATAATGAAGAAGTATCTTTAAGTGATTTTAAAGGTAAAAAGAATGTCTTAGTTTACTTCTACCCAAAAGCAATGACGCCAGGCTGTACTACTCAATCTATCGGTCTAAGTAGCATTAGTGACAAACTAGCTGAGCTTGATACTGTAGTTCTTGGTATCAGTCCAGATGCACCAAAACGCCTTAAGAAATTTGAGGAAAGAGATAGCCTAACAGTACAACTACTAAGTGATGAAGATCATAAAGTTGCTGAGCAATTTGGTGTTTGGGGTGAGAAAAAATTTATGGGCAAAGTATATGATGGTATCCATAGAATTAGCTTCTTTATCGACAAAGATGGCAAGATCAATCACGTATTTAATAAGTTTAAAACGAAAGATCATCATGAGATTGTCTTAGAGTATATTGAGAATTATAAGAATTCATAATTAAGAGATGTCATTCCTGCGAAGGCAGGAATCTCTTGAATAGTTTATAGATTCCCACCTGCGTGGGAATGACGGAGTGGGTTTAAAATCAATAAAACAAGTTCAAGATGACTTGTTTATTTAAAGCTATATCTAATTCCCTTTCGGGTACGAAGGGGTGGCAGTCGCAGACTGACGAGGTAGTTTTAAAACGTATGACTAATGATTTTAAGTAGTTAAGAGATCCCCGTGTCAAGCACGAGGATGACAGAAAGTAGAGATTGTCATTCTATGGCTTGACCATAGAATCCAAAAACTATGGAGAAAAGCTATAGTTTAAAAATGGATACTACGGTCGGAGCCGTAGTATGACTAAATATGAGCGTAGTCGAATGTACTCAGTGACCGAGTAGTATGACTAATAATTTTATATGTAGTGACAGATCATTGATCTGTCAACTGTTTAGAAGACAGACACTGTGCTGTTACTACACTAGGAATAATTAAGGAATAAGTTTTGTCTAAGAAGAAAAAGAATTATAAAAGAGAATTTATAGCTCTTATAGTTACTGTTGTAATAGTTTTTGGAGTTATTGCTATGATTCCAAAAGTCGCACCTAAAATTGCGGATCATATTATGAAACCGTTTAAAGAAAAAGCTATTAGTCAAAAGAACTCATAAATAGGCACAAAAAATGCAACAAACCATAATAAAAATTCTCGTCAATGGTATAGTTCAAGGGGTTGGATTCCGCCCTTTTATCTATTGCCTTGCCAAAGATATGAATTTGTACGGCTCGGTGCAAAATACTCCTAATGGTGTTGAAATAATTCTACAATGTGATGAATCTGTTGCAGATATCTTTATAGCTAAGATGCAGGTAAAACTACCTCCTCTAGCTAATATAGAAACTATTGAAAAGACAATTTACCAAACTGAAACTAAATTTACAGATTTCAAAATATTAGAAACTCTACAAGGAAGCTCTACCACCAAAATCCCTGCCGATACAGCTATTTGTAATTTGTGTTTGAATGATATTTTTGACCCACAAAGTCGCTACTATCTATATCCATATGCTAGCTGTACGCATTGTGGTCCGCGCTTTAGTACAATACAAAGCCTACCTTATGATAGAGATAAAACTACTTATAAAGATTTTCCATTATGTGATGATTGTCTAGCTAGCTATACAAATCCACTAGATAGACACTATTATGCTCAAACCGTTGCATGCTCTAGATGTGGGCCAGAATTATCACACTCTTTTGCAGAAATATCACAAGCTATCAAAACTGGTAAAATCATCGCTATAAAAAGCCAAAATGGTTTTAAATTAGTTGTAGATGCTACAAATACTCAAGCAGTCGCAGAACTACGCAAAAGAAAGCATCGCCCTAATAAACCATTTGCTATGATGGCTCTAAATACTCAAAGTATACAAAAGCATTTTGCAGAAGTTACTTCACAGCAAGAAGAGCTTCTAAACACGACTATCAGACCTATCGTTTTACTTAAAAGACATTCTACTAGTAATCTTAGTAAAGCTATTGCACCTAATATAAATCAGCTTGGTTTTATGCTACCAACAACTGAGGCTGATTATATCCTTTTTTACCATCTACTAAACGAACCTACTGGCTCTAGCTGGCTAGATGAAGCTTATGATTTAGCATTGATAGTCACTAGTGCAAATATCTCTGGTGAGAGCATTATAGCTGATAATAATGAAGCTTATGAAAAACTTAAAGATATCGCTGATTTAATCGTGACAGATAACCGTGATATTGCGGTAAAAAGTGATGATAGTGTTTTTCATACTGTTATAGATAAAAATCTACCAATTAGAAGATCTCGGGGCCTTGTACCACAATCAATACAGTTATCTGAAAGCTTACCAAATATATTGGCTACTGGAGCATTTTTAAAGAATACTTTTTGCTTTATCAAAGATAATCAAGCTTTTGTATCGCAACATATTGGTGATATGGATAGCCAAGCTAATATAGAGTTTTTTGAGCAGTCTTTAGAGCATTTTCAGAAAATGTTTGGACTTAAGTTTGATGGTATTGCTTGTGATTTACATCCTGATATTTATACTACGCATTTTGCCCAAAAATTTAATCTACCGATTTATCAAATTCAGCATCATCAAGCTCACCTAGCAGCTGTAATTGCTGAGCATAATTTACAAGGTCAAACTATAGGCTTAGTACTAGATGGTTTTGGTCTAGGTGAAGATGGTTTAGCTCGAGGTGGTGAACTTTATCATTGTGATATTGATAATTTAGAGTTTAATCGCATTGGTGAGCTAGATCCTATCGAGTATATTGGTGCTGATAAAGTTGCTAAAGAGCCTTGGCGTATAGCTTTGGCAGTATGTCATAAATATAATCTTGAGATACCAAATCATCTTAAGGAATTTTCACAAACTGAAAATCTTATTAAACTTTTGCAAAATCACTTATTAGCAAAAGGTAAAACCACCAGTATGGGCAGGCTATTTGATGCTGTCTCAAGTCTTCTTGATATTTGCCATATAAATAGCTATGAAGCCCAGGGTGCAATGGAAATAGAGTCATTGGCTAACCAAATAATCGTTGAAGAAGATCTATTTGAAATATCCGATGAGAATAGATTGGTTTTAAAAAAACTATTCAAAAAAATTATTAAAGCTAATGATAAATATATAGCTAGTAATTTATGGCACGGCACTCTAGCTTATGCTTTAGTTGAATGGGTTAGTAAATCAGCTCAAGAGAATAATATAAAAACAATAATACTAAGTGGTGGCTGTTTTCAAAATAAGCTACTGCTTACTGAGGTTTATACTCAACTTAAAAAGTTGGGTTTAAATGTTTATATCTCAGAAAAAGTGCCACTAAATGATGGTGGTATAAGTCTTGGACAAGCTTGGCTTGGCGCCAAAAAATTTAAAAAAGGTGAATTAAAATGTGTTTAGCAATACCTGCAGAAATTGTAGAAATAAAACCAGAAAATCAAGCAGTAGTAAATGTTGGTGGAGTCAAAAAAGAAGTCTCACTTGCGCTACTTGCTGAGAGTGTAGAGGTTGGTGATTTTGTAATAATCCATGTTGGCTTTGCATTAAGCAAACTAGACAAAGAAATGGCCCAGCAGACTCTCAAAGATTTTGAAGAAATGTTACAATATAAGTAAGGGGTGATGTTATGGATTACATACAAGAATTTAGGGCCCCGAAAATTGCAAAATCTCTTTTACAACAAATCGCTAAAGAAGTTGACACTAATAGACAATACAACCTGATGGAATTCTGCGGAGGGCATACACATGCTTTACACCGTTATGGGATTCCTAGTCTATTACCTGCAAATGTCAAAATGATACATGGGCCAGGTTGCCCTGTTTGTGTACTGCCGATTAAAAGAGTTGATCAGGCGATATTTTTAGCATCACAAAAAGATGTAATATTTTGTAGTTATGCAGATATGCTTCGCGTACCAGGATCTCATCAAGATAGTCTAATCAAGGCCAAAGCTCGTGGTGCTGATGTGCGTATGATCTACTCAGTAGAAGATGCTCTAAAACTAGCTGAAGAAAACCCTAATAAAAAGGTTATATTCTTTGCTATTGGCTTTGAGACAACTACTCCCCCAACTGCTGTAGCTATACAGTTAGCAATAGCTAAAAAGTTAGATAATTTTCTAATATTTTGTAACCATGTGCTTACACCTATAGCTATGCAAGCTATTCTATCTGAAGATGTTAAAATAGATGGTTTTTTAGGTCCATCTCATGTCAGTGTAATTATCGGTAGTAACGCTTATGATAAGGTGACTAAAGAATATCAAAAACCAATGGTTGTCGCAGGTTTTGAACCTTTAGATGTACTTCAATCTATACTAATGCTTATCAAAATGATAAACGCTGGCAAAATCGGTGTAGAGAACCAGTATACAAGAGCTGTAGTGCCAAATGGTAACCAACTTGCTCAAGATTTAATATCTCAATATCTAACAATTAGAGATACTTTTGAATGGCGTGGACTTGGATATATTCCCAATAGTGCTTTAGAAATAAAAGATGCATACTCAAAGTTTGATGCTGAAAAATACTATCAAATACCCGAGGTGCAAGGCCTAGAGCATAAGCAATGTGCTTGCCCTGATATTCTAAGAGGTCTAAAAGAGCCCAAAGATTGTAAATTATTTGGTGTAGTTTGTACTCCTGAGCAACCTATGGGAGCTTGTATGGTTTCATCTGAAGGTGCTTGTGCGGCACATTATCAATACGGAGGCTAAAATGGCTGTGAAATTAAATATCAAAAATGGTGTAGTTGATCTAGCAATGGGGGCTGGTGGTAAAGCTATGCATCATTTAATAGAGCAGATGATAAAGAAAAGTTTTGATAGCCAATATCTAGCTCAAGCAGAAGATCAAGCTGTACTACCACAAATAAATGGTAAGATCGCAATGACTACAGATAGCTATGTTATTACACCGTATTTTTTTAGTGGTGGTAATATTGGTAGTCTTGCAATTCATGGCACAGTCAATGATCTAGTAGTCGGAGGGGCTAAACCTTTATATATTTCTGTAGGGCTTATATTAGAAGAAGGATTACCTCTTAAAGATCTAAAAATAATCTTAGACTCTATGGCAGAGGCTGCTAAAAAAGCTAATGTCCAAATCGTAACAGGAGATACTAAGGTTGTAGAGAAAGGTAAAGGTGATGGTATCTTTATCAATACAACTGGAGTTGGTGTAATTCGTGATAATTTTGTCACTAGAGATACTCTTGAAGATGGTGATGAGATTATCATAAATGGTTCTCTAGGTGATCATGGTGTCGCTGTAATGTCACAACGAGCTGGACTAGATTTCCAATGCCAAGTAGTAAGTGATGCAACATCTCTAGATGATTTAGTCGAATCAATTTATAGCAATAATTGTAAAATAAAAACTATGCGTGATCCTACTCGTGGAGGAGTCGGTGCAACACTTAATGAATGGGCAAACCAACACAGTGTAGCTATTGAAATAGATGAGACAAAACTTCCGATATCAACTGAAGTTCAATCAGCCTGTGAGCTACTTGGTTTAGATCCATTGTATATCGCCAATGAAGGCAAAGTTTTAATCGCTTGTAAGCCTAGTCAAACTCAAAAGGTTTTAGACTGCTTAAGGGATCATCCATTAGGAGAAAATGCCCAAGTGATAGCAACCGTAAGAAAAAGTGAACAGCCACAAGTGTTTATGAAAACCACATTTGGTGGTAAAAGACGTGTGGACTGGTTAAGTGGTGAGCAATTACCAAGAATATGTTAAGGAGAATGGTATGAGTCAGTTTTATTTTTTAAAACATGATGATCTAGATAGGATGATTTCTTACTTCTCAGGGCAAGGCTATGAAGTTATGGCGCCAGCAGTTAGAGATAAATCTATTGTTTATGACAATATAGATAATGCAAGTGAGCTTCCATGGGGTTATGTAGATATACAAGAGCCTGCAAAATATGAAGTCATCAAAACAGATGTAAAAAAAGCTTTTGGTTGGAGTGTACCTGTTCAATCTGTTAAGCCAATGCTTTTTGAAGAGAAAGAAACACTCTGGAAAGTTTCACGTGATGAGAATGGTAAGCTAACCTTCAATCAAAGCTTAAATAATAAAAAATATGCTGTACTAGGTGTCAGACCTTGTGATCTAAGAGCTATTGAAATTCAAGATAGAGTATTTGTTGAAAATGCTTATCAAGATGTGCGCTATAAAGCTAGAAGAGAAGCTATGTTTATCGTAGCTGCTAATTGTACTACAGCGCATAGTAACTGTTTTTGTATAACACTAGGTGATAAGCCTGAGGCTGATAAAGGTTTTGATCTAGCTATGACAGAGATTGAGAACGGTTTTGTTATCGAGACAGGTAGTGATAAAGGCAGACAAACAATATTAGCTCTACAATTAGAGCCTGCAACAGGTGCTCAAACATACCAAGCTGAGCAAAAAGTAAAAGCTGTATATGGTATGCAAGAGAAAACTCTACCACCAATAGCTCAAGTAGAAAAAGCCTTAACTAGCTCTTATGACCATCCACAGTGGGAAGATGTCGCAGAGAGATGTCTATCTTGTGGTAGCTGTACGCAATCATGCCCTACTTGCTTCTGCCACACAGAAAAAGAGCAGCCGAGCTTAGATGGTAAAGAAAGTGAGCATACACGTGAATGGGATTCATGCTTTGGCTTAGATCACAGCTATACTCATGGTGAGCTATATCGTGAAGAACCAAAACACAGATATCGCCAATGGCTAACTCATAAGTTTGGTACTTGGAGAGAACAGTTTAAGACTAAAGGTTGTGTTGGCTGTGGTCGTTGTATTACATGGTGCCCTGTAAAAATTGATGTTACAGAAGAAATTAACGCTATTTGTGAGGAGAAATAATTATGATATACCCACAAGATGCTTATTTGCCTCATGAAGCTGAGATAGTTGAATTTATCCAAGATGCTGATGATATTTTTACCTTGCGTTTACGCTTTGTAGATGAAGAGCTACGCAAAAATTATAAGTTTCACCCTGGCCAGTTTAATATGCTGTATCTGTATGGTGTTGGTGAAGTAGCTATATCTATTGTTAATGATAGAAATTTTGCCGATGATATCTTTGAGCATACTATCCAAGTAGTTGGGCGTATAACTAAAGGTATGAACAAGCTAAAAACTGGTGAGACTATCGGTGTCAGAGGGCCTTTTGGTAGCTCTTGGCCAGTAGAACAAGCCAAAGGTAAAGATGTTGTAATCATGACTGGTGGTCTTGGAAATGCTCCTCTAGTTGCAGCAACAGAAGAGATTATGAAAGATAGAGATAACTATGGCAAAGTATATGTCGTACAAGGTATTCGCGATACTTCTGGACTTATCTACCAAGATAAATATACCAACTGGAATAACCAACCAAATACACAAGTACTTCTAGCTGCTACCGCTGGTGAACCTCATGGTCCATGGAAGTGGTATGACGGTTTTGTAACTACAGCAATTCCAGATTTAGATATTGATTATGCAAATACCTATGTAATGAGTGTTGGCCCTGAGATTATGATGAAAAATGTCGCTAAAGAGTTTGCTAAAGTTGGTGTGCCAGAAGAGCAAATATTTGTCAGCTTAGAGCGTAGCATGAAATGTGCTATCGGGCATTGTGGTCATTGCCAAATGGGTAAAGAATTTGTCTGTAAAGATGGTGCTGTATACGCTTATCCAGCTGTTAAGAAACTACTAGAAATAAAAGGAGTATAATTATGTCCGCTCAAGATAAATTAAAAAATTTAGCTCCTCGCCCTAAGATAGCCGTGCATAAATTTAGCTCATGCGATGGTTGTCAGCTTGCTTTAATAAACGACGCTGTATCACTTCTTACTCTTGCAGAGATGGTAGATATTGTCCACTTTGCTGAAGCAGGTCCTCTTGATGAGTTTGCCGAAGTAGATATTGCATTTATCGAAGGTAGTGTAAATACTCATCATGATATTCATCGTTTAGAAAAAATCAGAGAAAAAGCAAAGTATGTAATATCTATGGGTGCTTGTGCTGTAGCTGGAGGTATCCAAGCTCTAAGAAACTTCACAAATGATGCTGAGCTTTTAGAATGGCAAAAGGCTGTATATCCGCAAGAGACTCAAGTTATTATTGATGAGGATCTACCAACTGCTAAAGCTATCAAAGAGTATGTAAATGTTGATTTTGAAATATCTGGTTGCCCTATAACTACAGAGCAAATACTTAAGGCTATCCGTCAACTACTCTTTGGAGTAGAACCTGAGAAAGTTGTTGATCCAGTCTGTACAACTTGTAAGCATGCTGGTGTTACTTGTGTAATGGTTGCTAAAGGTGAGCCATGCTTAGGACCTGTAATCGCAGATGGTTGTGGTGCAATATGTCCAAAACTTGGACGTGGTTGCTATGGCTGCTTTGGTGCATCTAAATATGCCAACCTAGGTGCTATGACACGTAAGCTTAAAGAGTTAGGGTTATCAGATAAACAGATTCATGATAAATATAGATTTATCAGTAGCCAAGATGATGTATTTAAAAAGGCTGGAGTATAGTTATGAGTAGAGAAACAGTTATAGAAGTACCTATTTTAGCCCGTGTTGAAGGTGAAGGTGCTTTAGATTTAAGAATTAAAGATGGCAAAATAGATAAATGTGATCTAAGAATCTATGAGCCACCACGTTACTTTGAGAAATTCCTCGAAGGTAGAGAACCAAATGCAATTATTGATGCTGTCGCACGTATTTGTGGTATTTGCCCTCTGGCATATCAAGCAGGCTTCTCAAGAGCTTATGAAACTGCATTTGATATTACTAGGACTCAGTGGATAGATGATATGCGCCTACTGATGTTTTTAGGTGAATGGATCGAGTCACACTACCTACATGTGCATTTATTAGCGGCACCTGATTTCTTAGGTTACAGATCAGCTATCGAGATGGCAAAAGATTACCCTAAAGAAGTTGTCCGTGGTGTTAAGTTACAGCATTTAGGTAATGATATTCTTAAACTTTTAGGTGGTAGATCTGTTCACCCTAATGGTATGAAGGTTGGTGGATTCTACAAAGCTCCTTTAGTTAAAGAAGTTCATGCGTTAATCCCTAAAATGAAAGATGCTCTAAAAGAAGCTAAAGATGTTGTTGAGTGGGTATCGACACTATCATTCCCAGATACAACTATTCCATTTAAGATGGTAAGTTTATCTCACCCTACTGAATACCCTATATTTGGTGATGATGTAATCACTAGTGATGGTGAAAAATTCCATATTAGTGAATATGATGATCATTTTAGAGAGTTCCATGCTATTCAGTCAACAGCTTTACACTCAACAACTGTTGATGGTCAGCCTATACTTTTAGGCCCTCTTTCTAGGATCAACCTAAACTTCGACAAACTTCCGAAACATATTCAAGAGATGGCTCATGCTACTGGTGTTAAATGGCCTAGTAGAAATATGTTCCATTCAGTAGTTGCTAGAGCTATTGAAGGATATTGGGCTATTGAAAGAGCATTGCAAGTTTGTGAGAACTACTCTTATACAGATACTCCTTGTGTTGACTATACAGTTAAAGCTGCTGATGCTTGGGGCGCTGTAGAAGCTCCGCGTGGTATTCAGATAGATCATATCAAAGTTAATGATCAAGGCTTAGCTGAGAAAATCAGAATCTCAGCACCTACATCGCAAAACCTACCTTGTATAGAAGCTGACTTACGCATAGCTCTAGAAAACTTCGGTTTAGACAAACCTGAAGATGATATAAGACTACATGCAGAGATGGTTATTCGTAACTATGACCCTTGTATTTCTTGCTCTGCGCATTTCTTAACTTTGAATATTGATAGAGATTAAATAATGATTTATTGTATGCCAGTACAATGTGCTGTCTATTTGTAATTATACTAAATAACTGACAGATCAATGATCTGTCACTACATAAAAATGTCATGCTGAATTTATTTCAGCATCTCACTGTAAGTCTTGATTGTGTTGAGATCCTGAAACGAGTTCAGGATGACTGAATATACTAATTTTATGCCTGATAAGCTATATTTTTTTAATTTAGCTATAAATTTCTAATTTAAGAAACAAAATTAGTTAAAATAAGTAGCGAAATATTAACTATGTTCAGAATTTAAGGAACTAATATGAGAAAAAATATAACCATTTTCTCTTTACTAATCTTAGTGTTGCTACTATTTCTAGCAACTCAAGATATAAAAATGCTTAGTATGATTGGTATTGCCTTTTTGCTAGGTCTTAGACATGGTTTTGATGCTGATCATATAGTTGCCATAGATAATGTAACTAGACAACTAGTAACTCAAAATAGAGCAAGTTTTAGAACCGGATTATTTTTTGCCTTAGGTCATTCTACTATAGTTTTTTTACTTACTTTACTTATAGTTATTGGCTTTAGTTTTGCAAATATAGAGAAAACTAGTGCTTTAGATATTGGCGCATTCTTTGGAACCATTGTATCAGCCATATTTCTTCTACTAACAGGAACGATGAGTCTTATATCTTTAAAGAATCTTCTAAAGAATAAAAATGATTCTGCACATGATCACACGTCAAATTCACTATTAGCAAAACTTTTTAGGCCTTTAATAAAAGTCATAGATAGACCATATAAGATGTATTTTATTGGCTTTTTATTTGGTTTAGGTTTTGATACTGCTACTGAGATTGCTCTTTTAGGTATGGCTGCTGCTAATGTACTAAATGGCTTATCTATTTGGTATATTATGCTACTACCTTTCTCATTTGCTCTTGGTATGATTATAGTTGATTCTATAGATGCAGGATTGATGTCAAAAGTTTTGAGCATAAATATAAAAGAACAAAGATTTTATCGTTATAACGTTATAATATTGTCTATTGTAGTAGCTGCTGCTTATATTGTTGCATTAGTTGAGCTATTAGGTTTATTAAATACAAATATTGTTACTATTAATATAATTACAGGTTTTGTCGATAACTACTCATCTACTATTGGATTAACTTTAGTGATGATTTTCTCTGTATTTTTTGTGTTTAAATTTGTAAATATATATTCTAAAAGAAAAATTAAATAATTACCCTATAGGACAGCACAATGTGCTACCCCTACATAAATTTATTAATCATAAAAGGTAAAAAATGAAACAAAAGACTCTAATTCTTGGTATAGGTTCACCATTTGCTGATGATCAATTTGGTTGGTTTGTAGCTGATAAATTAGCCAAGATTGTAAAAGAAAAAAATATACAGGATATAACTGTAGAAAGTGCTGATAGACCAGGTTTAAATTTACTTACTTATCTAGATAGTGACTATGATAAAGTTATTCTAATAGATGCTGTATATGCCAAAGTTGAACCTGGAACAGAATTTTATTTCAAAGCAAAAGATATTCTAAGTTTTGGAGGTTTTTTATCCTCACATAGTGTTGGTGTTGCTCCATCTTTGGCATTAGCTGATGCTATAGGGATGAATATTAGCAATGTTGAATTTTATGGAGTAGAAGGTCAAAGAATATTTGAAAAAGATGATGTACTTTCTGATTTGATTAAAAATGCTATAGATAAATTAATAAATTACTTACAAGACAAATTATTAAACTATTTATAAATCTACATAATAGCTAGCTTTATAGTTTTTTTTAATCTTGATTCCCAATCACTTGGAAAACCTAAATACTTTAAATCAATATCTTTATTATGAATCAACTCTCCATTTTCATTTTTTATTTTTGTTATATTTATAAGTCTATCTATCCATGTTGATTTAGGATTTATTTTCATAAGCATTAATACAGCAATAACTATATAGTTATATACACTATTGTCAGCTTTCTCATATTCTTTAGTTTCTTCTTTTTGAATTACAATATTCATAGCCTGTTTATACTTGTCTAATAATGGAGGATATGCAACCATTCTTGTACCATACAATCTCTCATGGTGAGAACACATATTTCTTATATCCGTTAAACATTTCAATACTGTTTGCATTAGATCTCCAGATGGAATACCTAATTTATTGGCTATCTTCTTTTTATAGCTTTTACTTTGTGTTATTGAATACCACATAGAAAACTCCCCAAACGTCAGATATTCTGCAACAACCCATGTGGGAGGAAAACGTGGACTCGAGTACTTTTCTAGGTATGATTTTATTGATATCTCTTTAACAGCCTTTTCTTCTTTGATTTTTCTTTCAACATCATTAACTTTATCTTCTATATTATTAAGTAAAGAATTATAACAAATCCTTTTATCAGAAAGGGAGCTAGATAAGATATTCATAAAATTATTTGATTTCAGATAAAAATGAGAATCTTTCGTTTTTTCAGACATCACATTAACCCACCAAGCTCTGAAAGATATTTCTATTCGTTCTATAATCTCTAGTAACAGATGTCTTAATTTTCTATCGAAAAGATATATATTAAGTATTTTATCAAAAGAAATACCATTTTTTAGCTGATGTTTCCTTGAACCTCCGTCTGATTTTTCTTCAAAAGGTATTAAATAAGGTGATAATCTATAATAACCAATATTCTCTAAATATCTTATTGCTCTTAATTCATCACTAATAAATAATCCCCTTCCACCAAGCAAATCTAATTGTTCAGAGGAATCTAGCGGAGGTTTTGAATATTTTAATTTTGCCATATGTAAATAAAAGAAAGAATTGAGCCTCCAAATTTGAGCTTCTATAGATAGGCTTAGGAGGAATTAACAACCCAATAGTACACTATTACTCCTTATATGTAAACTCTTTCCAGATAAAGAGAAAACCTTATATAACTGCAATGTTTATTGATTTTCTAGATACTACTCATTTATTTTTTATAAAACCCCGCCCTAAAAGCCAAAGGAAATTCTACTTTGTATACTTGCTCATCTAATATCTTTCTAACTTTTGTAAAAAATTCACTATCAACATTTTTTGAGTAATCCCTAAAAAATCCCCAAGTACTAAAGAATTTAAATAACTGATCTGAATCCCAACTTAGCTTAAGAGTTACTTTTGGAATATTTTCAATTTCTTCAAATGGAAAGTATAAGTCTTTATATTTATTTAGATGTATTAATGATCTTTTAGACCACTTATCTCCGATTAAATCTTTAATCAAATTTAACTTCTCTACTGTTTGGGGATCTGATGACTCTGGAAATGAATAGCTCCAAAAGCAAACAAAGGCATTATTATTAAGATGTCTAATTAGAGAATCCAGACAGCCCTCTTGATCAAACCAGTGCGCAGCAGTAGCAGAAATCACTAAATCAAACTTAAAATCAAAAGTTATATCTTTAGCATCCATTTGTAAGTATTTAATATTTGGATTTTTATATGCACATATAATTTGATTTTCACTTATATCAATAGCATATATATTAGAATAAAAACTTGCTAGTTTAATAGCTGCTTGACCATTCCCAGTACCAAGATCCAAAACATTTTTTGCCGCAGGCTTTATAGATTTGATCCATTCAAAGATTTCTTTTGGATATTCTAGCCTATACTCTTTATATTCATTTGCTTCGCTATCAAACTCATTATTAATATTATTTAGCAACATTCAAAAACTAGATTTTTTAGTACAACTAATTTCAAATATAACTATAAAAACTAGGGGATACAATTACTAAAGCTAAGAAACTTCTAGTAATATATTTTCTTCCAACGTTAATGCTTAATTTCAGATAGTAATATCCATAATTTTGATTATTTTTAATAATTTTAAATTGTTAAATATACCAAGTAAAATAGTCTCTAGTTTGTATTTAAATAAATAGAAAAACAAATAAAATGAAAGCAATTATATATAACGATAAGAATGATGTTTTTGAAAATGCTGAGATAAATATCCCTAAAATAGAAAATTCTACTGATGTTTTAGTGAAAGTTAAAGCTGTAGGACTAAACCCCGTTGATGCAAAAATTAATCAGTGGTTTTCCATGGTTGAAAATTCTCAATCAACTTGGGTTGGTGGTTTAGATGTATGTGGTGAAATCATCGCTACTGGCTCTGATGTATCAAAATGGAATAAGGGAGATTTGGTTCTTTATCATGGTGATATGATGCGTGCTAATGGAGGTTTTGCAGAATATGCAATCCATGACTCTCGTACACTAATAAAAGCAAGTCAAAAATTAACTCCTGCTGAGCAAGCAAGCATTCCTTGTGCTGGTTGGACAGCATATAGAGCTATGCTGGAGAAGCTTAATATTACTCAAGGAGAAAGTGTATTTATATCTGGAGGTTCAGGTGGTGTAGGTAGCTTTGCTGTTCAACTAGCTAAAAATGCTGGAGCAAAATATGTAGTTGCAAGCTGCTCTGAGAAGAATTTTGAGTATGTTAAATCTTTAGGTGCAACAGATGTCGTAAACTATAATGATAAATCGCTAATTGAGAAAGTTTTCGACTATACAGATGGTTATGGCATTGATAAATTGTTAAATACTTCTGGTAGAAGTACTGATATTGCTTTAAGTGATTTACTTGCATTCAATGGACATTTTTTAGAGCTTTTGGATGTTGTAAGACCTACAGAATATAATGATGTCTTTATGAGGAACCTATCATTTCATCAATTAAGCTTAGGTGCTGCTCATAGATATGGTGGAGACAAAGCAAAGAAACAGCTTACAGAAGTAGGTGAGAATATGTTGCAACTTGTTGAAAATAAAGCTATAAAACTTCCTTTAATAAATACTATTTCTATCCAAGATGTGCCAGAGATTCTAAAAGAAATGCGTAAAGCTCATACTAAAGGAAAATATGTATTAGTTTTATAAAAAAATACATCATCTCTAACGTATTTTTCTATTCTGAAAATAATGCTAAATAATCTTTATAGTATTTCTCTGCTGTTACCATAGATTTATCGATTAATATTATATCTTGCTGAGGATGTGGTATAGAGAAAAACGCGAATGAAATTCTTTCATTAGTTGCTTTTTTATCAAGATTAACGCGATGATTACAAGCAGGAAATCTACCTTTACTCCAGTACTTCATAAAATAGCCATTAAAAATTGTTACATTATTACTTGCTGGTATTTTCTGCCATTGCCCGTGTGAGTTTTTATAATCTAAACCATCACTTGTACCAAATGGAAAAACTGTAAAAAGAGAAATATCTGTATGCTCAGTTAAACGTAATTCTTGGTGAAGCATATCTTTTTTAACTTCAGGATAGAAATTGCATGAAACCATATGAGCCATATCTTTATGTATGCCCTCTAGATTACTAAAGCTTAAAGATGAAAGTATACTTTTCTCTATCTTAAAAATCTGTTTATAGATATCAGCCCACTCATTTGATAGAAATTTCTTAAACTCTATAGGAAAACAACTTGATTCATGTAAATTTGATAAAACAAATGTGTGTAGCAAATCGGTCGCACCTTGATTTGTACTATCCTCTTGACCTAAATATGAGTAACCATCAAAACCCTTAGAAAAGTTTTTTTGCAAATATTTATCTTTGTAAGCTTTTTCTCGTAATATAAAACTCTTTAGTGAATTAGCTAAATTTTCATACCCTGATAATGCTGGAATATCCGTAACACAACACCCTTCTTCGATTAGTAGATCGAGCTGATCTTTAGTTAAAGTCATCAGATAAAATTATATTTTTATATTTGTTGGGTACGATATTATCTAAATAAAGAAAAATTACAATTTTTAGAAACAGCAAAACTCAAGCATCTATTTATTTCTTTTTAAACTCTGTTGGAGTTTTGCCTGTCATTTTTTTGAAACGATGTATAAAAGCACTATCACTAGAATAGCCTAAAGCCTGAGCTACTTGTGTTGTAGAAGTATTTTGCGATAACATTGAAATAGCCTCTAATACTTTTACTTGCTGCTTCCATTGTTCAAAAGTCATACCAACATGTTTTTGAAATAACCTAGTTAGTGTTTTACTACTCATTGCAAAATACTTTGCTACCTGGTCAATCAAAAGAGCTTCAGATAAGTTATTTATAATATATTTATAAATAGACTTTATAATATCTACGTTAGGTATTTCTAAAGTATAGTTTTGCTGTTTTGCTAAGTTTAATTGATCTGTCAGTACATTTATTATATTTTTTTGCTCTATCGTTAGGCGTCCTTCAAACTTACAAGTTTCAATAATCAACTCACGTAGTAAAGGAGAGATTGAAATAACCTGAGGTGTTTTAGGTAAATTATCTAACTTCTCTTCACAAAAATAGACACTTCGAAAGTCAACTCGGTTTTTACTTAATGTGCTATGAGGTACATTACCTGGTATCCATATTGCATTTGTTGGCGGTACTAAAAACACTTTCTCAGAAACTTGTGCTTCTATTATCCCTTTGGAACAGTACATTAGCTGAGCCTGTATATGTTGATGACTCCCATCCACGAACGGCGCACTATTATCATGGCTAATACCAAACACAGGTGATTCACTCTTTATAAGAGACGCTGGAATCTTATCAATCATTAAAATGTCCATATATATTTATAAATAGTCTAAATTATTATATTACGCCTGAACTAATTCTTCTACAATACCGAGCATATAATTAGTTAATATTTTCAGGAGAACTAATCATGAAAAAAATTAATATCACAATGATCTTCTTGTTACTTCTATTTTCTGTAGAGTTTGGTAATAGTCTATGTTCTATAAGCTCATCATACCCATATCACGATGTATCAACCAAAGGTGGTGTACACATGATGTTTGCAATGTAGATTACTATATAACTAATACATACAATAGCAATTTATCAAAAAATATATAAAGCTTAAGCAATAAGGAGCATATTATGAAAAACTCTTCAAAATGTACAACTCTAGATTATCAAGTAATCATTGTAGGGGGCGGTCCTGCTGGTACAGCTGCGGCTATAGAACTAGGCATGCAAAATATCAAAACCTTAGTTCTTGAGAAATATACTAATCCTTTACTTAGCCCTAGAGCCCAATATCTTAACTCACGGACCGTTAGCTTACTAAAACGTTGGGGAATTTTTGATAAATTATCAAATCAAACTCTCCTTAGTAAAGACTTTCCTCAGGATGTTGTATGGCAAGCTAATCTAAAAGCAGATCCTATAGCTGTTGGTAGCATGAAATCTAAAGGATTACGAATACCCCTGTATATTACGGAAAATATACTACGAGAAAGACTTTCTGAGTTTCCATCTGTAACTTTACTAAAAAATCATGAAGTTGTTGATATTGAAATATCTGAAGATACAACAGAAGTATCTGTTATAAACAAAGATAATCTACATTGCTCATTCTCATCAAACTATGTTATTGCATGTGATGGAGCAAATAGTCTAGTTCGCAAAAAATGTAAAATACCTTTTATAGAATTAGGTCCTAAAAGACAAATGCTAAGTATCTTATTTAAAGCTAATGATCTAAAATCACAAGTTAAAAATCTTAGTATGATGCATTTGTGCCTAACTAAAGATGGAGCGTCAGCAATTGGTCCTATAGATCTAAGAACCAAAGAAGAGATATGGTACGCACAAATCCAATATCCTGGAAAAGAACTACCTTCAAAAGAGTTAGCAAGTAGAACCCTTGATGAGGTTGCTGGACTAAAAATTGATAAAGAGATAGTAAACTACCATTTATGGCAAATGCAAGTACAAATAGCAGAATACTTTTGTTATTACCAAAAAGTATTTTTAGTCAGTGATAGTGCTCATGCCTTTGCACCTACAGGTGGGCTTGGCTTAAATACAGGCTTTGGAGATATTGTAAATCTTTGCTGGAAACTTGCATCTGTAATTCATAAGCAACAGAACCCAAATATTCTATCAACATATGAATCAGAGCGTAGACCTGTTGCTATACGCAATCTACATGCTGCCGAACAAAATGCTCAAGATAGAATACTTGCAAAAGATAATATTCAAGAACTAGCAGAAATTTCTGATAAACAAGTTAATGCCAGACATATAACTCATGCTTACACTTATTTATATAGTAGTCTTACAAAACTAAATAGATTACAACCTCTAGATGAAATAAAGAAAAATGATGACTACATAGCTCATGCAGATCCAGGTTATTTTCTTCCTGAAGTCTATATTGATGATAAATCTATTTATGAAATTTTATCTCGCACTCAATGGAGCTTACTAGTTGTTGGCAATCATAGTATGGATATCAATCTACCAGATAAAGTTTCTATACTAAGGCTTCCAGAAGATGCATACCCTCATAAATATATTCTTCTTAGACCAGATTGGCATATAAGTGCAACTTTTGAAAATCTACCAGAAAATATTTCTTTACCTTATAATCAAATCTCTTAATCTTATTAAAAAAACTGAATTATATAGTAAATACCCACTTTTTACCTAACAATAATAAAATGTCCACAATTATTTATAAATAGTCTAAACTCCGATATTAAGACACAGATAATTGTTCTAAAATATACAGTACATGATTAACTAGAGCTCTTAAAAAAATCATGAGAACCAAGTTCGCTATAGGGTCTTATTTTATATTTCCATAAAAAATAATGGCTCTAATACACATAGAGATATAGCGAGCAAATAAAGAAATACAAAAAACTATCTATATAAAAGTTTAATCAAATATTTCCTAAGTATAGATAAATAAAAACAAGAAATTCCAAATAATAAGGAGCATCCCATGAAAAAATATATACTAACATTAGTTATTAGCCTAGCTTCTCTTCTATTAATATCAACAAACACTTTTGCAGATGCTAGTACTGTAAATAATTGTAGCCTTAAAAAATTTCAAGTAGTTCAAAACCTATACTTATATCTTAACTCTTCTAAATTTAATAACCCTAAAATAAAAGACTTTAAAAAATTCTTTAACCCAAATGTTACAATGACTACTGATGATGTGGTTCTAGCTACAGGATATGACCAGTTTGAAAAGCACTTTGTTATGCTTAACAAAGGCATTACAGAAATGAGCTTTAGTAACTTCCGTTACTTAAGTCAAAACAATCATAATTTAATATTTAAATATAATATGGATGGAAAATATAAAGGCGCTGACTTTAAACTTCTTGATGTAGCATCTTTTGATTTTGATAATAAATGTCGCATTGTTCGCTGGAATGAAGTCGCAGCTACAAATATACCTCTTGATATCAATTCAATAAAAGTTACAAAATAGTATTAATCAACAGAAATTCGCTTATATTTGATCTTTGTAATAGCGTCATACTTATCACCAAGTCGACGTTTCTTATCTTCTATATAAGCATCATAGTTACCCTCAAACCAAACTACTTCACTATTGCCTTCAAAAGCAAGCATATGTGTAGCAACACGGTTTAAGAACCATCTATCATGCGAGATAACCATAATACACCCAGGGAAAGCTAAGATAGCCTCCTCAAGTGCTCTTAAAGTCTCGACATCTAGATCGTTTGTTGGTTCATCAAGTAAGATAACATTACCACCACTTCTAAGTAGCTTAGCTAAGTGAACACGGTTTCTCTCACCACCAGATAACTGAGAAATATACTTCTGCTGATCTGCACCTTTGAAGTTAAATCTACCTACATATTGGCGTGATGGAATTGTATATTTACCAACAGTGATTACATCTAAGCCATCTGCAATCTCTTCCCAGACAGTTTTATTATCATCTAAAGCATCACGAGACTGATCTACATAGGCTAAATGAACTGTTTCACCAAGTTCTATACTACCACTATCTGGAGTTTCTTGACCTGTTATCATCTTAAAGTATGTTGATTTACCAGCACCATTAGCACCAATAATACCAACGATAGATCCTGCTGGAACTTCCATATTTAAATGATCAATAAGTAATCTATCATCAAATGATTTAACGATATCTTTGACTTTAATTACATTTTTACCAAGCCTTTCTCCTGGTGGAATATATAACTCTTGAGTTTCATTACGTTTTTGGAACTCTTGCGAACTTAACTCATCAAACTTAGCAAGCCTTGCTTTTGATTTTGCTTGACGACCTTTAGCATTTTGGCGCACCCATTCTAACTCATGTTGTAAAGCTTTACGATGAGCAGTCTCACGTTTTTCTTCCATTTCTAGACGTTTTTCTTTTTGCTCTAGCCACTGAGTATAATTACCTTTGAAAGGAATACCTTCGCCACGATCAAGTTCTAAAATCCACTCAGCAACATTATCTAAGAAGTATCTATCATGCGTAACAGCCACAACTGTTCCTTTATACTCAGCTAAGAATTTCTCAAGCCAAGCTACTGATTCTGCATCAAGATGGTTAGTAGGTTCATCTAAAAGTAAAATATCAGGAGCTGATAATAATAATTTACATAGAGCAACACGACGCGCCTCACCACCAGATAGTTTAGTAACATCAGTATCCCAAGCTGGAAGGCGTAATGCTTCTGCAGCAACTTCTAGTTTACGCTCTATTTCCCAAGCTCCAGCTGCATCTATAGCATTTTGTAACTCACCTTGTTCTTCAAGAAGTTTTGCCATTTCATCATCAGACATTGGCTCACAAAATTTCATACTGATTTCATCAAACCTAGTCAGCATATCTTTTAGATGAGAAAGAGCTTCTTCAACGTTACCACGCACATCTTTAGTTTCATCTAATTTTGGCTCTTGTGGTAAGTAGCCTATTTTGACACCTTTACGTGGAGCTGCTTCACCGACAATCTCAGTATCAAGACCAGCCATAATTTTAAGTAGTGTTGATTTACCAGAACCATTAAGACCTAGTACACCAATTTTTGCACCATCAAAAAAAGATAAAGAAATATCTTTTAGGATATATTTGTTAGGTGGCACAACTTTACCAACCCTATGCATTGAGTATATATATTTTTCAGCCATGAAAATTATTTTTTGAAATTTTAAGATAAGGAAATTATAGCAGATTGATTATAAAAACATAAAACTCTACATGATATATTCTTGCACCATTGCGGTAAGTTGTTGTGATACCAATGTTTTAGTCATTCTTCAAATTCATAAGTAAGAGACATAAACTAAAAACACTGTCATCCTCGTGCTTGACACGGGGATCTCCTAACGACTTGAGAGATTCCCGTCTGCGTGGGAATGACCGCAGGTATTAAAACAAAATATCTTTTATAGCTTAAGAAAATAAAACATAGTAATAATTATAAATGGGGCTGTCCTAGATAACTAAGTTATGTTAGGATGGTTTTGATGAGGAAAAGTAGATTAAGTACATACAAGCAAGACAAATTAATAGAGTTATTTATAGCAGGAAGTACAGCACGAACTGCATCAGAATTAGTATCAGTAAATAAAACCACAGCCAGCTATTATTTTCATAGATTAAGATTATTAATTTATGAAAATAGTGAGCATTTAGAAATGTTTACAGGAGAGATTGAAGTAGATGAAAGCTATTTTGGAGGAACTCGTAAAGGGAAACGAGGTAGAGGAGCTGGTGGTAAAGTTCCTGTATTTGGCTTACTTAAACGTAATGGTAAGGTATATACAGTAATCATTCCAAATGCTAAGAGTGATACTCTATTACCAATAATTAGAGAAAAAGTTAAACCTGATTGTATCGTTTACACTGATACTTTTAGGAGTTATAATGCCTTAGATGTTTCAGAGTTTAAACATTATAGAATTAACCATAGTAAGCTGTTTGCAAAGAAGCATAATCATATAAACGGTATAGAAAACTTCTGGAATCAAGCTAAGAGACATTTGAGAAAATTTAATGGTATTCCTAGAGACCATTTTTACTTGTTTTTGAAGGAATGTGAGTGGAGATTTAATCACAGTGATTCTAAGGAACAGCTAAAGCTAATTAAACACTGGGTTAGAGAGAGTTTAAAGTAAACTTATCTAGGACAGCCCCTTATAAATATTAAGATTCCTATAAAAATTGATCTAAAAAAGTTCTTAAACGTTATTTGATCATTTCTTTTGACTTCTATTTTCTCAAGTCGCTTTTTATATTCTCACCAACTTTTCTCTTATTTGGATTTAAATCATAATTTTCATTTTCAGAAGTGGGAATACCAGGAGTTCGTCCAAGAACAAAGGGAAAGTATATATCTATGATAGGCAAAAATATAAGAAACAAAACGCCTAAAATAATATATAAAGCCGCCATATTATTATCTAAGCTTACTTCTCATAACCAATATATTCGATAGAATCATCAGTCACTTCAAATTTAAAAATAACTAATCTAAATCTAAAAAGAAACATTCCTTGGGTAATATTATCTTCTTTAACTCTTCGAATAATTTCTTCTTCTAACGACTCATTAGAGTATCTACATAAGTCAAAAATATTTGTAAAATCTGAATATAATTTCTCAAAGTTTAAAGTTTTCATAACTTCCTTATCAAACAGTATTTATTACTTTATACCATCTAATATACCTTAGTAGAAAAATTATCTGTATTAAATTATTTCGAAAATAACAGTAATAGACAAAATAAAACTGCCCTATCAAATAGATAAATGATCAAACATTTTTTTACAGCACTTTTTATGACAGAATGTAAATCTAATTAAATTTATCAAATATAGAGATACAAGAAAGGAAAAAATCATGAAAAAATTTATAGCAATATTTTTGACTTTTATTTGCCTAAGCCTTACTTATGCAACAACAAAAACAACAAACTGTTCAGGTCCTGAGATAAATGTAAAAGTAGGTAAACCAACGTACGAACTAGAGCTATATTATCAAAAAATGTACTCTAAAAAGCCATGGCATGGTGCGAATGTTTTCTACTATGATAATGGTGTCTATAAAGTTATTTCCCCAGGTGAAAGTCACTATGGTGTCTATACATTAGAGGGTGGTAATTTCAAACAAAATACTTTTACAATTTATCATATCTCTATGCCATCTAATGATTGGGGTAGTAAAACAGCTTATCTAAAATTATCATTTGACTCAAAAGATCATACTTTTATCCAAACAACAAAACTACAAACTGGTGAAAAAGTAAACTTTGAATTCGGCACATATAAAATTACAAAAAATAATTATAAAGACCCTAAAAACATCAAGTGGCAATCAAAATAATTTCTAATCTAAGATAAGTTTAGACTAATCTTGGACTATTTCTTCTAAGTTTAAAAACATTCTTTTGCTTATAAAGTACTTTATATCCTATAAACAAAGAGATAAAAGACAATACAGATAAAATACTCACCATAAATCCAATAGATGGACTCATACTAGATGCAATTATGCTTACCATGAAAATACCACTCATCTGCATAGATCCATAAAAAGCACTAGCAACACCTTTCATATTATCAAATAAACTTAAAAGGTTTGCCACAGATATTGGTGTAACAATACCTGCTGCTAAGAAAAAAATAGAAAGAATAGCAATAAGATCCATCAAACCAATCAACTTTAAAAAGTCTAATATTACTAAAACTATTGATGAGAAAAACATCATAACTAAGCCTAGTAAAATAACCTTCTCTTTTTCCATATATCTAAGTAGCAACATCGATGTCAAAAAACGTGAAAGTATTATCATCATTAATAACATGGTCGAGACTACCCCAAAGACAGCTGATGTTAGGTGATAATCATTAATCAATACAAAAGATCCAATCACATCAAAACAAATACCTCCAGATAAGCCTGTAATAATAAAAATCAGATAAACCCAAAACATTCTAGTTTTTGCAATAGTCATATAGTTTTTAGCTAAATGTTTAATATTCATGGCACTTGGGTTTTTATCTTTATTTGTTTCAGGCAAAAGAAAAATTACTGAGACAATTAAACTAATCGCAAAAATAAGCATAAAAACAAAGCTACTATGCCAGCCAAAATGAAACTGTAAAAACCCACCTATAAGAGGAGAAATAGCTGGGGCTACTGCAAAAAAGATACTCATCCAAGCAACTGCTTTTAAAAAATGTTCTTTTGTAAATGAATCTTGTACAAGTGTTCTAGCCAATGTGATCAAAGCACCAGCTCCTAACCCTTGTATAGCTCTACCTAAAATTAAAAATATAATTGATTGTGACAAAATACAAAATACTGAACCACATGCAAATATTAGAGCTCCCATTAATATAAATGGTTTTCTACCATATTTATCAGATGCAGGACCATAAATAAGCTGTGATAATGACATTGTGATAAAAAAGCTTGATACCGTCATTCGAGCTAATGATGAATCTGTATTAAAGTAGTTTGTTATTGCAGGTAGTGATGGTGTAAACATTACAGCGCCAAAGAAATAACCACATCCTAAAGCTATTGTAAATATAGTTAGCATCACAAAACCTATAGGTTTTTTTCTAATTATCTTCATAAAAATAACCTTTTTTAAAAAAGACATATTGAACGTATGATCAATTACAATATCACAATATGATCGATCGTTCAATAGAAAATGGTATAGATTTTCTGATATACTGTTTAAAAGCTCAAAATTAAAACTTAAAAAACTTATGGAAACCAAAGCTAAAACAAACAATACTCTGAAAAAGATTATTAAGTCAGCTAAACATCTATTTCTTGAAAATGGTTTCAATGGTACATCTATTAGAGATATAGCTAAAAAAGCTAATGTCCAAAGTTCTCTAATATATCACTACTTTTCAAATAAAGTTGAGCTATGGAAAACTGTCAAAGAATCTTTGATAAATCCAGAAAATTTTTCTTCTATAAATGACTGTATTAAACAAGATAGTTTTGAAGGCTTTGTAGAAAAACTAGTCGCAGCAAGGTTTAATATTCATGCTAGTAATCCAGATATGCTAAAAATTCTAGATTGGCAACGCTTAGAAAAAAACTCTTCTTTAGCAGGAATTAAAAACCAACAAAACTTTGCATCATTTGATCAATTAGAAGAAAAGATTAAATATTTCCAAGAAACTGGACAGTTATCAAAAAGTTTTTCTGCTAAATATGTACTTTTGTTTATTTCAGCTGCAACACTTGCCCCTTTTACACGCTCATACGAACTTGATAAAGATATCTTAGAAGAAAGTGATTTTATTAAAACGACTACAACTCTACTACTAAAGGCTTTTAAAGAATAATTTATATTACTTTAAAACCTATAAGGTTATAATTTTAGAGATATCTAAACTTAAAAAACTGTTGAGGTTGATATAATGAAAAAACTACCTATATCGATGCTATTGATTCTATCTGTTACATTTGGTTATGCAAATAATCATTTTGGTAAAAACTTAAAAGCATGTGGTATGACTTTTGAACCTATAAATCTCCAAAATACGACAAACTGGGAAAATAAAGGTATCAAAAATAACTCTCAGAGTAAATTAAAACCTACTAAAAATAATATTCAATTTAGAACAACCAATAAAAAATATACTATTACTCCTATAACTAGCAATATCGCTAAATCACTACCATTTATTGGTAAATGGATGATGGTAAGTACCAAAAGCTATAGTAAAGAAGATTTACCAAAAGATATTGCTGCAGCTTGGGTGTATTGGCGTGGTGAGAAAAACTTTATTATTAATGGAGTATCTCAGCCTCAAAATTATACTGTTGAGCCTATAAATACTATTTTTGTATTAAATGGATTTACAAATGCTCAACAAGCTAATAATTATCTGATTAATATGGTTAATAAACTTGGTTATTCTAATACAGAGTCTATAAACCATAGTGGAGGTTATGGCGTATATTTTAATAATAAACTATACCCTCAATTATCTGGAACACCTACAAATACTAATCAAAAGGATATTCCTTTCACATTTGAAAAAGATTTTAATGAATATGCTGATCATTTTAGACTTATGGGTCCATATATAGAAGAAAAAGATAATACAAAAACATTTATCTATGCAATATCAATATCTCGAGAGTCTCTATGGTTTAAGGGAGATAACATAAATTGTGGCAACCTATATATGTCTTTTAATGAAGCTAAGAATGAATTGATCAAAAATGTAATAAATAAATTACCAAAAGTTAAAATATATTCTGCTTCCTTGGATAACTATATAAAAGCGGATAATACAAAAAACTCATCAGATACTGGAGATCATACTAAGAGTAAAGGTTTTGTGAGCGTTTTTATTATTAATAAATAAAAATACTATACTTCTATCGCTCTTAATTTCACTTTGAAATCAGAAGCGTTATATATAGAGTCAAAAATATCCTCTGATGTTATATCTGCTCGAATCTTTACTATAAAACATAGATCTCTAGATCTTTTATTAAATTTATGCAGAATACTAACTTTACTATTAACCTCTAATAATCTTATTTCATAGCCTAATTTAAGTTCTAAATCTTGCCAAAGATCTTTGACTGCTTTTTTTATATTATCATTATAGATTTTGTTAGCAACGTGACTAAGATTTACTTCTTGTATTATCGAATCTCCATACTCTGCTTTATAATGAGTCTTTATGATTGCTAATAGCCTCTTTACTTTACTATTCTCTTGAATCATACAATATCTGCGCATAAGTAACTCCTTTTTTATAAATTACTTTTTAAACTTAGAAAATAAATTTAATCAAATAATTTCCTTTAATAACTTAGTTTCTCTTATTTAGTGCCTTATTTTTTCACCTAACATTTTAAAATATATCATACTTTTTGCTAAAGTGAAGATTAATTGCACTTTTTTATAATTAACTTATTGCGTGCTTTAAATAATAATCATATAATAGTATAAAACCCAAAATCCGTTGTTGTTTATGTTTAAGTATTCGAAAGATCTAAAACCAACTCTTAAAAAGATAGGTATGAAGCAAAAAGAATTAGCTGAAATCCTAGGTAAAAGTGAAAGAACTATTAAACATTGGGTAGCCGGAGTTAATTCCCCTGCTTATGATACACATTTAGAGGTAATGAAAATATTAGGTATAGATGAATCAGATATAAATAACACGTCTATTAAAGTACCTGTTTTATCATATGTCCAAGCTGGTGAATTTACTGAATCATCTTATGAAGTAGACCCAATAAGATACATCAACTTACCAGCAAATATGATACCTAAGAATGGATTTTTATTAGAAGTCAAAGGTAATAGTATGCACTATGACTACAATGATAAACAAAAGCTTGATAAAAACTATGCTAAATACTCTCTAGATGAAGGAGAAACTATTGTTGTTGATCCTAACGATATAAATATTATGAATCTAGTTGGAAAAGTTGTCGTAGCTAAAAACTCAGACGGTGCTACCGTTAAACTTGTCTATATAGAGGATGGAAAGCTATGCTTAATGCCTCTTAATTCAGATTTTCAAAATAACGATGAAATAAAACAACCATCTGAAGCTGAGATTATTGGTAGAGTTGTTAATGTATTTAGAAACTTCTAGCTCTTAAATATTTCTAGCTAAAACTATAAGTGTTAAACCTAAAATATATGTTATAAACATCAATACTATTAGCTTATTTGTACCTTTTGGAGCTTTGGCAAATTCTTTCCAAATAAAGACTCCCCAGAATGCTGCTATCATAGTAGCTCCTTGCCCTAAACCATAAGAAATAGAAGGTCCAGCAATACCTGAAGCTATAAAGTTCAAACAAGAACCTACACCCCAAATTACACCGCCTAAAATACCTATTATATGTAACCAAGGTGTTCCTTGTGAAAAATAATCTTTAAATTTAAGTTTTTTACCTGAAATAGGAAATTTAATCATCCAGCCATTAATAACAAAGTTTGATATAAAAATTCCTAATGCAAATATAAAGCTAGCTGTATAAGGTGTCATTAAACCAGCTTGAGGAGTTACAAAATCACTAGATATTGACTTTATAACTAACGGATAGAAGAAGCCCATCAAAATACCTGAGATTATCGAAACTATAAATCCTTTTAGCATATTTTTATTTTTATTATCAGAAATACGCTTATATATAACAGCATCTATTATTATTGCAGCAAGCACACTTAAAACACCTAAGAATAACACTACAGGCTGACCCAAAGGTGTTGCAATATAATTTGTAATAACACCTATAACCAAAGCTAAACCTATAGCTAATGGAAATGCTACAGACATTCCAGCTATATCAATTGCTGCAACAAGAAGTATATTAGCTAGATTAAAAACTACTCCTCCCATAAAGGCATAGAAAAAGCTTGCTGATGATGCTTGAGATATATCACTAAAGAAAGACCTTCCTTCTGAACCAAAACTTCCCATTGTTATAGCTAATATAAAGGAAACTATCAAAATTCCTAATGCATAATCCCAATAGTACTGTTGAAACGGCCATTCTTTTGTCGAAAGTTTTTGTGTATTTGCCCATGATCCCCAGCATAGCATAGTCACTATACAAAAGAATACTGCAACACCATATGAGTGTAATACAACCATTTTATATCTCCAATTATTATATTTTTTGTTCTAAATAAGTATTCAATTTTTCTAAAGTCGGTGCTGAGTTTTCTGCTCCTTCTACAGTTACAGCTAACGCTGAAGCTGTATTAGCTATTTGTATAGATTTTTCTATACTAAAACCTTTATCTAAACAAAAAGCAAGCACTCCATTAAAAGTATCTCCCGCTGCTGTTGTATCAACTACATCTACTTTTTTAGTAGCAAAAAGCTTTTGTTCTTGTGCATTATCCTTTGATAGTAAAGCACCTTTTTCACCTAAGGTTATAATTACAGTTTTTACACCTTTTTTGTGTAGCTCTTTTGCCGCTTGTTTAGCAGTTTCAATATCTCTAACCTCAACTCCAGAGAGAATAGAACTTTCCGTCTCATTTGGTGTTAATATATCGACTTTTTGTAATAACTCTTCTGGTAATTCTCTAGCGGGAGCAGGATTTAGTATAAAAATTTGATCTTTTGTCACCCTATTTGCTAAATATTCAATTGTTTCTAGTGGTGTTTCTAACTGTGTTAGAATAACTTTCGAAGACTGTATTTTTTGGATATGTCTATCTATCACTTTTTCATCTAATTTAGCATTAGCTCCCATTACAACATTTATAATATTTTGGCCCTCTTTATCTACAGAAATAAAAGCTAATCCTGTATTACTATTAGAATCTTGATTTATTGTCGATACATCAAAACCAACTTCTTTATAAAACTCTAAAAGCCTATCTCCAAAACTATCTTTGCCAAGATTTGTTATAAAACTTACATTTTTACTAAGTCTTCTTGCTGCTACAGCTTGATTTGCGCCCTTACCTCCACAAAACTCTTCATAATCTTGACTTATAATTGTTTGGCCTTTTTGTGCAAGCTCATCAACCTTTACAACTAGATCTCTATTAGCACTTCCTATTACAGATATAGACATATTTCAAAAAATTAATTTTCAATAATTTATTATAAACTGTTAAGTAATTTAAAAAAATCTTTTGGTTAATATGCTAAACTGAAAATACATATAATTTTTTATATGATGTAATCATAAGGAGCATTTATGAAGAAAATACCTTTAGGATTAACCGTTGCAATATCTGCAACATTATTAGCATCCTGTGGATCAAGCCATAAAAACAAAGCCTCAATAAATTCAAAAAACTTACAAAATAATTACTCTCAACCAGAAAGCCAAGATCAAATAAAACAACCAGAACTAGCCTCTGTTCAAAGTTCTCCAAATATAGTAGCGTCTAAAACTAAAGCAGCTTCTTCTGATGCATATCCTCTAAAGATAATAAACAACTCTAATATCTCTGAGGATACTTATATAACGGTTGTAGATGGTACAAATATATATAAAGTTGCAGATGATGGAACCCTAACAAAGGGTCCTCTACTGAGCAAAGCTTACTTCCAAGATTATGGGAAAGATATTGGTCATAGTGGTAGCTTTACTGTAAAAATTCCAAAACCTTTTATTTCTGGACGGATTTATGTTTCTATTGGACATCCTTTAGGTGGTGTTGCAACAAATGCTCCTTTTTATAGTAAATCCTCTAGCGATAGTAATTATTATATGTCTCAAGTTGTTTATGATAAGTTTGAGCTTACTTACAACTCTAGCGGTGTACTATATATAGATCCTACAAGTGTAGACTTCTTTAGTATACCTTTAACTATGCAAAATCCTTCTCCAATAAAACCTACTGATCTAACAGAATCAGGATATCCTTTAGGAATGAGTCGAAAAGAAATTATTGATCAAGCAACTGCAAACTTTACAACCGGAGTTTCCTCAGGAAGTGTAGATACATGGAAAGATCTAATATTTGATAGTTCTGGATCTACAATACGTATTATTAGTCCTTCAGGAATAGCTACCTCTACTGGTGCTGATAACCCTCTTGGATCTATGAAAAATATGGTAAATAAGCCAGCTGTCACTGGAACTAGTTATTTACTAAATCCAATAACAACTCCTAGTGGTTCATCATTTTATTTACAAAACTTGATTAATTATTATGAAGGGACTAAACATCAATTAGCTTTTGATGTAAGCCAGCTGTATAGTGCTAAATATCCTCAAACAGATATTTTTGAAAATGCTGTATATTTTGCTGATGGTATCTCAAGTAATGCAAAATGTAGTCAACAAATAACTAGTTATGATTCACAAGGTAAGCCAATATATGGAGCTTACGCAAATAGTACAAGCTGTTGGAAGTTTATACCAAAAATCTGTACGGACTTAAGTGATTTATCAAAATGTAAAGCTCCTAGTGGCGATCAAGCTAAACTGCAAGATGAATATATTCCTATGGATTATGTGAGTTCATTTGACTTCTTTAGCCCTGGACAGTGGCCTTTTGATAATAATAATATATTACCAAAAGTTTATACAACTACAGATACTATTCAAAATAATCACCCAGCAAAAGGACTTATAGCAGAAGGCCTATCAGCTCTTTTCTCTGCAGGTTTACTACCTGTATCAAACTCAAAAATAGAGGATACAGCGATAAGTAAATCATCTTTAAACAAACTTGTTAATGATAACAAAGATATCCTGTACAAAAATAACTCTGCAAACGGTCAGTTAGAGGATAAAGGGCCTTGGTTTAGCCAATACTCTAAAGTAATACATTCAATTTGCTATGATAGTGCTGCTAAATCATCTTGTACAACTTCAACTGCAGCAGCTAATAAAAAATATCCTATAGTATATACATTCGCTTTTGATGATTTCTTAGCTCAGGATGGTACTCTTACTAGTAAGACATTAACTAGTGGTAGCACTATTTCTGTAACTATCAACGATATGCAAGGATATCCTAAAACAAACCCTGGCAAAGCACCTAAGCCTAATATAAGTGTAGACACTCCTACCGTTATTTCTGGTTCATTAGATACTTGTAAAACAATTCCTACAGATCCTGCTAAAGTAACAACTTGTAAATTAACTGCTAAATTTACAACGAAAAATACACCAACTGAAATGAAAGGCTATACTGTTACTGTATCTCCTATATCAGCAACAGATAATGGATCTCATTGCCAATACTTAAAAGGAAAAAATAGTAATATTTGGGCTGGATGTGGCGCTGTAGCCCCAACAAGTATAACAAACTCAACTGTCACAAATCTATCAGGTCCTACAGATGGGGTTTATACATATGAAGTTACATCTGAAGTTCCTAGAGACACTTTTGAACAAGTAGTTACAGGAGCTATATGGCAACACTGTACTGACTCAACATCAAAAAATGGATTTAACTTCTATGTTAGTGTTTCAGATGGTAAACAAACAATAGGAGCATTATCTCCTAGTTCTTCAACCTATCATGATATACCTGGATGTGCTAGTCCAGCTTAAGTGTTATATTTCATGTTTTATATATTCTAAATAAGTTATTTTCTTTGATAATTTAAAACTTATTTATTCATATATTTTAGCTATATAATATTCTTCCAACTTCCATAACTAATATTTTTATATTTTACCGCAATAAAAATATTGTTTTAAAATGGATCAATAAATAGAATTAAACTCTTTTATACAATAATGGAAATATAAACTTTGAGCTTACCCTTATTTATTACTCTTATTTTTTTCATAACAATCTTCTCAGGCTTTATCTCAGGAGTTTTTGGTGGTGGATCAGGACTTATTAATGTACCAGGATTTTATCTACTCTTACATTACTCCTATGCATCAAATGATCATTTAATGCAGGTAGCTATTGCTTGTGCTGTTAGTTCTGGTGTTTTAGTTGGTTTACTTGCGAGCATCAAACAACATAAATACAAACAAATTTGTTATGACACTCTACGCTGGGCGCTTATCAGTATACTTTTAGGCGGGGTTTTTGGTGTGTTTTTAGTAACTCTAATAAAGAGTGGTAATCTAAAGGCTATCTTTTCTATCTTACTTATAGTTATGGCTATATGGATGTGGAGTAAAACAAAAACTTCTCTAAAAATCTGGCAAGCACCATTAGTATTAAAAATAGCTAGCGCATTTATAGCTGGAATGTGTACGATGCTTTCTGGTATATCAGTATTCTTTGTTCCATTACTGACAAAATGTGGCTTAGATATTCGCAAAGCTATTGGAACTTCTACAGTTATTACTTTTTTTATAAGTTTAGTAATGACTCTTTTCTTTATGCTTTTTGGCTTACACGCATCTAATTTACCACCATATTGTATTGGTTATTTAAATTTAATGATTGTTCTTACAGGAATTATACCAAGCCTAATTGGTGTAAATATTGGTGTTAAGGTAACAGCATCATTTTCTCATAAACATTTACAAATGATATATATTTCAATGATGTTTGTTATAGCTATAATTATGATTATTTAGATAATAATTCACTAAAACTAATAAACTCTTATATTATATTATATTCCATCCTTTATAAATTTAACCTCAATTTTCTTTATCCATTTTTTTATTATAAGATTGATTATGAAATTCTAAAAACTAAAAAATAATGACATGGAATAATTAAAATGAGTAATACTAAAAAATGTCCAGTATGCGACAAATTGACTTCCTCTCTAAGCCCTTCAAAAAAGTCTTATAATTATAACTCTTATAAGGACTATAATGAATGTATATTGCACTGCTGTAAAGATAAATTTCGAGAAGAAGATAATAACTTTTGGGGCTGTCCTAGATAACTAAGTTATGTTAGGATGGTTTTGATGAGGAAAAGTAGATTAAGTACATACAAGCAAGACAAATTAATAGAGTTATTTATAGCAGGAAGTACAGCACGAACTGCATCAGAATTAGTATCAGTAAATAAAACCACAGCCAGCTATTATTTTCATAGATTAAGATTATTAATTTATGAAAATAGTGAGCATTTAGAAATGTTTACAGGAGAGATTGAAGTAGATGAAAGCTATTTTGGAGGAACTCGTAAAGGGAAACGAGGTAGAGGAGCTGGTGGTAAAGTTCCTGTATTTGGCTTACTTAAACGTAATGGTAAGGTATATACAGTAATCATTCCAAATGCTAAGAGTGATACTCTATTACCAATAATTAGAGAAAAAGTTAAACCTGATTGTATCGTTTACACTGATACTTTTAGGAGTTATAATGCCTTAGATGTTTCAGAGTTTAAACATTATAGAATTAACCATAGTAAGCTGTTTGCAAAGAAGCATAATCATATAAACGGTATAGAAAACTTCTGGAATCAAGCTAAGAGACATTTGAGAAAATTTAATGGTATTCCTAGAGACCATTTTTACTTGTTTTTGAAGGAATGTGAGTGGAGATTTAATCACAGTGATTCTAAGGAACAGCTAAAGCTAATTAAACACTGGGTTAGAGAGAGTTTAAAGTAAACTTATCTAGGACAGCCCCTAACTTTTTTATAGAAGAAATTAAAAAAATTGTTGAAAAAACAAAAGAAACTCATACGGTATTCTATGAAGTAAGTTTTATAGATAATTTTGAGTCTTACTTAATGGCCTGTAAAAGTATATATTTTAGAAAATGTACATTTCCTATTATTAAAAAATCTTTTGATTATTATACTATTAGAACAAGCTACCAAGGTTGTCGATTCAAAAACGAAGACGATAGTTTTATTAAATTAGATGATAAACAAGTAGAAACATTTAAGAAAGATGGAGATGCTATTTTTTATAGATGTATTTTTGATTCTCCTTACACTATAAAAATAGATCCTCTCCTTTATGATCATTGCAAATTTACTCAAGAAGTTAATATAAAATTAGTTAGCAAACAGATATTTGCTGGTCAGAGCCATAACTATAATTTTCTTCCTAAAACAACAAATCTAAATAATGTAGAAATCATTAATTCTACTTTTCATGGAAACTTCATGGTTAATAATCATTCTGAGGAAAATGATAGTTACTTGAAAACAATATCTTTTAAAAAGTGTACCTTTAACGGAAAGTTTGAGTTTAAAAACAATGATATCAAAGGTAGTTTAATAGTTGAAGACTGTAACTTTTCTGAAACATCAGATTTTTTTGGAACTACAATTATAAAAAATAAAGATAGTAAAATAGTCTTTCAAAAATGTCGATTTGATAAAATATCAATTTTTGAAGATTGTATATTTAATGTTTTTACTATGTTTAAATATGTGACTTTTAGAGATTCTGTAATATTTAGAGGAGCATATTTCAATGAAGGTTTAGACTTATCAAAATCTAACTTTAATTATTCCGCAGGTGCAAATTTCTTAGGGTGCAAAATAAAAGATAATGAAAAACTAAAAATTTCAGACCAAGAAACTTTTAGAATTATTAAGCATTCATTTGATAGTATCGGTAATCATATAGAAGCTAATAAGTACTTTTCTAGAGAAATGAATGCTTACGCAAAATATTTGAAAGGAGAAAAGGGCTTATACGAAGATAAAACCATATTCTATATAAATAGTTTTATATCAAAATTTGGACAAAGCTTTATAAGAGCAACTGTATTATTTTTAATTTTTGCGGCAATTATGCATACTATGAATTGTTTCTGTGGATGGTTGCAAAAAGATCTGATTTTTAACCCTTCCTTAAAGAATATATACTATTTTTTACAAAATATATTCACTAATATCCCAATATTTTCTAATTTATTAGGATATAGGTCATATATGTATCTACCAGACTGGATAAAAATACTTTCTTATATTATTTATGCAATACTTACCTGGCAGATAATTGTATCTATAAAGAGAAAGGTTAGAAAGTAATATCTATAAAAATATATTTTATTGTAATATACGCTTTAAGATAATCCAAAATACACTTCACAAATTACTTACCATAAAATGTTAAATATTTTGGATATTCTTTAAAATAGAAAAGATTATATAAAGAATATTTAAGACTTTTTATTTAATCATACTCCTATCTTATAAGTAAAAAATACCATAGAAAACCCTCGTCATCCTCGTGCTTGACACGGGGATCTCTTGGTTATTTAGGAGATTCCCGCCTACGCGGGAATGACTATAGATGTTAAATCATACTGTTTTTTGTATTTTATGAAGACAGGTTGGTAATATATATAAAACTACAACTCTAAACTCTTACTAACAATTTCAAAGACATTTTTACTAGGGTTTGATGCTCTGATTCTCTCAAGTTCTTTTTTCATCAAAGCCTGTCTAGCACTATCATAACGCTTCCAACTCATTAGATTACGAGCCATTCTTGCTGCAACTTGATGGTTAATTTTATCAAGTTCTATCACAGTATCTGCCATAAAGGCATATCCTAAACCATCTTTACGATGATATTGTGAGAAATTAGCTCCAAAACCACCAATAAGTGAGTAAACTTTATTAGGGTTTTTAGAGTTGTATGCAGGATGACTAACTAAACCTTTAACTATATCTAAAGCCGACTCATGAGAGACTTGAGCTTGAGAGACTAACCATTTATTTACAACTAGATCCTCATGCTTCCAACGGTTATAAAACTCACTGATAGCATTATCTCGAACTTGTTTATCACTAGACTTTAGAAGTGCCGAAAAAGCTGACTGTTGATCCGTCATATTATCAGCATTATCAAATAGTTGTTGAGCTAATTGCGTACCTTCACTTTGATCACTAGCATTCATTAAATAACTTAAACAAACACCTTTTAGCTTTCTTTTTGCTATTTGCTCAGCTGATAGGCTATATGGCTTATTATCATTACATTCTTGATATATAGCTAACCAGTTATCTTTTAGTTTATCTGCTATCTGATTCATTACTTTTTTGCGTGATAAGACAATATCATCAACCGCAATCACAGGCATTGCCTGAGCAATAGTAGACTCATTTGGTATTAGTAGAGCATCACTGATTAATGCTTTATCTAATTCTTTATCGTTTAGAATTGATTTAAAAGCATTCAAGAACTCGTCGCTTACATCAGAATTAGCTAAAATCATATTTGTAGCTAACTGCTGTAAAGAATCCCAACGATTAAAGGCATTATTATCATATTTGACAATATGTAATAGTTCGCTTTCTGTACGCTTATGCTCAACTTTCACAGGTGCCGAAAAATCCCTAAATAATGAAACTATTGGTTTTGCTGAAATATTCTCAAAAGTGTAAGTCTGTTTTTTTTCTTTAAGCTCAATAACTTGCTCTGCGATATTCTCACCCTTTGGAGTGATAAGTCCTATTTTAACAGGTATATGAAGCGCTTGTTTTTCTTTTTGATCAGCAGTTGGTTGAGTAGTTTGCTCTAGTGTTAAACTATAAGTTTTATTTTGAGCGTCATAATTCTCACTAACTTTAATATTTGGAGTACCTGATTGAGCATACCACCTCTTAAACAAGCTAAAATCACGATTATTAGCATCTGCCATAGCATTTACAAAATCATCACATGTAACAGCTTGTCCATCATGCCTTTCAAAATATAGTTTCATACCTTTTTGGAAACCTTCTTCACCTAACAGAGTATGAATCATTCTAATAATCTCAGCACCTTTATGATAAACCGTTACAGTATAAAAGTTATTCATTTCAATGTACGACTCAGGGCGGATAGGATGTGACATTGGACTAGCATCCTCAGCAAACTGAGCACTCCTAATAATACGTACATCATCTATACGTTTAACATCTCTTGAGTTTAAATCAGAAGTAAATTCTTGATCTCTAAATACAGTCAAACCTTCTTTTAAGCTTAGTTGAAACCAATCACGACATGTAACCCTATCACCTGTCCAGTTATGAAAATATTCATGTCCTACAACGCTTTGTATCAATTCAAAGTCTTTATCTGTAGCTGTTTTATCACTAGCCATGATATATTTTGTGTTAAATATATTTAAACCTTTATTTTCCATTGCACCAGCATTAAAATCAGGTACAGCTACAATCATAAAAGTATCAAGATCATACTCTAGGTTAAATCTCTCTTCATCCCACTTCATTGAATCTTTTACAGCTTGCATAGCATAATGACATTTATCTATATCTTGTTTAAATGCATAGATTTCAAGATTAACCTTACGATTTGATTTAGTAGTAAAAGTATCTTTAATACTAGCCAAATCTCCAGCTACTAATGCAAATAGATAGCAAGGTTTCTTAAAAGGATCTTTCCATGTAGCAAAATGTAAAGTATCTGAAATATCTCCAGAATCAACTTTATCTCCATTAGATAAAATAACAGGATATTTTTGCTTATTAGCGATGATTCTGACAGTATAAGAAGACATTACATCAGGTCTATCTAAATAATATGTAATTTTTCTAAAACCAGTTGCCTCACATTGTGTACAAAATACATCTCCAGACTTATACAACCCTTCTAGAGAAGTATTAGCAGATGGATTAATTTCAACTACAGTATTTAATATAAAGTTTTCAGGAGCTTTATAAATAGTTAACTGGTTATTATTTATATCAAAATCAGATTTAGTTAAATCTTTATTATCTATCTTAATTGATAGCAGTTTTAAATCTTCACCATCTAAAACTAATGAATTACTTTCACTATTAGCAGGATTTTTAGTAATATGCAAATCTGCTGTTACAATTGTTTTTGACTCATCTAGGTTAAATGTTAGATGCGTCTCATTTATAAGATAATTACTTGGTTTATAGTCTTTTAAATACTTAATTTCAGGCTGAGACATAGTAAGTTTAAATCAGTTTTATTTGCTTCTAGAATAGCAGTCACTAGGATTTGTTGCAATTATTATTCAACAAGTAAAATTAGCCTGATTTAATTTAAAATTTTTCTTGAAATTCTACAATCTGATCATATATAAAAATTGAAAGGTGCGAAAACAATATTTATAAGGAGAATAACTATGAGTAAGGAAATCAGATATAACCCATTTGAATTAAAACATTCAATAAATGATCTTTTTGATATTTTTTTTAGCTTCCCTAAAGGGTATCAAGAAGAGAAGTATTTACAAAACATCCATTTAGATATAACTGAAGATGACTCTGCCTATCATATTCATGCAGATCTTGCAGGTATTGAAGAAAAGGATATAGATATTGAGCTAGATAAAAACAAATTATCTATAAAAGCTAAACGTGAACACTCTCATAAAGATAAGAAACATCATATACAGGAGCGCTACTATGGAGAGTATCAACGTACGATAAACTTACCTGAAAATATAGATCGTGAGAATATAGAGGCTAAGTATAAAAATGGTGTACTAAACTTAACCATTCCTAAGAAAGAAAAAGATAATACTTCTAAGAAAATAACTATAAAGTCTTAATAATTTCTGATAACTTCAAAAACTTCATTTAATTTCTTTTGATCTTTTTGACCTGGTTGTGATTCAACACCAGAGTTAATATCATAAGCTGAGCATTTTAACTCAATAGCTTTTGCTATGTTTTTAGAATTTAAACCTCCTGCTAATATTATATTATTTTTATTATCTATAAGATCCCAATCAAATGTTTTTCCTGTACCACCAGACTGTCCATCTACTTGAGCATCTAATAAATGGTAATCAACATTTTCTAGAAACTTAGGTACAGATTTATCTACGCCATAAGCTTTCCATATTTGGCAGTTTCTATGTAATCTAGCCTTTAAAGTATCTACATATACTTGATCTTCACTTCCATGAAGCTGAACAGCACTTAATTTTAAATCATAAGAAGCATTTACAACTTCATCAATACTAGCATTAGCAAAAACACCTACATAATTTAGTTTAACTTTTTTAGTTATAGATTTTGCCATGGCAAAATCTATGTAACGAGGTGATTTTGGAACAAATATAAACCCTCCGTAAACAGCTCCTGCATCGTAAGCTTTTTGAGCATTTTCTACTGAAGTAAGACCACATACTTTATTAAAGCCATATATTATTTTTCTAACAGCAAGCTCTAAGTTACGCTCTCCCATAATAGAACTACCAATTAGGAAACCATTTGCAAACTTTCTAAGCTCTCTTACCTCTTGATTTTTGTAAATTCCAGATTCAGATATAACAATAGTTCCTTTTGGTACTTTAGGGGCTAATACACGAGTAGTATTTAAATCTATAGATAAATCTCTAAGATTACGGTTATTTATACCTATTACTTTTGCTTTTAGGTTTATAGCTCTTTGAAGCTCTTCTTCATTACTAGCTTCTGTAAGTATTCCCATACCAAGACGATTAGCAACTTTAGCAAGTTTTCTATATTCAGAATCATCTAAAACAGAAAGCATCAATAATATAGCGTCAGCTTTATAATGCCTTGCTAAATATATCTGATACTCATCTATAATAAAATCTTTACAAAGTACAGGTTGTGTTACTTGGTTTCTTATAATTTCAAGGTTTGCAAAACTACCCATAAAAAATTCTTCATCAGTTAATACTGATATAGCATTTGCATAATTTTTATATACTGAAGCTATTTCATTTAAATCAAATTTTTTACGAATAAGACCTTTAGAAGGAGAGCCTTTTTTACACTCTAATATAAATACTGCTCTTTCTGAAGTTAAAGCTTCATAAAAACTTCTATCTGTTTTAGAAACCTCATCTTTAAAGACATCTAATGGGAATAGTCTTTTCTTAGCAAAAAGCCATTTTCTTTTTGCTTCAACAATTTTTGCTAATATAGTTTCCATACTTATTAAGATTTTTTTTTAATTTTAAGTGATATTTTAAACGAAAAATATTTAAAAGTTTAATTTTTATACTTCTAAATATATTCTACATTTATTTCAACAAAATCTTCGATAGGGTTATATCTATCAAAGTCTGCTTTATAAGCTCTTTTCTTAGAATTATCAGTCCATATTTCTTGCCATTTATCTATAGCAGCATCAGGAAGATCTCCTTCTACTCTAAAAACTTCATGATTTAACTCAATATTAGTTGAATTTAAACCTGTTGGCACATCAAAATTATCATCTACCTCATAACCTATTAACAAAGTATATGGCGCTGTGTGATCACCTTCATATTCATAATAAACAGATATTATATCTTGTGATAAATTTTGACCATTAAGATATTCTAAAACCTCACTATTAAAAAACAATTCCCATGCCTGCTCAAGCAAGTCATCTCTATCATTTGAAACCTTTGTCGATACGCCTACTATTTTCATATTTTCCTACAATTTTCTAAAAATTATTATAATTAACTAGTTTTTATCTAGTCAAGCATTCTGCATAGCTAGATGGTATATCAAAAGGTACTACATTACTATATTTCCATCCTATATTTTTCCATACTTTATTTACTGTCTGATCTCTTCCACAGCCTGTACGATAATAACAATATCTTTTAGGATTTTTATCATGATAGTCTTGATGATATTTTTCAGCTTCGTAAAATTTTGTCGATGGCAAAATTTGCGTATATACATTTTTATTATTCTTATTAAATATTTGTTTTAACTCTTTTGTAATAGCTTCAGCAGTATGTTTTTGGCTATCATTCATATAATAAATTGCAGACTGATACTGTTTACCTTTATCACAAAACTGACCTTTTGAATCAGTAGGATCTATACGACGATAAAAATACTCAACGAGCTCTTTATAACTGATTTTTTTAGGATCATATACAACTTCTACAGATTCTTTATAGTTTGTAGTCCCTGAAGATACTTTTTTATATGTAGGATTTTTTTGATGACCTCCATCATATCCAGAAACAACCTTTATAATACCATTGTGACTTAAGTCTTCATTTTTTTGCATATATTCAAAATCTGACTCTAAACACCAGAAACAACCACCTGCAAAAACAGCCTTATCGTACGAAACATCACTATTGACTGCAAAACCTAAACTACAAGATAGCATTAATAAACTATAAATTATTTTTTTCATCATCTATTTCCAAAACTTATAACATTTTCTAAAGTTTTAAAACATTTACCAGATTTAATCAACTCTAAAATATACTGAGTATTTTGTCTAAGATCATTTTCATCATAAAGCTTCATTAACATAGCTACATTTATTGCAACTGCAGCATTATGAGCATCTTTACCTTTACCTAAAAGTATTTGTTTTATTATATTTTTATTGTATTCAGGTAGACCACCTTCTATATCCTTAATGCTAAAAGTATCTATTCCAAAGTCTTGTGTTGAAACCATATACTCTTTTATTTCATTATCTTTAATTTCTGCTACACAAGTATCACCATGTATAGCAACTTCATCTAAACCACTACCATGTACTACCAAAGCTCTTTGTACCCCTAAGTTCATTAAAGTTTTTGCCATTGGCAAAATTAAATCTTTAGCATATACACCTATAACTATTTTATTTGGTCTTGCAGGGTTTATTAAAGGCCCAAGAATATTAAAAATAGTTCTAGTTTTTAAAACTTCTCTAGCTTGTTTAACATATCTAAATCCTGGATTATAAAATGGTGCAAATAAAAAACCTAAATTATTTATTTGAATAGATTCTTTTGTTTTTTCTGGAGATAACTCTATATTTACACCAAAAGATTCTAAAAGATCAAAAGATCCTGACCTGCTTGATATACTTCTACTACCATGCTTAGCAACTTTATAACCTGCTGTAGCTGCTACTATAACTGATGTAGTAGATATATTGATAGTATTATAACCATCACCACCTGTACCTACGATATCTACTAAATCTTCTTTAATTTTTGGAAAACCTCTAGTGTTATCAACCAACGCTTCAGCTGCTGCTGCTATTTCTAATGGAGTTTCTTTTTTTAATTTAAGAGCTGTTAATATACTAGTCTGTAAAGGTAATTCAATTTCACCTTTAATAAAATAATCAAACAATTGATAACTATCTTGATAACTTAAATCTTCTAAATTATATAATTTATCAACTATTTTTCTTAACTCACTCATTGTTGCACCCATTTAATTACATTATCTAAAAGTTTAGAACCATGTATTGTCATTATAGATTCAGGATGAAATTGCAAACCACAAACTTTATTTTTATCATCTGCTACAGCCATAACTAGATCATTAACTTCTGCTATAGTTTCTAGTCCTGTAGGTATTTTCACTCCTACTAATGAATGATACCTTGCAACAGTTAATGGAGATTCTAAATCATTAAATATACTATGATTATTATGTTTTACTCTAGCTATCTTGCCATGCACTATTTCATTAGCATGCGATACTATACCGCCATAAGCCTCTATTATAGCTTGATGCCCCAAGCAAATACCTATAATAGGAACTCTACCTTTTATCAAAGAAATTAAATTAACTATACATCCTGCATCAGCTGGACTACCAGGGCCTGGAGATACAACAACTATAGGATTTTCTACAGAGTTAATCTTATCAAGCAATACATCTATATATATATTATTTCTATATACATCAACATTATTACCCAAAACTTTAAACTCATCTACTAAGTTATAAGAAAAAGAATCAAAATTATCTATAAATATAATATTTGCCATTATTTACACTCCATGTACATTTTTGATAGCTGATATTACAGCTTGTGCTTTTGTTCTAGTTTCATCAGCCTCTGCTATAGGTATAGAATCTAAAACTACTCCAGCTCCTGCCTGAATTTCAGCAATATCATCCTCTACATAAGCAGAGCGTATAACTATACAACTATCTAAATCACCATAACCATTTAAATATCCTACAGCTCCTCCATAACCACTTCTTGTCTGTTTCTCAACCTCAGATATTAATTGCATGGCTTTTATTTTTGGAGCACCCGTTAGTGTACCCATATTCATAGATGCTTGATAAGCATGAAGAGCATCTAAATCATCTGCAAGCTGACCAACTACCCTAGATACTAAATGCATAACATGACTATATCTATCGACTTTTAAAAGATCTGCTAGATACCTAGTTCCTGTTTTTGATATTCTTGCGACATCGTTCCTAGCTAAATCAACTAGCATCATATGTTCAGCATTTTCTTTTATATCTAACCTAAGTTCTAATTCTATTCTACTATCTAAATCTGGATTAATACTTCCATCAGGATTTTTACCACGTCTACGTGTACCAGCTATAGGATAAATTTCAACTTGATTAGTCTCTTTTTGATATTTCAAAGCACTTTCAGGTGATGCTCCAAAAAGTATAAAATCCTCATCTTGCATATAAAACATATATGGACTTGGATTTGTACGTTTAAGCTCTTTATAAACCTCCAAAGAATTTTGACATGGCAAAAAGAAGCTTCTAGATGGTACAACTTGAAATATATCACCATCAATAATATGGGATTTTAAATGATCAACAATATTACAAAAATCTTTATCACTTATTGATTCTTTTACTTCTAGATTACTAAATTTCTCAATTTTTACATCAATATCATTATTTATATTATCTTTAATAAATTTAATATTAGTATCTAGTTCATTAGTATTGTTTGAATTAAAATTGTTCGTTTGAATATAAGTTTCTTTCTGCTGATGATCACTAACCATAATAGTATCAGCTAAATAAAATACATAATCAGGACATTTATTTTTACGCTTTACATCGCCTATATATTCAAAATTAGCTACTACATCATAAGCAAAGAGTCCTGCTAAAAATATACTAAATTCATTCGATATTTTAAAACTTTCTTTTATTAATCTTAAACCATCAAAAACAGATTCATTTTTAAGATTTTCATGTTCATTAAGATTTGTATCTTTTTTTGTATCAAAAGTTAAAACTAACTCATTATTATTATGGTTAACTTGTATAGTCTTTTTTATTCTAGATCTTATAGTATCTAAAGCTGCCTGGCCATTTTTAGTTAAAGCTTTTATAAAAACTTTATTGCCTATACATGAAACTCTCAAAGCGCTATTTAATACTAAAATACTTTTTAATTTATCTTTTGTATCTATCTCTGCTGACTCTAATAAAATAGTATTTTTTTTATCTGTACATAGATTTGCAAAACATCTATTTAGATCTTCTTGATAATCTATTTTATGGATATTTGAGACTAAAAAGCCCTTTTGATCTTCTTGTTTAGATATTTTTGTATCTGACATTGCTTATCCTATTAGTTTTTTTTAATTTTATTTTCCAAATATCTCTTTTATTTTTATAGAACATTCTTTCAAAGCATTAGAGCATCTTGTTACAGTACAAATACTTATTTTTAAATTTTTAGATATTTCTCTTTGAGATTTATCTTTTTTTATAAGCTCTTTTGTCAATAATACCCTTTTATTTAATTGCTCTTTTTCTTCTTTAGTTAATAAAAAATCACATATAGTTTCTATATCTTGAGGTTTTTCACTTTGAGCAAGAATTTCCATTAATTGCTTCCAGCCACTATCTGACGATGTCATAAAAATTTAATTAGAATACTTTGTAATTATGTAATGGTACATAGATACATATGAAATATCAATATTTAAAGCTTTAAATATTATTATTAATAATTTTTCCTTTATTTAAGCTTCACTATGAGTAATTTAAGTAGTTATGTATACCCAGTGTATCAAATTTTTAAAAAAACTCGATAGATAGCTTTTATGACTCAATAACTAGCTACCAAATACAGAATATTTATTACATATAATTTTAATAGAGAAAATAAAATAATAAATTAAGGCCTAAATCGAATCAGAAGTAAAAAGGGGAAAACTGAGTTTTAAGAAATAGACCTTAATGAGAATATGGCGGAATGGACGGGACTCGAACCCGCGACCCCCTGCGTGACAGGCAGGTATTCTAACCAAACTGAACTACCACTCCGTGTTATGGTGCCGACTGCCGGAATCGAACTGGCGACCTACTGATTACAAGTCAGTTGCTCTACCTATTGAGCTAAGTCGGCGACTATGAGTTAGTATTATATATCCTTTTATTGTACTGTCAATAATATTTTTATATTTTTTTCTAATTTAATGGAATTATATCGTATTGGTTATAGATGTGATTGTTTTCGGCCTTTAGATGGATATTTTTTTGTATATCTAATTCTAATTCTGCAAGCCATATAGACTCTTCTCTTTCAATATAATCAATTATTTTTTTCGAAGAAATTAATAGAAAATTATTATAATTAGGATAATTTCTAGCTTCAGATTTTATTTCTCTAAAAATATCATAGCAAATTGTTTGGAGTGTTTTGACACTTCCTTTACCATTACAATGCTCACATGGTTGACATAAGGTTCTTGCTAAACTCTCATGAACCCTTTTACGTGTCATTTCAACTAATCCTAGCTCAGATATGTCACTAACACTTGTCTTAGCCTTATCTAGCTCTAATTCTTTCTTTAAAGCCTCTAAAACTTGATCCTTATTAGATTGATCCATCATATCTATAAAATCAACTATTATTATTCCACCTAAATTTCTCAATCTAAGCTGCCTTGCTAGCTCTTTTGTAGCTTCTAAATTAGTCTTAAATATAGTTTCTTCTAGATTTTTAGTACCTATGAATCCTCCTGTATTTACATCTATGGTTATCATTGCCTCAGTTTGTTCTATAATCAGATAACCACCAGATTTTAATGAAACTTTTTTATCTAAAGCTTTATTTATTTCATTATCTATATCAAATTCTTCAAAAATATTATGTTTTTGATAAAGTTCAATTTTATCTCTTAAACCAGGTATATATTTATCTGCAAATTGGCAAATTTCCTTATATGAATCAATATTATCTACAAGAATTTTACTAGGATTATCATTAGCAAAAATATTAATCGTTTTTATTATTAAACTAAAATCTTCATATACGACACCTGGCTTTATGATGGTACTAGAAATATCTAAAATGTCTTGCCATAACGTATTTAAAAATTTTATATCACTTTCTAATTCTTCAAAACTTGCTCCTTCAGCTGCTGTACGTAAGATATAACCACGAGGATTTTCACTATGAGTTATTTTTTGAATAGAACTTAATAATCTTTGTTTTTCTTCTTCTTTATTTATCTTTAATGAAATTCCTATATGATCTAAATCTGGTAAAAAAACTAAAAATCTTGAAGATACTGATAAATGAGAAGTTAATTTAACCCCTTTATTACCAATACTCTCTTTTACAACTTGGACTAATACTTCTTGTCCTTCTCTTAACCACTTATTAATATCTTCAGTATTTAACTTTTTTAACTTAAAGTTTTCATCTGTTTCACTATCATCTCTTTCTAAAGGAATAACTTCTGATAAATGTAAAAAACCTGCTTTTTCTAAACCTATATCTACGAAAGCTGCTTGCATTCCAGGTAAAACTCTTATTATTTTACCTTTGTAAATATTGCCTACAATTCTTTTTTGATTATCTCTTTCAATTAATATTTCTTTAAGAATATTATTTTCTTTAACTGCTATTCTTTGTTCATATTTATTTATATTTAGAAAAATTTCTGTATTTAAAGACATTTAGAAAAGATTTTTTATTTTTATTAACATTTATTATAAACAAAAATTTTTTATTTTTTATTTTTCATTGTTTTTTCTATTCTATATTTATATAAAGTATATTTTTCTTTTTTTATATTATTATTTATTATGTACACAAAAATGTGTTGATAACTTTCTGAAAGCTATGAAAATAAAGGGTTTTAAAAAGATGATAGGAAATGTATAAGGATGTAAAAAGAGCATAAAAATAATATGGATAAAAATGTGGATAAAATATAATCAGAATTATCAACAAAAATATCAACATATTTGTGAATAAGTTAATAAACAAGAGCTTAAACAAAAAATAAACAAATTAATTAACAAAATTATCCACAGGTTGTTTTTTTTATGATTGCTTATTCAGCTCTCTTACAATACAATCTTACACATTCAATTACTATTTGCTTTAAAAAACATCTATCCCTTTATTTATAAGGGATTTGGATATATTTTTGTT